>CAYQKH010000001.1:0-43842 GCA_964417945.1 uncultured Opitutales bacterium
GCCGAGCGCCGGGATCCAGGACAGTGCCGTCGGGTGGCGCACCGCCAGCTTGTCGAATCCCCGGAAATCCTTCGGCGTCTCATCGATTGCGGCGTAGATGTTTGCCGGATCAACATGGCGCACGCCTCACACGCGTGGACCCGGGAGATCCTCGATCGCATTCGCGAGGCCTGTCGGCTCTCCGGGCGCCAGATTGCCACCCTCATGGATATTAAGGGACCCGAAATTCGCACCGGCCCGCTGGCCACACCCTACCCGCTGGAACCGAATGAGACCTTCGATCTGACCATCGCGGAAAATGCTCCCCAGGGCCCCTTCCGGCAGGTCGAAGTCAATTACCCCCACCTCGTCGAGGACGTGAAGCCCGGCGACTCCGTCCTCGTCGACAACGGACTTATCCGCTTCGAGGTCCTCAAGGCCCTGCCCGATCGGCTCCGCTGCCGCGTCGTCATCCCCGGCCCACTCGGCAGCCGCAGACATATCAATCTGCCCGGCGTTCGGGTTCGGCTCCCCTCTCTTACGATGAAGGACCGCGAGGATCTACGCATCGCGATCGAGGAGGAGATTACCTTTGTTGCCCTCTCCTTTGTTCGTGAACCGGACGATGTCGATATCCTCAAACGCTACCTTTCCGACCATGGGTCCCGTGCTCGCGTCATCGCCAAGGTCGAAGATCAACAGGCCATCGCCAACCTTGACCATATTATTCAGGCGGCCGATGGCTTGATGGTCGCCCGCGGGGATCTCGGCATTGAGTGCCCCTACGAAATCCTCCCCATTATCCAGCACCGCGCTGTCAAATCCTGCATCAAACTCGGGAAACCCGTCATCGTCGCCACCCATATGCTCGAGTCCATGGTGGAAAACCCGGTTCCCACCCGGGCCGAGGTTTCCGATGTCGCCCAGGCCGTTATCGAACAGGCTGACTGTATCATGCTCTCCGCCGAAACCACCACCGGGAAATACCCGCTTGAGTGCGTCGAAGTCATGAAACGGATCGCCGCACAAATGGAGGAAACCCACCCCGGGGAACCCAATCGGGATATTGTTCTCAAAAGCCCCAAGGGCAAAATGCTCCGCTCCGCCGCCTACCTCGCCATGGAACTCGGCCATGTCGGGATTGTCGTCTTCACCCGCCGGGGATACCTCCCAGGCCGGCTCTCCTCACTCCGCCCCAAGAGCCCTGTTTACGCCTTTACCGACGATGAACACCTCTTTCGCGAATTGCTCATTGAGTGGGGAATCGAACCCTTCCTCATCGACTTCGACGACGACCCCGAGACCACCATTGAAACCGCCTTCGCCTACCTCCTCCGCCAAAATTGGGTCCGCCCCGGCGACCTCCTCATCGTAACCACCAATATCCTCGCGCGGGGAAAAGTCGTCGATACCACCCAGATCCGCACCGTCCAGGGGTAGAGCGTTTTTTACAATTATGGATGAAGGAGCCGTGGCGGATGTGGCCAAAAGCTGTGATGATCATGGAGACCGGACCAAACTGATCAATAGTGTCCGTGGAATGGTGAAGAGCCTTGGAGTGATGTTGCTCTCGGGTTTGAGGGCAGATGTGTTTGCCTACCGAGCAACAGATTTTTTGGAGCCGCAAGAGCTGAACCCGGTTGACTGACGATTGATCCAGATTGAGTCTATCACCTTACAGATCAAGGAGTTGGATGATCGCGTAGCAGAAATGATCCAGCAGGATCATCCGGATGCGTTTCGACTCTAGCTCAGCAACCAACGCCGCTAAAAAGCAAATTTCTTATGATCAGTAAATGAATACAGAAGGCGAAATTGAATTTTTACGCATTTACAAAGCATTCCGCCTCCTTTGACTCAAAACTAAAGAAAGTAATATCCCTAACAAAAGAATATAAAATTTATGATGCTTTCTTCGAGTGGCATGCACAAATTGAAGAATGCAGGCACTTAAGAAACATTATTTCACATGGCTCTTGGGAATGGCGCGGTTGGCTACAGAAACCAATCCATTTTCATGCACCAGAAATAGAAGGTGGTAAAGGAGCATTCACTACCGAGGAGTTCCGAGATAAATTAATCTATCTAAAAAATGTAGCCGAAACATTTGAGGCTATCAGAACACCACTCGAGATTGCTCTGGACAAAGCAGCCCAATCGGGTAGCGGGGAGCCTTGACTCTCCCCACCCCAACACCACATCACGACTCGACTAAGTTTGCCGAAGTCAGGCGGGTCCCTTCTTCGCTCTTCGAGGTATTGCGACCGCGTTGCTATCCCTACCTCGAAGACCCGTCGTAGCCCCCAAGGCGAAGTCGTTCCGGGTAATGACACGATGCTCTTCTGTACAACTGCGACATTCACCTTCGGGTGTAAACCAGTTGGCTTCGCTTTATTGTGCCGTGCCGGGCACACACAAAGCGGTGTTGGACTACGTCACCATCACGACACCATAGCGTTCAGGCAACATCCGCCCTACAGCCCGAGGACACGGCGGGCCCGCTCCCAGGAGGAGAGCTCATCCACGTCCTCCAGCGGAGCGAGTTGCTTTACCGTCAGTCCGCAAGCCCGTGCCCGCTCAAGGGTCGCCTCCAAAACCGAACCCGTGCTCCAGGGGATCCCCTCGAACAGCGCGGGCTCCTCCGTTTTCATCGCGATCAAAACATAGCCTCCATCCAGAGCTGGACCCAAAACGACATCCGCCCGCGAAAGCCCCCGAAAGGCCGCCATCGCGTGGGAGCGCTCCAGGTAGGGACAATCTCCCCCCACCACCAGTAGCGGCTCCCCCGAGCGCCGGAAGGCCGACGCCACCGCCCAGGTCAAGCGCTCTCCCAGGTCTCCCCCCTCCTGCCGGTAGTAGGACACCTCCCCTCCCAGCCATGCCCGCATTGCTGCCTCCGCCTCCGGCGGATCAAAATGGACCTCCCCCGGAAAGTGGCGCCCCAGCCGCTTCCAACTCCATTCCACCAGTCGAACATAGACCTCACGGGCCTTCTTCGCCCCCACGGCCTCCGCCAACCGGGTTTTTACCCGGCCGACTTCCGGCGCCTTCAACATCCAGAGGATCCGTCCTGTCGACCCGTTCCTCATCCAGACAGATCAAGCCAACTCGAGGATATATCCACGGAGAAACCGACTCTCCGCAAGGTTCAGGAGCACCGGATGGTCGAGGGGCTGCTCTACCGTTTCCAGGATTCGGAGGTTCCGCTTCGCCAGAATTGCCGCTTCGTGAACGACGGTCTCGAACGTCGGGCCGTCGATGTAAGGGGAACAACTGTAGGTGGCCAGGATTCCGCCCGGACTCAAGGCCTTCAGACCCTTCAAGTTCAGGTCCTTGTAGTTGCGGACCGCATTCGGCACCGCCTTCCGGTTGCGGGCGAATGAAGGAGGCGAAAGCACGATCAGGTCGAACTGTTCTTTCTTTTTCAAGCCGTTGAAGTAGCCGAAAACATCCCCCTGGATCGCCTGGATCGCCAATTGGTTTTTGCCCGCGTTCAACCGGGTTAATTTGATTGCTTCCTCCGCCAGATCCACTGCGACCACTTTCCGGGCTCCCGCCCCGGCGCACTGCAAGCCGAAGGAACCCAAGTTGCAAAAGGCGTCCAACACCGTGCGCCCACGGGCATAGGAGGCCACCCGCGTGTGCTGGCTGCGCTGCTCGATGTGAAACCTCGCCTTTCTCGGCGAACCCAGGTCTAGAAAATACTCGATCCCGTCTACTTGGAACCAACGCGCCGCAAAGGGCAGGCCCGACCCGGTCTTTACCTCCTCCTTCAATCCCTCCAATGCCCGAACCGGGGAATCATTCCGGTAAATGATTTCATCCGGGGACAGCAGTTCCCGCAGGATCGCCGAGATCGGCTCCATCTGGAAATCCACCCCTTTGGTCAGCGCCTGGACCAGCAGAACGCCGCCGAATTGGTCCACCATCAGCCCAGGTATGAAATCTGCATCCGAGGCCACCAGCCGCCGGAAATCGCCCGGCACCCGCTTCTCCCGAAGCGAAACCGCCGCCGTCAACGCCTCCCGTAAATATTTAACATCGAAATCCGTCGATTTTCCCCGCGATTTCAACCGACGCCAACAGATCTGGGATTGGCTGTTGTAAATCCCCACCCCAAGCTGCCGACCACGCGCATCCCGAAGCGGGATCGCACGCCCGTCGAACTCCCTCGGCAAGGTCTGCTGCACCTCGTTCGCATACACCCAGGGATGCCCCCGAAGCACCCGGGGACGCGTTCGCGCAATCAGTTTAAGCTCAGCCTTGGCTGTTTTTGCCATGGATGCTTCCGATTCGTGGGGCCGCAAATCTAACCACGCTTGGTTGGGTTGATGGGGAAAGCCTGAGAGCTCACTTTATCTTTAATTTCTATCTTCATGGGGCAAGAGTTTTCCTTATACCGCCGGGGTTCCCTAACGCTGCCGGTGGAAGAATACCAGTCCGATCGCCAGCATAAAAACATAGGGGAACCACGCCGCCGGTAATGCCGGAATCACTCCCCGCTCCCCGAGAATCGCCGAAAAGTTCGCCAGGAAATAAAAGGCGAGGAAGTAGCCCACCGACTTCGATACCCCCACCATCGGACTGGTCCGCACCCCAGCCACCGCAAAGGGTATCGCCAGCCCAACCACCACCAGGCAACTGAAGGGCCCCGCCAGGATCTCGTAATACTGCACCAGGTAGGCCGTGACGCGCGGATTCTCTCCTGGGCTCACCTGCTGGAGAATTCCCGAAATCTCGAAAAGGGAGAGGTCCTTCGGTCGCTTGTTCAAAGCCATCATCAACTGCGGGCTCTCCGTGTAAACCGGTTTTTCCAATCGCTCGAAAGGAATCGAGCGCACTGGCTCCCCGGTCTCCGAAAAGTAAAGCTCCCTTCCCTCAAGAAAGCTCCAATAGCCCGTTTCCTCATTGAAAAGTCCTTCCCGTGCCATGATCCGATAATACTCCCGGCCCGCTTCGTTTCGGCTGAAAACCGTCACCCCCGTTCCAAGATAGGCCCGTTCACTGAAAGCGTTCATGAACCACAGGCGGTTCTCGCGGGCGTTGTCGAAGGACAGGTTCGGCACCAACCCCACTTCGTCGGCACCCTTCGCCTCCGCTTCGCTTGCAAAACGCATGACATTCAAAAGCTCCCGGGAAGTCTCCACCGACCACGGCACCGCACGCGCATTTAAATACAGCAAGAACAGCGACAACAGCAGCCCCACAATCCACAGCACCCGGCTGATCCGCCACAGCGAAAGGCCGCTGGAGCGCATCGAGACGATCTCGCTGTTCTTGTGAAAGCTCCCAACCGTGACCAGCAGCGATACCAGAAACCCGATCGGGAGGATCAACGGGAGAAAACTCGGCAATAGCACCCCGTAATACACCAGAATCGATTCCAGGCGCGCGCCGTAAGAAAGCAGGTCCGAGAGGTCGTCGTACATGTCCTCCAGGATCAGGACCCCAAGGATGACCCCGATCGTCAGCAGAAACACCTTGGACCATTCCAAAAACAGATACCGATCGAGCAGTGGAAACATGGGATACCGTTGATTCATAGGGGTTTGTTGGCCCGAAGCCAGCGCTTTTGAACCGCCTTTGTTCTTGCACGGCCCTTTCCGCCTGTCAGGGTTTGAAAAGTTGCGCGGCCCCAAAGGGCCAATCCCGCTGTGCGCCGCCCGGCGCCCAGTCCGACGTTATGAGCCAGAACCAAAAGAAAGATTCCTGGAACTCCAACCTCGGCGTCATCCTTGCCGTTTCCGGAAGTGCGGTCGGCCTCGGGAATTTTCTCCGCTTTCCCGGCCAGGTCGCCGAATACGGAGGCGGTGCCTTCATGCTGGCCTACTTTCTCTCCTTTCTCCTCATCGGCCTGCCCATCTGCTGGGCGGAATGGACCCTCGGGCGCTTTGGCGGAAAGTTCGGCTTCAACGCCTCGCCCTCTATTCTCGGCGCTATTACCCGCAACCCGAAATTCCGCTACCTCGGCGTCATCGCCATCGTCATCCCGATATCAATCTACATGTACTACGTCGTGATCGAAGCCTGGTGCCTCGCTTACGCCACCAATTACCTCCTCGGCAATCTGAACTTTGAATCCGTCGAGGAGGCGCAGGGCTTTTTCGTTGGCCTAATCGGGGCCTCCGAGAACGGGTCCGCTATCAAGTTCGATGTGCAGCACATCGGCGTTTATGTCATCCTCGTCTTTATTCTTAATTTTATCCTCATCTGGAGGGGCCTCGCCAAGGGCATTGAGTGGTTCTGCAAGTTTGCTGTTCCCATTCTCGTGGTCTTGGCTGTCCTTATCCTCGTGCGGGTGCTGACCCTCGGCACACCCGACCCCGCCTTCCCCGATCGAAATATCAGCAACGGCCTCGGCTATATGTGGAACCCCAATAAGGTCGTCGTCGAACGTCAGGATCCCGAATCCGGTGAATGGTCCTACTATACCGAGTTCTTTCCGGGGAAGAAAACCGGCACCGTGGAGGAGCAACTCTCCGCTCTTGATACCAGGCTGAACGCAGTGGCCAGCCCTGATGTCCCGCTCGCCCCCGTGGAGCTGCGTGTCGTTCGCCGCAGCATGTTCCAGCAACTCCTCAATCCCTCCCTCTGGTTGGCCGCTGCCTCACAGATCTTTTTCTCTCTCTCCGTCGGCTTCGGAATTATCGTGACCTACGCCAGTTACCTTAAGAAGGACGATGACCTCATCCTCAGTGGCCTTTCCGCCGCCAGTGCCAATGAATTTTGTGAAGTGGCTCTTGGTGGACTGATCAGTATCCCCGCCGGGGTCGCCTTTTTCGGTGTCGCCGGCCTCGCCGGGATCGGTCTCGGCACCTTTGATATCGGCTTCAATGTCCTTCCTCTCGTCTTTGCCCAGATGCCCATAGGTTCCCTCTTCGGGTTTATCTTCTTCTTCCTCCTCTTCCTTGCCGCCGTAACCAGTTCCCTTTCCATGCTCCAGCCGGGCATCGCCTACCTCGAGGAGTCCCTCAGCTTGAATCGGCAGCAGTCCGTTTCCATCCTCGGTTTCATCACCGGTGTCGGGACTTTTTTCGTCCTTTACTTCAGCCAGGATCTGAAGGCCCTCGACACCATCGATTACTGGGTGGCCAACCTTCTCATGGTCCTCCTTTCCCTTATCGAGATTATCATTTTCGCCTGGGTTATCGGCATTGATAAAGGTTTTGAGGAGGCGCATCAGGGTTCCGCCATCCGCATTCCTTCCGTCTTCCGGTTCATCATGAAATATGTCTGCCCTGCCCTCCTTATTGGCATCTTCGGCACCTGGCTGATTCAACAGTTTGGAACCGGTGACGGGTATAATGGTTATATCAAAGACCTCTTCATCGAGCCGAACCTCGTCGCCTGGTTGAGTGTTTCCCTCATCCTCTTCTTCGGGATCTTCGTCGTCCTCACCCTGCCTTCCACTACCCTTTTGAAAGCGCGTATCAAGCAAACTCCCGATTCATGAATACCGCCGGATTCCTCGTCATGCTTGTTTCTATCGGGACGGTGACCCTCCTTCTCACCTGGTCGATCTACAAGGTCCTGACCACCCCGGGGGAAACGGAACACCTGCACGCCTTCGAGCAGGAGACCCCTGATACAAAGCCTAAGCCAGACCTATCTCCTCCAGAAAGTGACCGACCTCACTGAGATCCGGGAAGTAGTGGTCCGGCTCCGCTGCCACCAACGCCTCCACCTGGCAGTAACCCGTTCCTACCCCGACCGTCCGCGCCCCGATTGATCGCCCGCACTGGATATCGAAGGGGGTGTCCCCAATCACCAGAACCTCCGCCCCGGTCAGAGTCGGATCCCAGGCCCTTCTCCCCGCTTCGAACGCCTGTCGCGCGATCGCTGGCCGGTCGTAAAGTCCGTCCGCGTATCCACCCACCGAGAAATAGTCCCCTATCCCGTAATGCCGAAGCTTGTGTTCCGCACCCTCCCGTACGTTACCCGTTAACAAACCCTGTTCCACTTCCGCATGCTCACGGACGTGCTCTAGAAGTTCCCTCACTCCCGGCAATACTTCTCCGTTGTTCTGGCTCAGCTCCTCGGGAAGATACTCCACATACTTCGCTAAAAAGGCGTCGATCGCCTCAGGGTCTGTGGGAAGGTCGAACTTTTCGAAAAAAAGCATGCTGATGTAGGGATCCGTCCGCCCCGCCCAGGAAAAATCGTGCAGCGTCGCGTCCACGCCATAGAGCGATCTCATTGCACGCAGCCACGCCTTTTCGCCCGCCCCCCCCGAGCGGATCAGCGTTCCGTCAATATCCCAAAATATCGCTTTCAGCCTTGCCATTCCCACAGGGATGAGGGATCACGCCCAAATGGCAAGCCCCCTTGCCCGATTCAACGGGTTTCTTCCACTCCTCCTCGGTATCCTTGTTGTCGCCACCTTCGCGGGCTGCGGCTCGACAACCGCCCACCGGATCCGCCAATACCCCGACGCCTTTCAGGCACTGCCCGCCGCCGAACAGCAGCGAATTCTCGCCTCCAGGATCCAAGTGGGCGATTCCCCTCTTCACGTTTACCTCGCTCTCGGTCCGCCCAACCGGAGCGATCGCTTCGTCCTCCCGGAAGTGCGCCCCGGCGACACTTGGTCCTACCTCGGGCACTTCGGTGAGGACGGGGTCTCCTTCTCCTCCAGCTACGCTTTCAACGGTCCTTCCTTCCGCCCACCCGTGATGCTCAACATCACCTTCGGTCCCGAACGGAAAGTCGCCTCCATCAAAACGGTGCCCTAAAGATCCTTCTCCCGGAAGGAACGGGAGGCCTCCACGAGGCGGGATAACTTGGCGTGCGTGATGTCCAGCGGAACGTGACCGAACCCGCACTCACTCGTCAGGATTAACCGTTCGGGTGGAAAATACTTCAGGGCCGGCTTCACCCGCTCCCAGACCGTCTCCAGCGATTCCAGTTCGTCGCTCCTCTGGTCAATTACCCCGATCGCCAGGTCGCCCTTGAAATCCCATTCCTTCCAGAGGTCCATCAAGTCGTAGGATAAGGTGCAATGCTCCAGTGACACCTCGTCGATTTTCGCCGTCTTAAAGGCCTGGACCAAGTCCGTGTATTTGGTGAAATAGACCCGCTTCCGGCGAGGGTTGCCTCCGCATACATGGAGGGCGTAGCGCACGTCGGAGCCGATCTCCTCCATCATTTCGTTCAGGATTTCCGCCGACCAGACGCTCTGGGCCGGGGATTCCGTCCACATTGGCTCATCGAACTGGATAAAATCGCAACCGGCGGCCACCACTTCCTTCAATTCCTCGACCAGGACTTTCGCCCAGGCACGGCACATCGCCTCATCATCCGGGTAGAGATCCGGACGCTCATTCAGTGTGAAACGCGTGATCACGTGCGGACCCGTTACCGTTTGCTTCACCCGCGTTGATTCAGGGGCCGCTTCACGCGCTAGTTTCCAGTTGTGCGCCAGATTGAAGCGAGGATTCTGAATTTCGCCGATCAGTCGCGGGCATTCAATCGCGAACCCCGCTTCACCGAAACTCTTCTCCTTCATATCGTCGAAGGTTACGCCATCCACGCGCTTCTGATAGAAATAATACATGTTTTCCCGGTAACCTTCGCCATCCGTGATGACTTCCAGTCCAAGGTCCCCCTGGTCCTTCGCCGCCCAACGGATATAGGAATCTATTTCTTCCTGTCCCCAAGAGGGGCGCTTCATCGTGTCCTCCACGGTCTCGGGGCGCGGATAGCTCCCCACCACGGTATTTCTAAATCGTTCTTCCATCATAAATTCGGTGTTAAATATTGTTAGGTAACAAAATCTAGCTCCGCCCCCCTGACAACTAGCAAATCAAGACCGGCTTGATCACCGTCCTTTTCTCCGCATCCGCGAAAGCCTGCAGACCTTCCTCCAGCGGATACGTGTGAACCAGCTCCTTTACCGGTATCTCTCCACGGCCGATGATCTCCAGCGCCCGCTCGTAATTCGGAAGGTCTGAGACGTAGCTCGTGTGGATCGTAATCTGGTTTCGCACCAGATTCGTCATATTCAACTGCACCAGCTCCGGAAACAGGCCCACGACCGTAGCCGATCCTAGCGGACGGACCGCTTCAAGCCCCGCTGAGAGCGCCTCTCCCGATCCCGAGGCCTCGATCTGTCGATCAAAATACTGCCCGTAGCGGTCCTTCGCCTGTTGCGCGATACTCGGCCACCCGTTCCCCGTGATAATCGTATCAAATCCGATCGCTTCCGCCGCCGGTAAACGCAATTTTTTGTCGGAATCCAGCCCTGCCACTACCACCTTTGCGCCTTTAAGGCGCGCCACGATCGCCGAAAATAAGCCAATGATTCCCGGTCCCGTAACCAGTACCAAGTCTCCCGCCTCCACGTCCGAACAATCCGTCACGCAATGCTCTGCCACGGAAAGGGGCTCCGTCAGTGATGCCGTCATCAGGTCCGCTCCCTCCACAACCGGGACGAGATAGGGCTCCCGCACAACCGTGTATTCCGCCATCCCGCCATCCAGGTGAATCCCGATGATTTGCCTCGCCCCGCATAATTGCTGGTAGCCACTGCTGCAGTAACGACAGTCTTCCCTCTGGCATCCCTGCACCGAGATCGCCACCGCCCGATCCCCCGCCTTCCACCGCGATACCCCCGATCCCGTCTCGATCACCTCCCCGCTGAATTCGTGTCCGTAGGTGAATTGCTCCGGGATGCTCTCATAGCCCGGATGATTCAACCAGGCATGCAGGTCCGATCCGCATACCCCACAGTGGCTCGTCTTTAGGAGCACCTCCTGCGGTCCCAATCCGGGCAGGGTGATCTCCTCTAAGTTGGAATCTTTCGGGGTTCGGCTATGACGGCGAATGGCTTTCATATATCGTAATATGCGGATATGATGATGTGTCTTAAAATAGACGATTCCCTTCGTCGACAAGCTAAAAATCGAATGCGATCCGACAATCAAGGTCGTCAATCCAGCATCCGGATCAGATGCCCCTCAATGAAATCTGCGCTCACCCCCTCGAGGCGGACCCTCCCAAGCCGGTTGCGGAGGTCTTCCCCGGCGTCCGGAACGACAATGCGAAGGGTATTCCCGGTGTAACCCAGCCAGGTCGACGCACGCGGATTCTCAGAGAGGACATCGACCTCCCGTCCAAGGTCGCCCTCCTCGTAATCATGGCGCTTCTGTGCGCTCAGTCGCCGCGCCCGTTTAAGCGGTTTTTTCGAACACGACGACCCGCTGCGAATTCGTTCCCCGATCGCCATTCCGGATTCCCCAGCAGTGCGCGGTCTTCGTAAACTTCTGCTGGTGGTAGAGCACCCACTCGGGTCGCAGCCCGGCTTGCGCGCCAAGGTCCAGGACCCGCCGCTCCAAATCCAGGCGGCCCCCGCGAATTTCACCCACTTCAAAGGCGATTTTCCCACCCGGCCGGAGCACCCGACGAAGCGCCGTAAAGACCCGCCCCATTAACCGGCTCCAGTCGTCCGGTGAACGCTCTCCCCCCAAGGCCAGGGGCTCCAGGTCGACCCCGTAAAACCAGCCGCGCAACCAGTTGTCCGCACCGTAATTGACCGTATCGAGGAATGGAGGGGAGGTGACCACAAGGTCCACGCTCTCGTCTGCGATCCCCTCTAACCGGGAGGCGTCTCCCGAGAAAACGCGCTTCCGCCAACCTTCCGGGCACCATGGTTTGGCCGCCTCCACATCTCGCAGTAAGGCCTTCGACTTCTGCGCGATACGTTCCGGAACCCGCCGCCGCGGAGGAACCTGCTTTCGCTTTGCGTTGATCCGGCGCTGCGCCTCTATGCTGACCGCCTGGTTCGGCGGTAGGGTGTAGACCGAGAAAAAACCCGGTGAATGTCCTGTCAAGCGGTTCGCCGCAACCATCCGGATCCAGGCGTCCACCCGATCCGGCCCCGCGCCCGTCGCCTCCGCCTGCAGAAATCGTTTCCGCAGGAAACAGATCTCACGCAACGTCCCTTCGTGGAAAAAAACGCTCAAGCCCTCCGGAAGGCGCCCTCGGTAGCGCCAGCTATACGCTTTCAACCGCTCCTCCACCTCCGACTGGCGGGGCGGATTTAGCCTGGGCAGAAGCATCTCGCGGCACATCGGGTTCGCGTCGTTCCCCCAGCCTACCCGCCCGGTTAAAGCCGCTTCCAAAACCGTCGTCCCCCTCCCCATGAAACAGTCCAGGACCCCATCCCCTTTATCCGTAAACTGCTCGATGAAAAAACGCGGCAACTCCGGCTTGAAGCAAGCACGGTAGGACACCTCATGCAGGCTGTGGCCACCGCGCTGCCGGGAAGGCCAGAAACTGTTGATTACCCCCGGCACCCGGATCCTCCCTTCCGCCGACTCCACCTCGACCACCCGCGAAGGACGCCCGGCCTCCCCGCACAACACTTGCCGGGGCAACGCTTTCGTATCCAGTACCTGCATACAATCAACGACCGTAATCCATTGCAGACCAACAGGGAAGGAAAAAACGCAGCGCCCGCGCCAGGCCTCCGTCTCGATTCCGGGGAAACGGTGCTGCACAGCCTCCGTAATCCACCGCTACTCCTCGTGGAATTCCATGTCCCGTTTGTCCGGGTCTCCGGTTGACGAGCCCATCCATTCGTGATCCAAATCCTCCGATTGGTCGTAGGAGGGGTTTCTAATCATCTTACGGAATAACCACCGGATGCTTCGCAATGTCCTATTTGGCGCGCCGCCTCAATAAATCTAACATTCACTCAACAATTCCTCAATCGCCTCATTCAGCGTCGATGGACTGAACGGTTTGGTAAAGACTTTCCGGATCCCCGATGCGTAAAGATCTTCGAAAACGGAATCCTTTCCCTGCGCCGTCACGACGATCCGGGGGATATCCGCGAGGTTCTCGTCCGCCTGGAAGTGGCGGCTGAGTTCCAAGCCGGAAATTCCCGGGAGATTAAGATCGAACAGGGCGAGATTCGGGGGGTTGTCCTTCACTGTCTCCAGCACCGTTTCCCCGTCCGCGCACGAGATCACCAGATAACCCGCACGCTTAAGATTGAACTCAAGAAGTTTGGACATGACCGGGTCGTCCTCTGCAATCAGGATCTTTTTCATTGATTTCGTTTCCAATAGACCAAGGTTTGATCGTCTTCCAGTTGGTCGCTGAGACCTGCTTTATTTCGCAAGTATTGCACATTTCCCCATAAATTACTCCCGCCATTTTTAATATCTGCGCGAACTTGCTGCAGAAAACGCTTCCAACCCCAGATCTCTTTCGACTCCGTCTGCCACTCGAAAATTCCATCCGTCACCATCAACAACCAATCCCCCGGCGCGAGGGAATAGCACTCCCGCAAGTAAACCTGCTCGGGGAAAAGACCGAGGGGAGGACCCGACGGCTTAACCGAGACCCACTCTCCCGCCAACGACACCAGAATTGGGCAATGGCCCGCATTGAGGATCTCCACTTCACCCCGATCCCGGCTGATCATCGCCAGCCCCGCCGTCGTGAAAAGCGTGAGGTCTCCGATCAACTGGCAGAGAATGACGTTCAACCGCCGCGCCAGGTCGGGCAGCGGGACCGGCGTCTCCCCGACCAAGAGCCGGATCGCCGTCCGGAGCATGCCAGCCAGGAATGCCGCCGAGACCCCCTTCCCCATGACATCTGCGATCACGAGGAACAATCGCCCGTCAGGGAGAATCACCCCCTCTGCGTAATCCCCGGAAACGGACCGGGCACTCATCCGCCGCAGGAACAAGTCCCACTCCTTCACCGGATCGGGTGCTGCCGTCGGCACCAAGTTGTTCTGCAGCTCCGATGCGATCTCCAGCTCCCTTAAGGTCTTCTGTTCACGGGTTCGAGCCATCGTGTTATGGGTATGCGCCAGTGAGATCCCGAACAGGTCAGCATAGGTGCGAAGGGTGCTCAGGTCTTTTGCCGTGAAGGTCGCCTTCGCCCTGCTCCGGCCCACATTTAAGGTGCCCATGATGTTTCCACCCGCCTGGATCGGCAGGCAGGCTCCGCTGCTCAGGCCTCCGAAAAGCGGATCCCCCAAAACCTCTCCTCCCGTCTCAAAAACAAAAGACTGTCCCCCTTGCAGCACCCGCTCCCTCCCCTCCGAGACTCCATCCGCTTTCTCGCGAAACGAAATTGACTCAATTTCCGAGAACAACGAAGGGTCCACCACCGGCTCCCATGTCAGGGAGATCCGGTCCATCTCCACCAGCTTCATCAAGTCCCGGACACCCTTCTCCAAAAACTCCGTTACCTGATCCGAGTGGATCAGCGCTTCACCCAGTTGGTAAAATGCGGAAAGGCTTTCATAGCTGGATGAAAGCTCTTCCATCGTCTGCCCCAGAAGCGCGTCTTCCGCCGCAGCCGGATCAAAATCGGCGTGATTCCGAACCATCCAAAAACAATGGCCGCCGGGGGCCGTCCAATGTTCAGTCGCGTCACAGATCGATTCGATCAGGAATAATCCCCGACCGCACTCTTCAAGCGGGTCCTCCGGAAGCGCGGAGGCCCCTGACCGCTCCGGCGGTAACCCCGGCCCCGGATCCTCGATCTTCAAGATCACCTGCCCGCGGCCAAGCGACCACTCGATACCGATTCCAGCCTCCGGATGCTCCCGCGCTCCATGTCGCACCCCGTTTACAAACGCCTCCGTAAAGACCAAGGTCCAGGAATCCACATCCTTTCTCGCCAGGCCTGCCTCACGTAACGCCGTCAAGAAGGAATCCCGAACCAACGGCATCGCCTCCACCCGGGCCGGAGCCCTCATCCGTGACGTTTTCAACAACTCGATCGCCCCTTCCCAGTCCTTTCCCGCTTTCGTCATTTTCGCAAAATTAGGCAAAACCATGGAAAGATGCGATTTTGAAATCGACCCCCTTTTCCGAATCCCTTTCAATAAATGTGCAATGGAATCATTCGAATTGGTGACCGGCCCCCCAAAGGATACCCTCGAATGTCGTATTCACGTAGAGCGTTTTGACGCCACCGTAACCCCGGACTTTAAAAAGGCGATGGAAGACGCCTGGAAGCCTCATCTCCAGAAGGTCGTGCTCGATTTCACCGGCGTCTCGTTTATCGACAGTTCTGGTGTCGGAGCCCTTCTCTCTGTCCAGAAAAAAGTTGCCGGCGGGCCCCAGTCCCTCACGCTCGTGAATGCCGGAAAAAATGTGGTCGAGGTCATTGAACTTCTCCGCCTCCACCGCATTTTTAATTTGAATCCGGAAACCGAATAAAGGTGGGCGACCCCCTGCTGCCTGCTAACCGGTGGGCGGCTTCCCCCACTATGGCGTTTCATCCCTATCGCCCAATTGATCCCCGCGGTTTTCCAATTTACTACGGATGGGTTATCCTTTTTGCCTCCACCATCGGCATGCTTGCCGCCGTGCCGGGAAGTCCCCCGGGAATGAGTCCCTTCCTCGAACCCATGCTGGAGGCCTACGGTGTCCGTCGCGGCGATCTTACTTTTGCCTATATGATTGGAACCATCGCCGCCGGTGTCGCCACCTGGAAGTTTGGATCGCTTTTTGACTCCGTGGATTCGAGATTACTGGGTACTGGCGCCTTTTTTGCGACCGGAATCGCCCTTGTCTTTACTGGCATCGGGAACGAAGCCTACGTCGCCCTCCTTCCGGAAAGACGGACCCATACCCCTCTCGCACTCCTCTTCCTCACTGGGTCCTTCTTCATGCTGCGCCTCTTCGGCCTCGGCATCATGATGACGGTTGCTCGATCCATGCTCGTCCGGTGGTTCACCCGCCACCGCAGTATTGCTGTCGCCGTCAATAGCATCGCCATGTCCCTCACCTTCTCCAGTGCCCCCGTCCTCATCTTCTTTCTTGTCGATTGGACCGGTTGGCAATGGGCGTGGATATCCATGGGCCTTTTCTTTGCCACCTTCATGACCGCTTTTACCTACCTCTTTTTCCGGCACAGCCCGGATAGGGTCGGCATCGCTCTCGAAACGGCCTCGCCCCGGAACGCTTCAAGTGGGAAGGAGAAGCCAACAGACCATACAGGCGAAGCTCACTTCCCTGTCTACCGCGATTTTAACCCCTCCGAAGCAATCCGCACCTTCACCTTCTGGATCTTTATTGCCGGTATTGCTATAAATGGTCTGATCGGAACCGGTATTGTTATCAACCTTGTCGCCTTCGGAACCGATCAGGGCCTTTCCGAGTCTCAGTCACTTGCCCTCCTCCTCCCAAGTGCCGTTTTCAATATCCTGACCACCTTTATCCTTGGGATAACCGCCCACCGGATCGATCTCAAATGGGTCCTTTTCGCTTTGCTTTTCGGCATCCTCTTGGAGGTCGTTTGTGCCACCCAACTCGCAACCCTTCCCGGAAAAATCGGCTTTGCCCTGGGCGGAGGAATCGCTTGGGGATGTTTCGGCATGCTCATCAATCTGCCCTGGCCACGCTACTTTGGAAGCCGACATATTGGCGGAATTAACGGCTATGTCACCGCCTTCACCATCGGCGCCTCCGCTACCGGCCCCTTCCTTTTCGGATGGATTCGAGACACCACAGGGTCCTTTGATCTCGCTATCCAGAGTTGCTTTTTCATCCTCCCTCTCCTTTTCTTCGGTTGTTTAAACGTAAAAAATCCCCAATCCGCCTTTTCCCCCGACCGATCCGGCTGATTTGGTATGATTTTTTCTGCTGAAGCTTCATGATTCTCGAACGGCTATTTCACCTTAAGGCCAATCAAACCACCGTGAGGACGGAGATTCTGGCGGGGCTGACCACCTTTGCCGCTATGTCCTACATCCTCGTCGTCAATCCCGGGATCCTCTCCCAGACCGGCTTGGACTATCGCAGCCTCATCACCGTTACGGCCCTCGCCGCCGCCATCGGCAGTCTCGCCATGGCGCTTCTCACCAACTATCCCATCGCCCTTGCCCCCGGGATGGGCCTCAATGCCTACTTCACCTTCACCGTCGTTCTCACCCAGGGCATCCCCGTCGAAGCCGCCCTCGGACTTGTCTTCTGGAATGGGATCCTTTTTCTCGGTCTTTCACTCTCCGGCGTCCGTGCCCGGATCGCTCGCGCCATCCCCTTCTCCCTTCGTATCGGTGTGCAGTGCGGAATCGGGTTCTTTATTGCCTTTATCGGTTTGCAGAATGCCGGTCTCGTTGCCGACCACCCCGCCACCCTTGTCACGCTTGGGGACATGAGCCAGCCCGGGCCCGTCCTTTCCCTCGTCGGCGTCCTCTTCATGGTTTTTCTCGTTTATCGACAGGTTCCCGGTGCGATTGTCCTCGGGATCCTCGCCCTCACCTTTATCGGGTTTCTCCTCCCCGATGGAAAAGGAGGCTGCCTGACCCCTGTTCCCGACGCCATCTTTTCTCTTCCCGTTGGAATCGAGGAAACCTTCTTCCAGTTGGACCTCATTTACACTTTTACCCATTTTCAGTCCGTTTTCCCGGTCCTCCTCGCCCTTCTCTTTGTCGACCTCTTCGATACCATCGGAACCCTCGTCGGGGTCAGCCGCCGGGCTCGACTCCTCGACGAAAATGACGACCTTCCCAAAATGAGCCGAGCCCTTACCGCCGATGCCGCCGCTACCACTATCGGTTCCCTACTCGGCACCTCCACCACCACCAGCTATGTTGAGTCCGCTGCCGGAGTCGAGGCGGGTGGCCGGACCGGCCTCACCTCCGTAACCGTGGCCATCTGTTTTCTTCTTGCCCTCGTCTTTACCCCCATTCTGACGATCATCCCTCAGCAGGCCACCGCCCCCGCTCTCGTTATTGTAGGAATCTTTATGATCCATGGCTTTTCCCATCTGGATTTCGAGGACCTTACCGAGCTTGCTCCCGCCTTTATCACGATGTTGACCATGCCCCTGACCTACAGCATCAGCGAGGGGATCGCCCTCGGCTTTATCTCCTTTGTTGTGATCAAGGGCCTGACCGGACGCGCCGCAGAAATCACTCCCCTCACTGGCATCCTCGCCATCGTCTTCCTTCTTCACTACCTGCTCTAGTGCGGCATGGTCGCCCCGAACGAAACCACCAAACCGATCGTCACCTTTCAGCAGGTGGCCCACCGCTACACCAAGGGCGATTCCCTTGTCCTCGATTCCATCGATTTCATGGCACGCGAAGGGGACTTCATCGCCCTGATCGGTCCGAGCGGATGCGGAAAATCCACCCTCCTGAAACTCATCACCGGCCTTACCTCCGCTCTCTCCGGGGCGATTGATGTCGACGGAATGGATCCCGAACAAGCACGCGCTGAGCAGGCTTTTGTCTTCCAGGACGCCAACCTCCTGCCGTGGCTGACCGTCCGGAAAAATGTCGAACTTCCGATGCGCCTCCGGGGCGTCCACGCTTCTACGCGTCAGGCGCGAGCCCTCGAGCTTTTACGCCTTGTCCGGCTTGAGCACGTGGCCGCCAGCTATCCCCGGCAACTTTCCGGTGGTATGAAGATGCGAACCTCCATCGCCCGTGCCCTCAGCACAACCCCGAAGATCATGCTCCTCGATGAACCCTTCGGCGCTCTCGACGAAATGACCCGCAACCGCCTGAATGAGGACCTCCTCAATATTCGGCGAGATCAGAATTGGACCGCGTTTTTTGTTACCCACTCCGTCAGCGAGGCCGTTTTCCTGAGCAACCGCATCGCCGTTTTCTCAGCAAATCCCGGACGCATCCAGAAGTGGATCGACGTGCCGTTCCCCTATCCGCGGGATTCCAAGGTCCGCACCTCCATGGACTTCCACAATCTCGTTTGCGAGGTATCCAACGAACTCCGCAACGCCCAGGCCTGAATGCGCCCTCAACCCTACCAGATCGCCCTACCCCTCCTTACCGGTGCCGCCCTCCTGTCGCTCTGGTATCTCGGGCTTGGTGTCGGCTGGTTCAACCCTTTTACCCTTCCACCACCTCACCGCATCTTCCTCGCCATGTGGGAAAAACGAGCGGAAATGCTCGACGCCAGCCTCACCACCTTTTTCGCCGCTTTTCTCGGGTTTTCCGCAGCTGTCACTGGGGGATTCTGCATTGCCATGCTCCTCTCCTCCAACAAGTGGATCAAGGCCTCCCTCCACCCCTACGTCCTCACGATCCAAATGACGCCGATCATCGTACTCATCCCGATCATCGGTTTGCTGATCAAGGATTCCCTCCTTCAAATTGTTCTTATCACCTTTCTCATCAGCTTCTTCCCCGTGGTCGCCAATACCATCCTCGGGTTTACCTCCACCGATAAATACCTCCTCGATCTCTTTCAGGTCTACAATGCCCGAACACTTCAGGAAATCTTTCTCCTCCGCATCCCTTTTGCCGTTCCCTACTTCCTCACCGGGGTCAAAATCGCCGGAACCCTTGCCCCCATTGGTGCGATTACCGGTGATTTCCTCCTCGGCACCTCCCGCAACCCCGGTCTCGGCTACCGCCTCGTCACTTACTACAATCAGGGAGAAAACCCCGCACTTTTCGCTATCGCTTTCCTTGCCGCCACAATGGGATTTATTTTCGTCTTCCTTGTCAATCGTGCCACACACCACTTCCTTAAAAACTGGCACGAATCCGTTCCAGAAAAAAAGTAAAGCCGGTCACATCGACCGGCTTTAACAAGAAAAAATCGCAGCCGTTTGAACTTTAGATGCGATTCATCTCCGCAGCCCGTTCCACCGCTTCAAGATACTGTTGGTAGCGCTCAGAATTATCGAGAATCACGACCCGGCGGAGCTGCTCTACCGCCTTGTCAAAATTCCGTTGGTTCACCAGCATTCGCGCATGCTGAACGAGTGACTCCACCTCGTAATCTTCAATTTTTTGAGCCCGCTCAAACATCAGTTCGGCTTCCTCGATTTCATTATTCCGCCAGTAATATTCGCCCAGGTTCAGAAGTGCCGGACCGTTTAAGGGATCCTCCTCGAGAATGTTCTCAAGGGTTTCCGCAGCTCGGTCGGAATCCCCTTTCGCAAGGTAAATTTCTGATTGAAGATTGTAGATGTCCAATCGCTGATCGCTGGTCAGGGATTTTTCACGGGTTTCTAAAATCCGCTCAATATAATCCTCTGCTTCACTGTAGTTGGATTGACCAATGAGGATCTCCGCAGCACGGATGAATTCACCATTTCCGAGCTGCCCTCCTTTTTGCAAGGAGCCTTGGTATGCAATGAGTGCCGATGAAGGAACGCCCTCCTGCATATACAGATCGCCCAGCAACATCAGGCTTTTCGCACTCGCCACCCCCATCCGATCCAAAATCTCAAGGTTGCCAATGGCATCCCCCCAACGCTCCAGAGCCACGAAAGCATTGGCTTGGAACATCCAGTAATCCGCGTTGTTTTGGTTTTCCGAAATGACCTCATTAAGGATGCCAACCAATTCAGCATGCTTGCGTTGCGCATTCAGGGATTGGATCAAACCATTTTTCCAGTCCCGGCTGTCCGGTTGCAGGAGGAGGGCTTCCCGGTAAGCATTTTCCGCAGATGCATACTTTTGCAGGTTCAAGTAAGAATATCCCAATACACCGTAGATCACTCCGCTATTCCCACCAAGGTCGATCGTCTTGATTAAGTGCTTGATTGCATCCTTGTATTTTCCCTGTTGCACATACAGACTGCCAAGATTCTTGTGGGCGTTCATGAAGTTCGGGAACTTCCGGATCGCTTCCCGATAGGCGCGCTCTGCCCGACTGAATTGTCCGCTCTGCAGATAAAGGTTACCCAGTGTGAAATCCAAGGCCGCGCTTGAGTCGGCCATGATGTTTGCCTGCAAAAGCGTAATCGCCTGCTGCTCCTGACCCGCGGTGACGAGGGGTATAATTTGCTGGAAAATCGCACCTTCTTCCTGGGATACCTTCGGCTCCTTTTCACCGTCAAATCCATAGGTTCCCATGAATTCCTGGATAAAGGTCGGGCCCGTCCAGAAGCTCCGGGTGAGTTCCATATTGGGGAAGGTCTGCCCCGAAAGCGCTAATATCGGGAGGCAGCCAATGAACAGAAGTGTGGTCAGTTTTTTCATACGATAAAAGATCGGATTAACGAATGGAGAAATTAAAAGGAAGAACATAGAAGGCTTTTACTTTTTTACCGTTGCGCGTTGGAGCCTCAAAAACCGAGTCTTCCGCAGCATCGACCGCGCTCTTCACAAACGCCCGGTGCGAGGCTTCCAACACCTCGTCCACTCGAATGCGGCCCCGTTCGTCGATAATAACCTTCAGCTTGACGTAGCCTTCGATCCGTTCGCGCTTCAGCTCAAAGGGATACTCGATGCGGCCGCGCTTGATTACCCGGGGGACACGGTCAAGATCCTTCACGTCAAAAATCATCTCGTCCATGCTCGGACCAATCGCATCAAAATTCACAAGACCGGTGTTGGCACCAAACCCACCGGTTCCCGCGTTTAGACTAACGATAAGGTCCGTCAGGTCGATCTGCTGAGGTGGCTCTTCCAGTTCCGGATTCTCCTCTTCCTCTTCTTCCTCCTCCTCCGGTTCATCGGGCGGAGGTGGAAGAACCGGCGGCGGTTCATTAAATTCCTGTACTGCTGTCAGTTCTTTTTCACCACCAGGGTCAGAAATAAATTGGGTGAATGGGAGCAGGATGAAAATTCCCGCCGTCACTCCGATTCCCCAAAGATAATGAATTCCGGGAACGCCCTTTCCACGCTGGGGATTATAAACTGGGTTGGCCATCGTTTAAACTCCTTGGTTTACTTCGCTTCCTTTAAATTCACTGCAGTGGCTCCGGCATTTAGCGCTTCATCAAAGACTCGCAAGGCGATTTCTGCTCGGGAACCTTGTTCAACCTGGATAATGACGGGTAAATTATCTTCACCCATGTTATTTCGGACCACCCGATTTACTCCACTGATCCCAACATTTTCTGCGCCGGAACCATAAAAAACCTCACCACTTTTGGAAATTTTGAAAATAATCGGTTCTGTCTGCTCGTCCTCGGGCGGGTTGGCGTCACTGGGCTTGCTCGCCTCAATTCCACGCTCGTCTACAAAAACCGTGGTCACAATAAAGAAAATCAACAAAATAAAAACCATGTCGATCAGCGGCGAAATATTGATTTCGTCGCTTTTCTGGGAGGCCTGAAAAGACTTTTTTCGACTCATGATCGGTTTCAGCCGGTGGGTTCGTCCGTGGAGAGGAAAACGATCGCCCCGGCAATTTTTGCTTCTTCGATAACTCTGACCACGACCGAGGCATCTGCGTTCCGATCAACCTGCAAAATGACCGGCATTTCCTGGGTCTGCTTAAGTCGTTCGACCGTAGAACGTACTCCAAGGACACCAATCGATTCCCCACCGTAAACGACATCACTGCCTCCTGAGATCGCGATCAGGATGCTGTTTTTCTCGAGGTCGGCACCGGAAAAAGTCTGCACCCGGTTTACCCGGATGCCCGGCTCCTCAACGAAGACAGCGGCCACAATGAAGAAAATCAGGAGGATGAACACCATGTCGATCAACGGCGAAATGTTGATCTGGCTCATGTCGCCAGCCTTCGTCAGGGATTTTTTATGCTTGGCCATCGTCAGATTTAAGCGGCCGATCGCTCGCGAAACAGCTTCTCGTATTTTTGCATCGATTTGCTTTCCAATCGGTGGAAAATAAATTCCAATTTCGTCCGCCGACGGACAATCATGTAAATCAGAACATAGCCCGGAATGGCGATCACCAACCCTGTTTGCGTCGTAATTAGAGCTTCCGAAATGCCGGAAGCAATCAGATCGATCGTCCGTCCAACATTTTTCGTCAGGCCCTCGAAGGTTTGCAACATTCCTGTCACCGTTCCCAGCAGCCCCATCAGGGGTGCCACCGAAACCAGAATCGCGAGAAAGGTGATACGTTGGTCAATCTGCGGGATGTGAGCCGATCGAACCTCTTCAAACCGAGTCCGGAGATCCGCCATTGATTCCAGATTTTTTTGCGTGTAGTCCACAATGTAACCAATCTCACCCGAAGCTTTTTCCGGCTCTGCTACCCAGTCATCAAGGTCCGTCGGTTTGACCTTCAGATAGTTCCCTTTGTTAAAGTGGAAATAAAGTTCAAATGCGGTGAAGTAGATGAAGGCCGCCAACAACACCAGTGGGATCATTAACGGGCCCCCGTCGGACCAGAGCGACCATGCTTCTTGGAAAATTTCGGTGATGAAGGAGGAATCTTCCATTGTCAGCCTATCCTTCGGTGTGCTTCCTGTTCAATCCATTGACGAAGGCGGCGGAAAATTTCTCCATCGTCGCCATCACCCCTTGGGCACGCCGTGCTAAAAGTGCGTGCAAGATGAGGGCGGGAATAGCCGTAATCAGACCATATTTGGTCGTGATTAGCGCTTCGGAAATGCCGCCAGCGAGCTTGCTCGCATCCGAGGTGCCGAAGAGCGTGATCTGCTCAAAGGTGTTGATCATCCCTGTAACCGTTCCCAGCAGCCCGAGAAGCGGAGCGGTCGCCGCCGTTACCGCAATGAAGGGAAGCAGGCTCTCAAGGCGGGGCTGAGTTTCGAGCATCCGCTCGTAAAGCACTTCCTCAAGCAGCTCCCGGCTGTCTCCGGAAAAAGTAACCGCGTCCACCATTAATAAACCAAAGGGGCCTTTTACGGCTTGCGCGCGATTCATTGCCTCATCTTTCTTTCCTTCATTTACCAGGGTCAGGATTTCCTGAAGAACTGTTTCGCTCGGCTTGCTCACCGAGAACACCGCGAAAAATTTATAAAGTCCGATCAGCATCGAGAGCAGGAAGAAGGCAATGATCGGCCAGATCCAGACACCACCCGCCCGAAGCTCATCTTCGAGGGTGGTCTGATTGATCGTAATCTCTACCGCATCATTCAAGGTCGGGTCTTGCGGCAGCACACCGGAGCCGGTGCTCGCCACATTTGCGATTTCTTGCTCAAATCCGATCGTCAGGATCTTCGGCCGGGTTGGTTTCCGACGATCAACCAGTCCCGATACAATTCCATCATCGCTTGAAAAAAAGGAGGCCGGACCGGTGATCATAAAGGTTCCGGACTTGCTTTCGCCACCCTCGACAATCGCTTCTCCTTGAAACATCCTCCCACCAATCGTCTCCTCAACGCGGTCCAATGCGAGAGAAACCACCTTGCTCTGAGCCTCAAATAACGTTTCGTAGGGTATGTCCTTTTCCGTTGACGCCGCGTTTTCCTTAACTGCTTCGATCTGGTCCTGGTAGAGCTGCTTTTCCGCAATGTTGATGGTCGCTTCAAAGCGACGATTAAAATCATTCAGGAGGTTTTCCATGTAATCGATGTTTTCCTGAATTTGCTCAACCTTTTCGTTCAGCTCAAGAAGGGTGTTCTGGCTTGCGTCCCGTCGCCGTTCCACCGTACGTAGCTCGCGCTCTTTTTCGCGTGCTTCCCGTTCCAGCCGATTCAACTCGCGGGATAAAGGAATCTTTTCTTCCCGGATCTGAGCCTGCAACTCGGCATATTCTTCAACCGCGGCATCCAGGTCCTCGCGAATTGACTGCTTCGCTTGGGTGAGTGACTGCCCCTGGAGGGTGCCCAGGGTCAGAAGCCCCACGCTAATTAAAAAAAATAACAATTTTAAAGTGTTCATCGGATGAGTCGTGCTGGGGATTACGGGTTAATCGTTTCGATGTTGATGGGTAGGCTGACGAATCGAGCCAGGAGTTTTTTCTCCTTAATTTGGACCGCATCAAAGACCTCCGACTCAATCCCGGGGATTATCTCGAAGCTCCATTCCCCTTTCGCCGGTTTCCCTATTCCGGCGACCGTCTCGTTCTCATCCACGAAGTAAGCCGAGGACAACCCGTAATAAAGAACCGAGAATTCGCGCTCTGTCTGACCATTTACTGCAAGAAGCTGGGGGTGCACCTGTATGGAATTCTTGAAATTGTTGATCTCATCGAGCAGGGCAATGACCACCACCGCCCGATTGTTCAGCAATCGCCGACTTCCTTTTTCGCCCTCTTTCGGAAGCTGGTCGAAAAGACGTCCGCTCTTTTCCAGAAGAGGCCTTGGAAGGTATTCCTTAAGGTCCCGCAAGCGAGCTTCGTATTCGGAAACAAGCGGTTCAAAATAGGCAAGGATCTCTTCGAGCTCTTCGATTTTCGTCTGCAACTCGGAACGCCGGTCCTCCGCTGCCGTGGTCGTATCCTCGATAGATTTTAAGGTGTTTTCGACCCCCTCAATCTGCCGTTGAAGCGTGCCGACGGTGTCTTCGATGATCTGCTTTTCAATGGCCCATTCGTTCTTGGACTCGGCGATAAAACGCCGGGTTTCGATTAATTCGGAGAGGGCATCCCGGGAATCATCAATGATGTCTTGCCCGTATGTCGGAATTCCGACCCACGGAGTTGCGGACGCCAATACCGCGAAAAGGATTTTCAAGATTCGGTGTTCAATCATGGTTGGGTATTTGAAAATGATTGGAATTGAGGGAGGGGGGGTAGGGGTTTGACTGTTACCGGTTTGGTGCAAGGCTTCTATCGGTTTGAAATTATTGGAGGTTTGTCAACAAGCGATTCTGTAGGCCGCGTTTTCTCCTTTCCGATGGACAAAAAACGGAGGCAAACCGATTGGGATGCCAAAAAAACTTCGGACGCATTGTCGGTTGGGAAAAGAGTAATCTGAAGATCTAAAACCTCTGCATTTTTGATGCCGTTTACCAGGGAATGTTTATTTTAACCAGCGATCGCACTCTTGTGGAAACAATCCTGACCAGAGCGGTCTCTCAATGGATGTTTCGAATGGGCCACATTGTTTCCATTTTTTCCTTCTTCCTTTTATCGGGCTTATTCCTGGCGGCGGTCGCCGAGGAGCTGGATCTCCCCACAACTTGGATTGTCTGCTGGGAGGGAGCCCCCCCCGCGGACCATCTCCAATGGGAACAGATGGGGTGGTCTTACCAACGTCCGATGAAAAATATCGACCACCTGCACGTCGTGATTCCGCTCCATGAGGAGGGGCTCACCCGTCTTCGGGAACGGGACGTCCGAGGCCTTCCTCCGCACCAGCGGATTCCCCGCTTTCTCCGCGCATATCGAAAAAGCCAGGGAGACCCCTATCCCGCCTTCCTCTGGGCGGAACCCGTGAAGGCCGGCCCCGCGCGCACTCGGGACTTTCCCCTCCCCCTCCTGGACGACCCTCTACTCGATCAACAATGGCACCTCCATAATCGGGGACAGACTGGTGGAATCCCGGGACGGGATGCCAATATCTTCCAGGCATGGCGTGACGGGGTCACGGGACAGGGGGTTGTCGTCGGTATTGTCGACGAGGGGATTGAGCCCGACCACGAAGACCTTGCCGGGAATTTTGATGCGGCCCTGAGCTATGATTTTCTAGAACGGGATGGTGACCCGACCCCGCTCGATTCCGGCGAAACGCATGGCGTGGCGGTCGCGGGCATCGTCGCGGCGGAAGGAAATGATCTCGGCGGGATCGGAGTTGCCTACGGGGCGCGTATTGCCTCCCTTCGGGCCCTCGAGGACCGGTTCGGCGACTCCCTTGTCACCACGACCACGATGGGCGAAGTCCTCAACCACCAATTCCAGCAAATCGACATTTATAACAATAGCTGGGGGTATGTGCCAAACGGAGGGGGGGATACCGTCGGCTTCCTCAACATCACCGCCAGCTCTACCCTCCAGACCGCACTGGAGAACGGGATCCGTCTCGGACGGCGGGGCCTCGGTTCGATCTACGTTTGGGCGGCAGGCAACGCCGGAGACTTCGGGGGAGATGTCAACCACGACCAATTGATCGCTTCACCCTACACCCTTGCGATCGGGGCGGTCGGCGATGAAGGGGTCCGCTCGAATTTCAGCAATACCGGTGCTGCACTCTTTCTCACCGCTCCCTCTTCCGGAAACAACGGCAGCATCACCACCCTCGACCTGACCGGAAGCCGGGGTGTTTCCCTTGGCTCCTACCGCTCTGATTTTGGAGGAACTTCCGCCGCCGCACCCATTGTCGCGGGTGCCGTCGCTCTCATGCTGGAAGCCAATCCAAATCTCACCTGGAGGGATGTTCAGGAAATTTTGGCCCGGACTGCGGCGATAACCGACCCCCGTCATCCCGGCTGGTCCGTAAATGGCGCCGGCTTCGCCATCAGCCACGAGTACGGGTTTGGACGCCTCGATACCGCCGCCGCCGTGCGACTCGCCCGCTTGTGGAAGCCCTTACCCGCGGAAGAGGAATCGATGGAATCCAGTGCGTCCGGTGCCGCTTCCATTCCTCCCGGCTCGTCCGACGGCGTTACTGCAAGGATCGACGTCGACCATCGCCTTCGCTTGGAGCATGTCCAGGTCTCTTTGGAATTAGAGTCGTCCGATTGGGGCGCGATGGAAATAACCCTGATCTCTCCTGTGGGAACCGAAAGCCGACTGTCCACCCCTTTCGCCGCGACCGCCCAGCCAACTGGCTCCACTTGGCTCTTTTCCACCGTCCGGCACCGCGGAGAATTGAGTTCCGGTCGCTGGCGCTTGCGGGTGGCCTCCCGTGACCCTGCCGTCGAAGGCGTTCTTCGGAGTTGGGCCCTGATGTTTCGCGGGGCCGCGTCTGAGGCCTTTGAGGATGCTCCCCCCATAGCGGTGACCGACCGGATTCAAACCCTTGCGGTCTTGGGCGCATCCAATGTGTTGCAGAACGATTCCGACCCTGAGGAAGAGGGAGTTCATCTTCTTTCCGTGGAACGACCGAAGGAGGGAGACGCCTGGATCGGAGACGGCGGGGCCATTTCCGTCCAGGTGGATCCGGCTTTTCGCGGCCTGCTCACGCTGCCCTACCGAATTGCCGACCCCTCTGGAAATACCGCCCGCGGTCATCTGGAATTCATTAACCCCCGCCCACGGGCGAACCCGGACATCCTCGGAGCCCTGCCGGGCGCACCCTTCTGGTTCGACCCCCTTGAGAACGATTTCGACGCCGATGGGGATCCCCTTCAGGTCCAATCCGCTTCCCTTCAAGGTTTCGAGAATTCCCTTCTATCCTATCCCGGCACCCTGCGGATCGACTCATTGGCGATCCTGCCCGGCACGAACCTCAACCTCGCCTACACCTTGACCGATAACGACGATGGGAATGACTCCTCGGACATTTCCATCTTCGTTCCCCAGACGCGCGATTTCGCCCTCTCCTTCAGCCTGCAGGAAGAAGCTTTCGCACGGGTACCGGCCACCCGCACCCTTGACCTCCGTGAAGCCCTCACCCTTGAGGCCTGGATACACCCCACCGGTTATGGCGAATTGGCCCTCTCCGGCTTCGGCCGGATTTTCGACAAGGAGGGGGTTCTTCTTTTCCTCAATCAGGGCAGCCCTTTTTACGGCGAGCGGTCCCTTGTCTTTTTTCTGCGCCAGGAAAACGGCTCCTCCGCCGCCCGATACTCCCTGCCCGGCTCCATCCCCCTCGATACCTGGACCCACGTCGCCGTCACTTACGACGGGCGGTCGGACGTCCGCTTCTACCTAAACGGGGAAGCCGTTCCGGCAAACGCGCCATCTGACGATGCGGTTTTCGCCCCTTTGGTTGGTCCTGCCATCAGCACGTTGAGGGACGACCTCTACTTCGGCCAAAACCGCGAGGGAACCCGGGGGTTTGAAGGACGCCTCGACGAGCTTCGGATTTGGGAACGCGTCCGCACGCCCGAGGAAATCAATCAGGTCTACGACCGTCCGCTGCACGGCTTTGAACCGGGTCTTGTCGGCTATTGGCCGGTCATCGAAGCCCGTCGCAACCGCCTCGTGGAGCGGACCGGGCGGAGTCCTCACGCCCGCTTTGAAGGGGCTCGCTGGGCGGAAGGCAACCTTCCCGGACTCGCTGACGATCGCTGGCCAGAGGCCATCCAAACGCCCGAGGGATGGAGGAGGAGCGAGTGGTTCGGCACCTTTTTTCCGGATTCCTCCGGTTGGGTCTTTCAGGAAAGACTGGGCTGGGTTTATCCCGGAGAGGGCTCGGAGGCATCCCTCTTCCTCTTTGATGATCAAACCGCCTCCTGGTTCTGGACCAGCCGACGACACTTCCCCTATCTCTACCGCTACGACCGGCAAGCCTGGGTATATTTTCAACCACTCGGCGAATCCGAGCGCTTCTTTTACGATTTCGCTACCCAACGTTGGGAGAGCGACCCTCCGCCGCAGCGCCGGTAACCTGCTATTGCCGGAAAAACTATTCGGGACGAACCGGCTCCGCCACCTGTTGACGCTTCAATGCCTCCAACCGGGCTTCGAGCTCCGCGATTTCCGCCTCCACCCTCTTTTCGTTTTCCGATTCGATTTGCGAGTCCAAGTCTGCGATCTCCGTTTCCAGTAACCGGACGCGTCTTTGCTTCTCCTCCAGGGTTTCCGGTTCCTTCTCCAAGGCGGCTGCCACCGGAGTTGCGGTTGCAGGAGATTCCGCCGCGGGAGCTGTCTCTACTTTGGCACCCGCTGCTATCTGCCGGGCATTCTCCCGTTTCGCTTCAAGTTCGGCCTGCCGGATTCGCTGCTCCTGCTGTGCCATCTCTTCCATCTGCTTCTCCTCCTCCTTCCGGTCCTTCTCATTGCCAACCGCGCCCCCGATCGCCGCACCAAGCGTCGCTCCCAGGAGCACCCCCTCGTTTTGCTCGTCGGACTGGTGCCCGATAACGCCTCCGATCACCGAACCAATCAACGCTCCGGTGGCCGCTCCACGCGTCGTATTTGTGTTTGTTTCACAACCCGAAAAAAACAGCGTAGAGAATGCCGCTCCCATGAACGCCACCCCACGCGTCACTCTTACACCAACGATTTTCATTTGTTTGATAGACACAATGCCGCAGCCGTTGTTCAGCCGCAAACCGTTTTTCACCCGATCCGGGGTCGAGGACCAACCCAGCTCCTGCTCCTCCCCAAGGTGCATGGTGCCCCCACCGGGACTCGAACCCGGATTAACGGTTTAGGAAACCGCGGTTCTATCCATTGAACTATGGGGACGGCTCACGAATCTTAAGGTTTTACCCATAACCGGACCGCCTATAGGTTCAAACTATTCTGCCATGGCTCTGAAGAAAAAATTACGGGAAATTCTAGATGAGCAGACCACCATGACCGGTCGGATGGTCGACGGGATCATCCAATTCCTGATCCTCTTCTCCCTGGTTTCCTTTTCCATCCAAACCCTTCCCAATCTCGATAATCCTATCCTCCAGATCCTTCAGGTTACCGAGGCCATTATTATCGTAATTTTCACCGTGGAGTATATCTTGCGAGCCCTTGCGGCGGAGAAGCCTTTGCGGTATGCGACCAGCTTTTTTGGGATCATCGACCTCCTCGCCATCCTGCCCTATTACGTGGCCATCGGGCTGGACCTCCGTGCGGTGCGGCTTTTCCGGGTCCTGCGGATCATCCGCTTTTTCAACCTCCCCCGCTACAGTAAGGCGATCAACCGCCTTCGGGTCGCCTTTCGGCTGGCGAGGGAGGACCTCGTCATGTTTTCCGCCGTTGCCTTCATCCTGTTCTATGTCGCCGCCGTCGGTATCTACTATTTTGAGCACAAGGTTCAGCCCGAGGCCTACGGCTCCATTTTTCATTCCATGTGGTGGTCGGTCGTCACCCTAACCACCGTGGGCTACGGGGATGTCGTCCCCATCACCGTCGGCGGGAAGATTTTTACCTTCTTCGTCCTTATGATCGGGCTCGGATTGGTTTCAGCACCAGCCGGCATCCTCGCTTCCGCGCTTTCTGAAGCACGGGAGATCATCAAACGGGAAGAGCAAACCAAATGAGCCTTCCCTTCGCCTTATTTTTTGCTGCGGCTTCCCGAATCCTTGACCGAATTGCCAAACAGCCGGCCTCCGGCAGGAAAAGGCTTGATTTCCCCCCTCAATTCCCTTCTTTTAACACTTTTGTCATGAACACCACCGAAGAAGAACCCAAGCCGAAGCAGTCCTGGAATCCCATGGACCTAACCCACCGCGATGTGGACATCCTTGTCCGTTATGTGACCGATACCGGGAAAATTCAGCCTCGCAAAATCAATGGTTTGAATGCTCGCCAGCAGCGGCACATCACCCGCCAAATCAAGCGGGCTCGCAATCTCCTCCTCATGCAGTAGATTTTTTCTTCTCCGGAATTTCAGCAAAGTCCCGCTCCCGAGCGGGCTTTTTTTTGTCAAGTGATCACCCGAGTCCTCGATGCCACCAAGCCTTCCGAGATGGAATGGGCAATACAGTCTCTCCGTGACGGTGGAATCGGGGCTTTTCCTACCGAAACCGTCTACGGATTAGCCGGCGATGCTCGCCGCGAAGCGGTTGTGGAAAAAATTTTCGCGGCCAAAAATCGTCCTTACACCGACCCGCTGATCGTTCACGTGGGCAGCATGGAAGCCGCCAGGTTAGTCGCCGATTTTTCTCCGCTCGCCCGCGCTCTTGCCAATCATTTCTGGCCGGGTCCCCTTACGCTGATTCTACCAAAATCCTCGGTCATTCCAGGCCTCGTCACTGCCGGGAAGAATACGGTCGCGGTCCGATGGCCGCTGCACCCGGTTGCCCAGTCAATCCTGAAGAACGGGGAATTGGTCCTCGCCGCTCCCAGCGCCAATGCCTTTGGTCGCGTCAGCCCAACCCGGCCCAAACATGTCCTCAAAGATCTGGAGGGACGGATAGATTTCGTCCTCGATGGAGGCCCGACCGGGTGGGGCCTTGAATCCACCGTCCTCGATGTTTCGGAAAACCGGAAATGGCGGCTTTACCGCCCCGGTCCGGTTTCTGCCGAGGAACTGCAGGCCTGGGTTCAAGCCCATGCTCCCGGAACCGCTATCGAAGCGTTCGGAATCGCCACGAGCCCGGAGCATTCCCAACCTTCACCGGGTCTTCTTCCCCGGCACTACTCCCCCGATACCCCGTTGAAACTGGTTTCGGACGAAGAGGTTCCCGAAGTTATCGAATCTCTGGAAAAAGGCACTCAAGGTTTCCTCTTGCTTACCGGCGTCGGTCCGAATGCGGAATTTTCAGGTGCCAATCTTCAGTCTCTCTCTTCGGATGGAACCCTTGAATCCGCCGCACGCAACCTTTACGCTTTGCTCCACCAGTTGGATCGTGGAGGGATCTCCCTGATTTACGTCCAACGTTTCCCCGAGACCGGTTTGGGCGTCGCCCTGAACAACCGCCTCGAACGCGCTGCCCGGCGCTAGAGGGTTACCGTTCGGATGGAGGGGGCCCCGCCGGAACCGGTGCACTCTTTTTGTCCTGTGCCTTCCGGGCTTCTTTATGCTCCTCTTGAGCATAGTAGTCACGATAACTCCGGTCGTAATAATGCGAGTAGTAATACGAGGAAATGTTATTGCTGATGTTGTTCATGATCGCCCCGAATACCGGTGTGCTCGAATCCCAGAGGCGCTTCACATTCAATTTCGCCGTCTTCCGTTTCACCGTATTGAACTTAATGACATACAGCACTCCGTCGACGAGCGGCAGAAGATTCAAGGCGTCACTGACCGCCGCAAGGGGCGGCGAATCAATGATGATCTTGTCGTAGCGTTCCTTTAAATCGGAAAGCAACTCCGGAAACTTCGGATTATTCAAGATCTGGGTGGGATTCTTCGCCTTTCCTCCCGCGGGAAGAATATCCAAGTTGTAAACAAAATCCTTTTGGATCAGCTCGTCGATCGGCACATTATCTTCAAAATAATTTACCAGTCCGCGGGAGAGATCGAGCTGGAGCGACTTCCCGATATTCGGCAGGCGAAGGTCGCAGTCGAGCAATAAGGTGCGCTCTCCATGGCTGGCCAGGGTAAACGCGATATTTGTGCTAAGAAAGGATTTCCCCTCACCGGGTACGGTGCTCGTCGAAAGGATGGTTTTGGCATTTTTACTGTCTTCGCCCAGACGCAGGGAAGAATGGATCGTTCGAAAGGCTTCGGTCACATGGCGGTCTGCCCCGGATGCCACCGCCTGCGCCTTTTCGGCGGCATCCAACTTCCGCAAGCGGGGGATGATCCCGATAAGCGGCAAGCCCACCACGCTTTCAACGTCATAGGCCGTCTTCACCCGATCATCCAGAAATGCTACCAGGAAAACCAGTCCGAATCCCCCAGTCAGGCCGAGAAATCCACCAACCGCGAGATTCAGGAGAGTGCGGGGTTTGTAGGGATTCCGTGGCTCGACTGCCGGGTCGATGATTCGAATCTGAGAGTTCATCAGTTCCGTCTGCGCCAATTCCTGAGTCATGCGGGAAATCAATGCTTGGTAAAACGCTTTTTCTACCTCCAGCTCACTTTGAATGGCGTTGAATTCTACACGCTCCTTGCCCAATGCAATCAAATCCTTTTCCTGTTGGTTCAGGCGGTCGAGGGCCGCGTTGTAATTGCGGGACGCTTCACGAAAGCGGGACTGGGTTTCCTCGATCGCGGAGCGGACTGCTTGCTCTAGCGCCATCTCCGACTCCCGCAAAGCCTCCTTCGCCCGGATCATTTGCGGGTGCTTGTCCCGGTAGCGCTTTGCCAGTTGGGCGATGTTGATCTTCTGGTTGGTTACCAAAGAGCGTAATTGGGAGACTTTTTCGTTGGAAGCGATGAACGGAAGCTCGTAGAGCACGCCTTCCATCTCCTTTGCGTCTTCAATTTGCTCAATCCGGGTTGAGAGAAAACCATAATCGGTTTTAGCCGAAACGACAATGTCGTTTAGTCGCTGAATCTCCTGCTGCATGATGTTCTCATCCGCATCGATGGAGATCGAATTCTTATCTTCCTTATACTGAGCAAGGCGCATTTCGAGGTTTTTCACCTTCGAGCGTTGATCGTCGGCACGGCGTTTCAAGTCCTCTACCGCCTTGTTTGAAAGACCGAGAGTTTGACGGAGGTTGAAGCGGATAAATTCCTCCGCAAACATATTTGCTACTTGTGCCGCAATCTTTGGGTCCGGGTGCTCAAACAATACCGTCACGATGAAACTCATCCGTATAGGCTCGATCGTTCGGTTTTCCGCCAAAATCCTTCCCACGCTGATGTCGTCGCCTGTGCCTCCCTTCCCCTCCTCGTAAGGAGCAAGGAAGCGCCGACGGGGTTCTCCCTGCAAGCGCTTGTCGACGAGGTCGATAATCTGCATGCTCTCCATCAGCCTGACCTGCGTGTTGAAGTCCTCCGCACCCCGGATTTCAGTCGATTCAATATCCTGCGTAGCTAGGATGCGAGGGTCGTCCCGAAGCACTTGAATCGTCGTTGCTGCACGAAAAATTTCTGTGGCATTTACGGTGTAGAGGATACTCCCTGCAACAAAGAGAAAAAAGGTCGGAATAAAAAACCAGATCCGCTCACGAAATATCAGAAGGTAGTCCTTAATCGTCCGGTGCGATCCGGTGTCGTAACCACCGTAGCCGTAGCCCGCCTGGTTATAGCCGTAACCGTAATAGTAACTGTTGTCGTCTTTGAGATAGGGATTGTTGCTCATTTACAGTTGGCGGGCAAATTTAGAACGTTCGTTCCGAGAGAAAAACCGTATCTCCGTCCAGGAGGATGAAGGCCGCTTCGTCCGCGTTGGTCATCATTTTCTGGTAATCCAATTCAAAAGTGACAGTCCGTCCGTCCGGAAGTTCGCGCTTTACCGTAACATTTCGGGTATTCGCCAGTCGGGTCGCCCCACCGGCCTGGGCGATTGCATCGACCAGCGTAAGCGGGCGGTCGATCGGGATTTCCACCGGTCCCTGGGTATTCACCTGTCCCAAAACCTGTACATTTCTCGGGGAGACCTGCAAAACCAGGACATTGATCTGCGGATTGACAAAGTAGTCTCTGTTGTAAAGTTCCGCCAGATAAATCTGGGCTCCTTCCACCGTCATGCCCCCAATCTCTTGTTTGCCTACCAGGGGGAGAAGAACGGTTCCATCGGCGTCCAGCCGCAGCTCCTGCAGCATGTCTTCTTCCTGATACATCGTGAAACGAATCAGATCGAATGGGCGCAGCACATAATTGCTATCAACCCCGCCTCCTCCGGAAGTATCCCTGCCCTGACTGTAGAGGCCTTGGGTCGCCAATAGGAAAAAAACGATGAGAACGTAATTTAACTTTTTCATCTGGTTAAAAAAAGCCAGAAGACTCTCATCGAAGGGAATGGGTTCCCCTTAATAGCGGAGCGATGCGGTAATTTTGAGGATGTTTTGCGAATAGTCCGCAATCGCCAGGCTGGAGTCGTTGTCCGAGTATGAATAGCCTGCTGAGACTGTGACGTATTCGTTCGGGACATAACGAACCCCCACACCGAAATTGATCAAATCGTCTTCGCGTGTGGAATTGACGTAATCGGAATTCTCAAAACCAAGATTCGCGTTCATGAACCAGAGTTGAGAGAGACCATAGTCCAGGTCGAAATTGATCCCGCGCTGTTCAATCGATCCACCCGCACCCCCGATCCCGAAGTCGGAAAATAAACGAGTCGTGACTTGGGTCTTCGGAGAGGCCTCCCAGATCAACTCCCCATCAACCGCGAGGCTGGACTCATCATCCTGTCCCGCAACCGAGAAAGAACGTTCTTGAAACCCAACTCGGATGTTTCCCGTCAACTTCGGGTTGAATTCTCCCCGGAGCCCAACATTCAAAAAGTGGTCCTCTGGATCATTTCCCGGGGCACCGGTTTGGTCCTCAATGTCAACGTCGCGATACTGATACCCTGCCGAAAAGTCCAGTTTTGGGGAAATCGAATAATAAAAGTTGATGGGGAGAGTGAGGGTTTCCCGATCTGGAATGATCGCTTCTGCAAAGCCTTTGTAAGAAATGTCTGTATATTTCAATCCCCCCCCAAAGCTTGTCTTCGGGGAGAGAACCCACTCGCCATTCGCCCCTAAGTTAACGATGTCCTGTTGGATCAGACTGCCAATAAAGTTAACGTTGTTCGTATTGCTCTGTCTCTCAAGGTAGGAGAGGTTCACACCGCCGCTGAACTTTGGCGTTTCATAGGACCCTGAAGCAATGATGCTTGTCTGCTGACTGTCAAATTGGTCTTCTTCCGTGTAGCGGACGAAATCCTCCTGCCAGATAATTGTAAAATCGCCGTTTGTCTGTCCCCTCCCGAAGTTGATTTCGATGCCGGGAACAAAGTGGAACACAACGTCGTCCAATTCGTTGGACGGGTCGAGCGTGATGTTGTCGTTCATTTCAACACTGGCTCGTCCATTGAAGAATAAGTCCATATTGTTCCCGATCGACACCATCGGTGCAGCGGTCAGGGATAGCCCCGGAAGCAGAAGGGCAAATCCTTTAAGAAGGAGGTTAAGGCAGTTTTTCGTAGCTTTCATGAGTTGTAGGTCCCAAGATTGATTTTGTAAAAAAAACCCATTAAAACTGGGAAATCAATGGTAAATCTCGCGAACTGAAGGGCTAATAACCTCAGAGGATGAATATTTATCTAATTCCGCAACACCAAAATTTTAGAAATTTTTGAGCTGCCTTCATTCAGGGAACTTTTTACGAACGCAATCGAATTCGCTTACTCATGACTAATTCTCCAAAAAAATCTCCTGCCAAGGCGGTGGAAAAGCCTGTTTTTTTCGGTTTTGCCGTGGAAGTTTGGCAGCGCGGCCGGAATCCGCGCTTAAAATTTCGCTGGGGCCGGATTACCGCCCTCCTCACGCTCCTCCTCTCTTTGGGTTATGGCACCTTTTGCGGCGCCCTCTTCTGGTTTTACAAAGAACGTCGGCAATTTGATGAGATTACTGTAGCGCAAGTCATCACCTGGCCTTTCAAACGTGCTGAATTTCGACAGAGGATGGGCGAATACTTCATTGAGCGTTCGCGGGAAGAGTTTGATAACCAAAATTTTGCCCAGGGATTCTATTTTCTTCGTGCTGGAGTGAGCCGGGCCCCGGCGGACCTTGATGCCCGGAAACTTCTCGCCGAATTTTATGAGTTCGGTTTCCGGCGGACGGATCAGGCTATGAAAGTCCTTGAGGAGGGAATCCCCTACGCGGGATCGGACATCGACTATCTCCGCCTCTTCATCAGCATGCTCCTCCGAAACCAGGAAGATGCCCGCGTGATTGATTTTGCGGAGAAACATCTGGCAGAGCCCGGGGAGCTCGCGTATTCCGCCGAGGTGGAGGAAAATTCGCAGGAGTGGGAACAGCTGCGTTGGCAGGCCCTCCTCGCCTATTCCACCGCCCAGTCCTATTATTTTCGCGGGAATTACGACCGGGCGGAGTCTATCCTTGGGAATTTCGGATTACCCGGTACTCATGACGCCATCCTTCTTCAGGCGATGATCCAATGGCAGCGGGGGCAGCGAAACCTCGCGGTAAAAATCCTCGAATCCGGATTGGAGCGCTACCCGGAATCCGATAACTACCTTCTTCAACTGACTCGCTTCTACCGCGACCTCGATCAACCCGACACCGCCCGTCGATATGCCATCCTCCGGGCAATCAATTCCCCGGACAATCCGAGACCCCGAATCGACCTCCTCTATTCCTTCAACCAGATGGGCGATACCCAACGGGAGGTCGCCGAAATCAACGGCCTGATCCAAAAATATTCGGACAATGAGGAAGTCCTCCTTCTTATCGGGAACTTCGCCGCCGACACCGGCCAGCAGAAACTGGCCCGGCGGGTCTACAATCTCGCCCTGCAACAGAACAACGCTATCTCCACTTTCGCGCTTCTCGTCATCGAGGCCCAAATTGTATCTGGAGACTACGATGAGGCGATCCGCTTCTGTGAGGAACTGGTGGAGGAGGAACCCGCTTGGTTGCCAGACCGAATGCCCACTTTCAACAGTTTAAGGGCGGTCGCCTACTACGGCACGGAACGAGTGGACCTCGGGCAGCTCTACCTCAACGACCTTCTTGCTTCACGCGAGCTCCGCTCGGAAACTTTAATCGCGGTTTCACGTCGGCTTGAAGAACTCGGGCTTTTCGATGAATCGGGCACTGTCCTGCGGGACGCTTTCAGCCGGAATCCGAACAACCAGGCCGCTCTTACCGGACTGATCCAGGTCAACCTCAAACGCAACCAGACCGAGACGATCCCTGAGCTGGTCTCCAAACTGCTGGAGATGCGTCGGCCCTCTTATTCCCTCCTCGAGGCGGTCTATGCTGAATTGGGTCGCGACCGCTACCTCTTTACCGAGGAACAGGAATCCCTGCTCGCGAAATTAAAGAGGGTCCTCGAGGAACGGACAGCCTGAGACCTCCTACGCTCAATGGGCGCACACACCCTACAATTCCTCCCCTTCCTCCGTATCTTTAACCGTTACCAGCGCGGAGATAATCCGGGTGTCGTCCACCTCCCGGACAATGACTTCAAGGCCGTCAAGGAGAACCTTTTCTCCCACTTTTGGAATCGTTCCAGCCTCGGCGGTAACGAGTCCGCCAAAGGTGGCCACCTCAATGTTTTCGACGAGAATTCCCAGTTCCTTCTCAAGGTCATGAACCGGGGCAAGGCCGGAAATCCGGAAGCGCCCCGCGCCTAATCGCACGATCAGGCTTTCTTCCGCATCGAACTCGTCCTGGATTTCGCCTACGAGCACTTCGAGAATGCGTTCAAGCGTTAACACTCCAAGGATGCCCCCGAACTCGTCCTGCACCAGCGCCATATGCATCTTGTAGTTCAACATCCGCTGGAAAACTTTCTCCAGGGGCTCATTCTCCTTGAACCGTACGATGGGACGGCTCATGCGCCCGAGATCAATCGTCACCAGGTTCCGCCGGTATCGGAAAAGATCCTTGATGTGGATGATCCCGATGCAATGGTCCAGATCCCCTTCGCAAAGGGGGTAGCGGGTGTGACCGTGACGCCGGGCGACCTCCAGATTCTCCTCGATGCCGTCCGCCGTATCGAAAATGATCACCTGATTGCGAGGGAGGAGGACATCCGCCGCGATCAAATTTCGCATCTGCAGGGTGCGGTTGATGATCGAACGAACCACCTTGCTCAGGACCACCGTATTCTCCCCGAGGGCGCGCACCTGGACTTCCACGTCCAACGGGTTAAGATCCTCTTCCAGGTTCAAATTAAGCACCCTGAACAGTTTCCCTTTTATCAAACGCAACAGCGTCATGAAGGGCCAGGCCGCCACCTCGCAAGTGAGCAGCAATGGGGAGCTTAAGTGCAGCATCCGCACGGGGTTCTTCAACGCCAGCCCGCGCGGAAGCAGTTCCACCAACACATAATGAAAAATGAGGGCCGCCGCCAGCGCGAAGACGCCAAACAGCAGGAACGAGGGCTCGAGGCCTGGTGTCCAGGTCAGTTGCAGGCCTTTAAAAAAGCCCAGCATCCAGATCCCGAAAAATAGCGTGCACCCGGTTTTAGAAAAACGCAGAACCCGGGCCGCCCGGTCGCTCTTCTCGATCATCCGCCAGATCCATTTGTGTCCCCGTAAACGGTTCATCTCCTCAGGATCGAGCCCTCCATAACGCAGCTTGACGAGGGCGAACTCACAGCCCACCAAGGCGAAAGAAAACAACAACAGGATCAGTGCCGCAACCCCCCAGACAATCCACTCGATCAGCGTCATGGCACTTCGCGTTGAGAGAAAATTTGCGTCATCCCATTAACCCGGTTGGCGGACCTCCTCCAAGAGGCCTTGCAGGGTGTCCAGGACTTGAAGATTCTGCTCGGGCTTTCCCACGCTGATCCGAAGGTAGCGACCGAGGCCGTAGCCCTTCAACGGCCGTACGATGATCCCGCGTTTCTGAAGCGCACGAAACAGAGCCATGGCCTGTTCCTCGCTCTCAAATTCAACCAGCACAAAATTGGCCGAACTGGGTGTAATCCGGCATCCCATCTCCAAGAGTCCGGTCTCCAGTTGCTTGAGTCCTTGCCGATTTGCCATTCGGCAGAAATCCACCCATTCCGCGTCCTCAAGGGCGCCGAGGGCGGCCTCCTGTGCAAGCAGATTTGCGTTGAAAGGCTGACGGACCTGCTGGAGCAAGGCGATCAATTCCGGTTCCCCGTAGCCGTAACCCAGGCGGAAGCCCGCCATGCCGTAAATTTTGGAAAAAGTTCTCAGGCAGAGAATATTTCTTCCCTCCTCGATCAGGGGCCTTAAGTCGGGAGGCTTCTCCAGGTATTCCGCATAGGCCTCATCATAGACGAAAAGAACGTTCGGGGGAAGGGAGCGGACAAAAACGAAAACGTCCTCCTCCGTATTGGCCGTCCCTGTCGGATTGTTCGGGCTCGGCAGGAAGACGAGACGAGTCCGCTCGGTAACGGCTTCGGCCATCGCCTTGAGATCGTGCCGCAGGCCCGGCATCGGGACCTCTACGGGTTTGGCCCCGAAAAGCAGAGTCACCAGCTTGTAGACGATAAAGGCGTGGGCACCCATGACCGCTTCGTCACCCTCGCCGAGGAAGGCGTGGCCGAGGAGCTCGATGATCTCGTTCGAGCCGTTCCCGGGTAAGACCTGCTCCGGTTGAATCCCAAGATGGTCGGATAGTTTCCGCCGGAGCTCGGTCGCCCCGCCATCCGGATATAGCCATGCCGAATCCAGTGCCATTTTGGCCGCCTCCAGGGCCTTCGGAGAAGTTCCGAAGGGGTTTTCGTTCGAAGCCAGCTTAAGCACCCGACCAGGGTCGAGACCGTATTCGCGGGCCACGGCTGAAATTGGTTTTCCCGGCTCGTAAATGGGTTGGGTCAGAACACGTGGTTTGACAAGGTCTTTGAAGTTCATCGGGCTGGGTTGGAGGGAAGGAATATGCGTTTCCACGGTTTTGAAAGCAATAAAAACCAAGTCTGTATGCCCTCAAGTCCCTGAGCCCCTTTATCCGCGCTATGAAAATTCTGGTTACCGGTGCATCCGGCCTTGTCGGATCGGCGATCGTTCAAACGGCCCGGGCAGCCGACCACGATGTCGTCGGCACCTCCCGCACCGCCCCTCAAGCCTTCCTCCCGGACGATTCCCTCTCCTGGATCCCCGCCGACCTCACCGACTCCGGTGCGGTTTCCCGGCTCCTTAAAGCGGCCCGCCCCGAGCTGATTATTAATTGCGCTGCCGTCTCTGAAGCCGTCGAGGTCAACCGCGACCCCGCTCGGGCCGCCAGCCTCAACGCCCGGCTGCCCGCCATCCTCGCGGCCGCAGCCAATTCCGAGGGCTACCGCTGGATTCACCTTTCCACCGATATGGTTTTTGACGGCGCGGCCTCGGAGGCCTACGGGCCCTCTTCCTCTCCGTGCCCCTATGGAGCCTATGGCGTGCAGAAGTTGGAAGGCGAGCGCGGGGCCCTCGATTCCAACCCGCACGCCGGTGCCGTTGTCCGGATCACGATCGTCAACGGGAACAGCCCCAACCGGACAAGAAGCCTCCATGAAAAGTTGCTTCGCGCCATCGCTTCGGGAAATCGCCCTAACCTGTTCGTCGATGAGTTTCGCCAACCCGTGTCGGCGCGGAGCGTGGCGCTCGCCTGTCTCCGACTCGGCCAAAAAGAACGTTTTCAAGGGATCTACCACTGGGCCGGTCGCGATATCCTCAGCCGACACGAAATCGGGATCCGCCTTCTCCGCCGCTTTGGGCTTCCCCCGGAGGCGATCGCTCCCGCTCGCCGGCCCGAAGAGTACCCGCCCCGGCCTGCCCGACTCGCCTTTGACTCCACACGCCTTCAAGAAGAGGTCGGCATCGAGCCGGAGTCTTTTGACGCTCAACTCGACGATTTGGAAGCTCCGCTGCCGTCCTGAAGCTCGAGGACCGCCACCGATTCGATGTGCCGGGTCTGTGGAAAGAGGTCAAACGGCTCCACCGTCAAAAGCTCGTAGCCCGACTCCAGACAGAAAGCAATATCGCGGGCCTGCGTCGAGGGATCGCAACTGACGTAGACCACCCGCCGCGGCCCGTAACCCGTTAGCTGCCGAAGAAATACCGGGTCGCATCCCTTTCGCGGGGGATCGATCAGAACCGCTGTCGAGGCTCCCGGGAAGGGCACTTCCTCGAAGATCGCCTCTGCTGAACCGATTCGGAAACGGCAATGCTCCAGACGGTTGATTGCCGCGTTGTTGATCGCCCAGCGGATCGAACTGGACGAGATTTCGATCCCCATCGCCGCCCGGAACCGATCGCCAAGGCAGATCGAAAATAAGCCGGTTCCACAGTAGGCGTCCACGAGGTAGTCGATCGTGTCCGTCTTGGCCCAACGCCCTACCGTTTCCACGAGGGAGGGCAGAATGAAGGGGTTGTTCTGGAAAAAATCACCTGCGCGAAACTGGAAGACCCGGTCACCCACCCGCTCCGTCACGACCTCGTCGGGTTCCCGGACCACCCCTTCCTCCACGTCCCGGAGGAGCAGGGTTCCCCCTCGTGCCTTGCTTCGCTCTCGCTGTTCCCGGCGCACCTCCGCACGCGCCTGCGGCAGAGCCGAATTGATGGCCTCCGTCGCAATCGGGCATTGCTCGACGTCAATCGTCCTCCGCCGACCCATTCGCAGGAACCCAATCGCTTCCGGCCCCTCTCCCCGACGGGGACGATCCCAGTGCGGCGTTAACTTCGAGCGATAGTGGTAGGTCCGGGGAGAGGGGTGAGTGGCCGCCACCGGGGGGTCCGGAACCCGCCCGATCCGCCGGAATATTTCCACCACCTGCTCACGCTTCCACTCCAGCTGCTGCTGGTAATCCAGGTGTTGATACTGGCAACCCCCGCATTCCGTAAAAAGCGGACACCGGGGTTCCACCCGGTCGGGCGAGCATTCCAATACCTCAAGGAGGTCGCCTTCGCTGTAAGTTTTCTTGTTCCGGTAAATTCGGGTCCGAATGCGCTCCCCCGGCAGCGCAAAGGGCACCATCACCACCCAGCCGTTGACCCGCCCCAGGCCGAGCCCGAGGTTGGTCAGCTGCTTGATCTCCAACTCGACGACTTCATGATAACCAAACGGTTCCGGGACAAAGCCCCGGGGTAGGTTGCTGTTTTCTTGCCCCTTCGATTTCATTTTCCGGATAATCTCCCCCTCGAACGAGTTTCTCAAATCCCATTTTTCCACCCCCTATGGAACGCTCCGTCATCCAGTCCCGGCAAAATCCCCTCGTCAAATCTCTCAGCCGCTTAAGGAACCGGAAAGATCGGGAAGAACGCCAGCGCTTCCTCGTCGAAGGGCTTCGTGAACTGCAACAGGCCTTGCGTCACGAGGTTTGGATCGAGTCCCTTGTCGTCTGCCCCGATCACTTTAAATCGCCCGGGCACCACGAATGGCTCCAACAGGCCGAAAACGAGGACGTGGAAATCCTCGAACTCGCACCCGCCGCCTTTGAGAAAATGTCGAGCCGCGAGAGTCCGGACGGGCTGATCGGAGTGGCCGTCAAGCGCGACTTTCTCCTCGAGGGCGCCAAACTCCCCGACCATCCGCTTGTCCTTGTCATCGAACAGGTCGAAAAACCCGGAAATCTCGGGGCCATGCTCCGGACTGCCGATGCCGCCGGGGTGGACTGCGTCATTTGCTGCGATCCCGTCACCGATCTCTACAACCCCAACGTCATCCGCTCCAGCCAGGGCCTTGTTTTTGCCCTTCCCGTTTTCCTCGCCACCTGGGAACAATGTCGACACTTCCTCCAAAGGAGCGGCATTCAAACAGTTGCCACCACCCCCGCGGCAACCCGTGGAATCTGGGAAACCGACCTTAGCGGCCCCGTCGCCCTCCTCCTTGGGAGCGAAAAAGACGGGCTCTCCGACGAGGCACTGCGGACTGCGGACCTTCAGGTTTCCATCCCCATGCTTGGTGCCGCCGATTCATTGAACGTCTCCGTTTCCGCCGCCGTCGTCCTCTTTGAAGCACTCCGCCAACGCCAGACCCGAACCGCTACTCCCTGAGGCTCGCGGCCAGCCGATCCATTTCCTCCTCGCGATCGACCTCCGGCTCGTATCCGAGGTCACGCCGGGCCGCGGAAATATCAAACCAGTGATCCTCCGCCATCTGAAGCGCGACAAAACGCGTCAGCGGGGGCTCCCCCTTCAGCCGGAAAGTTCGGTAAATCCATTCTATAAGGGCTCCGGCTTTCAGCGCCTTTTTCAGGGAAATCGATCGGGCCGATGAGCTGGGCTCGGGCGTGC
>CAYQKH010000001.1:43852-84033 GCA_964417945.1 uncultured Opitutales bacterium
TTGCAGATTTTCCATGGCAGCCATTTTTTCCTCGAAATCCACTTCCGGATCCGCGGAGCACCGACCTTATCGATCAGGGTATCCGCCCATTCCCAGAGACGGACCGGGTCCCCGTCCGAAAGGAAGTAGGCCTTACCACCGCAGCTCCCCGCCTCCAGTTGCGCAGCGGCCTTCCAGTGGGCCTGGGCCACGTTCCGGACATGGGTCATATCCACCCGGTTACCGCCGTCGCCCACACGCTTGATCTTTCCCGCCCGGGCCTGAGCAATCAACCGCGGCGCGATGTGGGGATCCCCTTCCCCCCAAACGAGGTGGGGCCGCAGCGCAACCGTGTTTAACCCCGTTCCCGCCGGATCATGGGCCTCCAGGACACTCTGCTCCGCCAGCGCCTTGGTGTGCCCGTAGTGGAAAGGCCATTCCTCCGGATAGGGGAGGCGCTCGTCCCCGCCCCGAATCGGCTCACCCGAAAAGACCACGCTGGGTGAACTCGTGTAGATGAATTTCCGAATCGGAGCATGCTTGCAGGCGTAGAGCAAATTGCGGGTCCCGATCACATTCGGCTGATAGAAGGTGTCCCATTCACCCCAAATCCCCGCTTTCGCCGCGACATGAAAAAGCACGTCGACTCTCGCGCACGCAGCGGACACCGCCCCGATATCTGTGAGATCTCCCCGGATTACCTCAACCCCCTCCGCTTCCAGGTCCGGATGAGCCGAACGCTGGAATGTCGCAAGCTCCGCATCGGGATCCTGCTTCCGGATCTCCTTTAACAGCGCTCGCCCGATGAATCCACCGCCCCCGGTAATCAGGTATCGCATCCCATTGATCTTATGAAAACCGCGAAATTTTCAACCCTTTTCCAGAATCCGTTTTAATCGCAAACGGTGGATCTTCGCGTTGTGCCGGACGTCCACCGGGAAATGCCGACGGAAACAAAATTCCGAAATCCCCCGTGTGTGGGCGTGCGCCGATCCCAGCTCCAACAATTCCGCACGGAACGCCTCCCGTTCCTTCCGGACCCGGGGAAAAGCGCCCGGTTCGGGCTCTACCCAGAGAATCGCCCGGACCTCCCCGTTCAGCACAGGTCCCGTCAGCGCCGTCCGGAAAACCTTCGGGTGGCAATTAAATATGGCTTCACAACAATCGGTGTAAAGGAAGCTTCCTCCGGCCAACTCCACCCGCTCGGCTTTCCGGCCGCAGAACCAAAGCATCCCCTTTTCGTCAAGGTAACCCAGATCCCCCATCCGGTGCCACTTCCGAGCGCCTCCGGCATCCGGTATTTTCGCCATCTTGGTCGCTTCCTCCCGCTCGTGGTATTCCTGGGTCACGACCGGCCCGTTCACACAGATTTCTCCAATCGCCCGGGGCGGCAGCCGGGCTTCCAGCGCGGACGCCGGTAATTCCGCCTCCGTGGTCTCCAAAATCGCAATCTCCATTTCCGGGAATGCCCGGCCCACACAGGTTCCGGCCCCCTTCTCCGTTTCCTGCCAGGTCGTTCCGAGGATTTCCGCTCCTGAGAGGCTCGAAACAGGAAGCGCTTCCGTCGCGCCATAGGGTGTATGGATCTCCGCCCCTTCCGCCAAGATAGAATCGAATAGCCGGATGGTCTCGGGAGGAACCGGGGCACCCGCCATCAGGATCCGGCGCAAGGTCGGCAGTCGGATCCTCTGCTCCCGACAGAAATTCCCGATTTTTCGCCAAAGCACGGGCGACCCGAAGGAGTTCGTGACCCCGTTTTGCTCAATGGCCTGAACGATCTTGCGCGGATCGACCCGCGCCGGACGGCTCGGGTTCATTTCCGGAATCACCGTCGTCATCCCCAGGGCCGGGTTGAAAAGGGCGAAAATCGGAAGCATCGGAAGGTCCACTTCCCCCGGGGTGATCCCATACTGCTTCCGGATCAACCGGACCTGCGCCTCGAACATGCCGTGTTCGTAGCAGACCCCTTTCGCCGGACCCGTCGACCCTGAAGTGAAGAGGATTGCCGCGAGGTCCTCGCTTGCGGTTTTCGCGATGGGAAAAGCCCCGCGTTTCCGGTAGGATTCCAATTCACGGAGGAAGGCACCCCCGCCCCGCACCGCGATTCTTTCCCTTAACGATTGAAAGCTCCCACGCGCCAGACGCGAGATCAAGAGCCCCTTCGGAATCGCCAGAAGCACCTCCGGCCGCGTCCGCCGGACACACGATAGAAAGCTTTTCAGCCCCATCCCCGGATCGATCACCACCGGCACCGCCCCCGTCTTGAATAATGAAAAGCAGAGGACAATCAATTCCAGCCCCGGTCGGACCAGGAGCAAGACCTTTGTCCCCTTTTCCACGCCCTGCTCCCGCAATAAGTGGGCGGCCGCGTCCGAAAGGTTGTCCACCTCCCGGAAACTCCGTTCCAGGTAGTGGATCTGCCCACCCGGCTGACGACCGACCGCAACCCTGACCGCCGTCCGGCTCCCCTCCCGGCTCGCCATCCCGGGGAGGAATCGTGCGACGTTGACAAGGGAAGTGGAGGTGTCTTGGGCAGCGGGTTCCGGGTCCATCGGTTTCAGTCCTTCGCAGAACGTCAACGAATTGAGCCCACCCTGCAATACGGGAATATGCCTCCAGCGGCGGTGCCGCTCAGTAATCCGATATCGTAATCAGTCCCCAGAGGAGTTCCACGCTGTCTCCGCTGTAACGTTGCCCGCTTCCCAACTCTCCCGTCCGAACGAAAAGGGTCGTCCGGTCATGCGGCTTGTAGGCTCCGTCGTAGGTCTTGACCACCCCGAGGATGTTCACATCCGGTTGGGTCCCCGCACTCGAAGTCGAGGTGGCGCAACCGGCACCCGCAAGGCAGAAAAGGAAGCAGAAAAAGAGAAGGAAGAGAGAAGGGCGTTTTTTCATAAGCTTCCTCAACTTGGTGTCTCTTTTCTCCTTTGACAAGGCTATCCTCTCATCGCCCGGCATTGACCCGGGTTGCCGGGCAGCCCGGTCGCCATTCACGGAGTTTATCGCTTCTCCGACCCCTCTTCCCCGATCGCCCGGCGTAATGCCACGCTCAATTGCTGGATCGTGTAAGGCTTCAGTGCGCTACAGGCAAAGCCGTATTCCTCGCAACGGCTCATGATCGGATCGTTCGAATATCCGCTTGATACGATCACCGGAATCTCCGGCGCCAGCCTCTCCAAGTATTTTTTCGCGTCCATCCCGCCCATCCGCCCCGGCACCGTAAGGTCCAGGATAATCGCCGCCAGCGGACTGCCGCTTTCATGGGCTTCCTGCACCCTCTCCAGCACTTCTTCCCCATCTTCCGCGAAAAGCGGTTCGTAGCCGAGATGCTCGAGGATGTCCCCGCCAATCTGCCGGACAAGGTCCTCGTCGTCCATGACCAGGACCCGTCCCTTCCCGTGGTAAACCGTCTTGTCTTCAGTCGACGGCTTTTCCAAGGATTCCTCCTCGGTGGCCTGCAAGTAGATCCGGAAAACCGTGCCCTTTTCCGGCTCACTCTCGACCGAGATATGCCCGCGGTGCTGGCGGATGATGGCCCGGCAGTTGGCCAATCCCAAACCCGATCCCGTGCTCTTGGTCGTGAAATAGGGATCAAATATCCGTGGAAGATGCTCCGCCCGGATGCCGGGACCCGTGTCCTGGATCTCCACGCACACATACGGGCCCGATCGTAGCGGCAAACCCGATTTCCGGTTGATCTCCAGGTTCCGTATCGAAACCGCCAGTTCGCCGTGATCTTCCATCGCCTGACGTGCGTTCAAAACGAGGTTCGTCAAAACCTGCGATATCCGCCCCTCTTCCATCAGGCAGTTGCAAAGGGAATCTTCCGATTCGACCCTTAATTCCACGCCGGAACCCGCGAGGGTGAATTGGCAGACCTCACGAGCCAGGTTTTCGATTCCCCCCGGTGCCATCACCGGAGGGTTTCCCCTCGAAAGCGAAAGCAGCTGTTGGCTAAGACGACGAGCCCGTTCCGTCGCCTTCCCGATCCGGGCCATCCGCACCCGGGTCTCCTCAAGGGAATCTCCCAGCTCCGCCAGCGAGAGATTTCCCGTAATCCCCATCAGGAAATTGTTTAGATCATGGGCCACCCCACCCACCAGTACTGATAAAATCTCCAGGCTCTCGGTTTTCACCTGCTCTTCCTCCAATCGCTTTTTCACCGTCTCATCACGAAAGATCATGACCGCACCGAGCAACATTCCATCCCCGGACTCCAGGGGGGTGACCAGATACGAGACCCGGGAGGATTGCCCCACCCGGTTGAGAAGGTCGCAGTGCGAGGTCTCTCCTATTTCCAGCCCTGATTGGACGACCTTCTGCAGGGGGCAGGTCACCGGCTCGCGGCTCACCGAGTCAATCAGGCGGACCACGACGCTCGTCGACTCCCCGGCCGCTTCTGTCCGCTTCCAACCGGTCAATTGCTCCGCTACGCGGTTTAAATACTGGACCTCTCCCTGCGGGTTGGCCACCACCACCCCGTCTTTAATTTGGCGGAGAACCTGGGCGGAGCGTTCCCGTTCATAATAGAGATCCCGGCTGAGACGCCGTCTCGCATCCAGGTTTTCGAGGATCCCGATCCAGCAGGGGAAGCCTCCTTCCTCCGAGAAATGGCACCGCACACTTAGGACATGCTCCGGGTCCCCCGTCGCCGGGTGGATTTCCTCAAGGAAAACCTCCTCCTTCTCGAACGATTCGGAAAAAAGGTCTCGGCGCTGCGGATCAAGGAACGGCTCGATGACCTCGATGGGATCACGCCCGCACCATCCGGTTTCCCCCAGGTTTAACATGCTCCGCGCGGTCGGGTTCGAATAGGCCAGATACCAACGGCCGCCCTCTTGCCGTGCGACCAGAACGCCCTCAGACAAATCCGCCAGAACCAACTCCGTCAGCGCATTCATCACCTGGTCTTTACCAATTTCCATTTTCGATTGCCTAAAATGCCATCTGAAGGTCACAGGACAACCCAATTGTCCCCTCTCTGCCGGATTTGATATCTTGACCCTTTTTAACCCTTCTCACAATTTTTCGTCTCTTATGGCCGAAACTTCCAATCAGACGAGCACTACGTCCATGGAGCATCTGACCGCGCTCTGTAAACGACGGGGATTTATTTTTCCCTCCTCGGAAATCTACGGTGGCTTGAACGGCTTTTTTGATTACGGCCCGCTTGGAACCGAACTGAAACGGAATATCCGCGACCAGTGGTGGAAGGACTTTGTCCAGCGCCGCGAGGATATCGTCGGCTTGGACTCTGCGATCATCCTGCACCCGAAGGTTTGGGAGGCCAGCGGCCACGTCGGGGGTTTCAGCGACCCCATGGTCGATTGCAAGGAGTCGAAGATGCGCTACCGGGCCGACCACCTGCTCTTCGCCCGGGTTACCGTCGAAGGCGAAGAACTGGGCTATGTCTCCGTCCTCGAGGGCGAAGACGCCGTCGCACAGGCTGAGGAAAAGGCCCACAACCTAAAACGCAAGGCCGCCCGCCAGGGTGAACTCGACCCCGTTCAGCTCCGGGAGTTCACCGAAGCGGCGCCCGGAGAAATTGAAAAAATCCCCTCTCCCGCCACCGGAAAACCCGGATCCCTGACCCCGCCCCGCGACTTCAACATGATGTTCAAGACCCATGTCGGCCCGGTTCAGGACAGTGGGGCGGAGGCCTATCTTCGTCCCGAAACCGCTCAAGGGATTTTTACCAATTTTAAGAACGTCATCGATAGCTCCCGGGTCAAGTTGCCCTTCGGCATCGCCCAGACCGGTAAAGCCTTTCGCAATGAGATCACCCCTCGCAATTTTATTTTCCGTTCGCGGGAGTTCGAGCAGATGGAAATCGAATATTTCCTCCCCCCCGACGAGACCCTCCGCGAGAAGGTTTATCAGAAATGGATCGAGGATTGCAAAAACTGGTTGATTAAGATCGGGGTTTCGCCGGGTCGCCTGAGTGAATACATTCATCCCGAGGAAAAACTCTCCCATTATTCAAAGGGAACGACCGATATCATGTTTGCCTTTCCCTTCGGCATCCAGGAGTTGTGGGGAATCGCCTGCCGCGGCGACTTCGACCTCACCCAGCACGAACAGCACAGCGGGAAGAGCCTCCTCTACTTTGATGAGGCACGGGGGGAGAAATACCTGCCCCATGTCGTCGAGCCTTCCGTCGGGATCGACCGCATCCTCCTTGCCCTGCTCGTCAGCGCCTGCGATGAAGACGAAATCGATGGCGAGAAACGTACCGTCCTGCGGTTCCACCCGGCCCTCGCCCCATACAAGGCCGCCGTCTTCCCCCTCGTCAAAAACAAGCCGGAAATCGTCCAGCGGGCAGAGTCCCTCTACCGGGAATTAAAGCTGCACTTCCCCGTATTTTACGACCTCTCCGGGGCTATTGGTCGCCGCTATCGCCGCCAGGATGAGATCGGCACCCCTTTCGGAATTACCGTCGATTTTGATACCCTCGAGGACGATTCCGTGACCATCCGCCATCGAGACTCTACCGAACAGGAGCGGATTCCGATCAACGCGGTCGCCGACTGGCTGACCGCGCGGACCTTCATTTAGATTTCGCCCGGATCCGCCAATCCACCAGCTCAAGCTGGAGGCTTCGCTTTCCCCGCCAGGTGTTCCAGCTCAAACGGACCGCCAGATCCAGAGACTTACCGATCGGCGGGATCCGGTCCGCCTGATTCCAGGCAATTCCTCCAAGCGGCCCCCCGTTCCCGTTTGAAATCTGAAACCGAAAGTGGCTTCCCTTCAACCGCTGCGGGGGAGTCTGCAGAATCACCGGCCGGATTCCCAGAAGCGGCCGCGGATTCCCTTGCCCGAACGGACGGAGGCGGTCCAGCTCCTCGATCAGGGCCCCCGAAACCTGCTCCGGCCGAACCCAGTCCGCGATTTCCAGAATTCTTCCCGGAATACCTTCCGGGTGGAGCCACCGGATCGCCTCCACAAACCCTTCTCGCAGGGCATCGGCCCGGTCCATCCGCAAGCTGAGTCCAACCGCCATCGGGTGCCCGCCCCATCGCTCAAGGTGAGGCTGACAGTTCTCAAGGAGCCGCACCAAGTTGATTCCGGGGACACTGCGTCCCGAGCCTTTCAGATAATCCCCCGGTTCCCCTTCCTTTTCGGCCGCCCCGAGGACCAGACAGGGGCGGTGATAGGCATGGCAAAGGCGGCTGGCTACGATGCCGACGACCCCCGGATGCCATTCGGGGTCGGCCACCACGATTCCAGGGAGACGGGCCTGGCCACTGCCTTCAATTTGGGCCTCCGCTTCTTCGAAAATCCCCGCTTCGATCGTCTTCCGCTCCTGGTTCAGGGCGTCAAGGTTGTCCGCGAGCCGCTGGCAATGACTGAAATCCTCTCCCAACAGTAATTCCACTGGGATGCAGGCATCGTCCAAACGACCGACTGCGTTGATCCGGGGACCGATCTTAAAGCTGATGTCCGCCGATTCCAAAGCCTCCCCTAAATCAATACCCGCCGCATGAAAGAGGGCATGGACTCCCGGCCGCCGGGTCTTCGCCAGCCGGACCAGTCCGTGGCGGGCAATCAGGCGGTTCTCACCAGATAACTCCACGAGGTCGGCCACCGTTCCCATCCCCGCAAGGTCGAGGTAATCTGCCACCCGGATCCGGTTCGAGATCGGGTCACCCTCCTCCCGGCCCGCTTTCACCACGCCGTGGACCACTTTAAAAACCAGGCCCGCCGTCGACAGGTTGAGCCACGGCGGGGCCGGCTCCTCCCCAGCATGGTCCAGATGTGGGTTGACCATCAGGCAATCCGCCCGGCCGGATTCCAGCTCCTGATGGTGGTCGACAACCAACACCTCCACCCCCCGCGCACGCAATCCGCTTATCGTCTCCACCGCGTTCGTTCCACAATCCAGCGCAATGAACAAATTCGGGAGCCCGTTCTCTCTCAGAGCCCGGGACACCGCCTCCTCTGTAAGGCCGTAACCCTCCTCCATTCGACGCGGCACTACGTAACCGGCTACCAGTTTGAACTGCCGGAGGAAGTGAACCAGCGCGGCGGTGCTCGTGATTCCGTCCACGTCATAATCCCCGAAGACCAACACCTGCTCCTTTTCCCGGATCGCCCGGCGTAGGCGCGCCACCGCATCCCGCATCCCCTTGATCGAGAAGGGGCAATTCAGATGCGCCAGCTTCGGCTCAAGATACCGGCGCGCATTTTTCGGGTTCTCCAAAAGCGGGTCCCGCTGGATCAGAATCCTGGCCAGAAGCGGCGAACAGCCCAGCGCTTTCGCCAGGGATGAAACGACGGTCGCAGGGGCTGCGATCTCTCTCCATTCTACGGGAGTCTGCACGAATCTACTCATGCAGTGTCAGGGGTTCGGGAGATTTTAGCCCCGGTTTGCTCAAGCTTCTCCCCGGGCTTCCCGGGTCGTGATTTCCCAGTCCTTCTTCGGTATGAACTCGCGCTCTTCGACATGCTTGCGGTCGCCCTTGTGCCACCAGAAAAAGATCGGGCTCGCGATAAAAATCGAGCTGAATGTTCCGGTCAGGATACCCACGAGGAAGACAAAGGCGAAGTCGTTGATCACTCCGGCGCCGAATATATACAGGGCCAGGGATGCGAGGAAAGTCGTGATACTCGTTAAGAGCGAACGGTTGATCACCCGGTTGATCGACAGGTTGATGATCTCGAAGAGCTTGGCGTCCGGATTCAGTTCCAACTCTTCACGAATCCGGTCGAAGACGACGATCGTATCGTTGATCGAATATCCAACGATCATCAGAATGGCCGCCAGCATCGGTGCCGTGAATTGTCCGCTGTTCAGAATGCCGCCGCAAAGGACGAAAATCCCGATCGTCATCAAGACGTCGTGGATCGTCGCCACGATCGCCCCGATCCCGTAGCCGATTTCAAAGCGCACCGCTACGTAGAAGAGAATCCCTATCAGCGCCGCCAATACCGAGAGTAGGGCGTTCCACTGGATATGGCTCGAGACCGTCGCCCCGATCTGCGAGACCCCGATGATTTCCAATCCGGCCTCCGGATAGGCCTCCAGAACCGTCGCGGAAAAAGACCTCCCGGTCTCGAAGGGGGTTTGCAATTTCAATACCTCCTCGCCCGAACCGAGGTCCCGCTGGTAGACCACACCCGCCGATCCCAGCCCCGATTCGCTCGCCAGATCGGTCAGTTCCTCGGTCGGAAGCCGCTCCTCGAAGGCGATCGTCACTTCGTCCCCACCCGTGAAATCAATTCCGAGCAGATTGTCATGCTGAAAAATCACCGTAACGACGCCGATCAAGACCACCGTCCACGAAGCGAGAAAGGCCTTCTTCCGTTTTCCGAGAAAGTCCACCCCTTCGATTGGAAGCGAGGGGAAACCGAGCAGCCGCTTTGCACCGAAGTTAACCATCGTTTCCAGCAAAAGTCGACTGATGATCAGGGCGCAGAACACCGATGCGCAAATGCCGATCGCCAGGGTCAACCCGAATCCCTTAACCGGTCCGGTCCCGAGATAAAAAAGGATCACCGCAGTGATAAGGGTCGTTACATTCGCGTCCACGATTGTGGAAAAGGCCTTGTCGAATCCACCTTGCACCGCAGACCGCAAGCTCTTCCCCTGTTTTAACTCCTCCCGTAGGCGCTCAAAAATCAGAATATTTGCGTCTACGCCCATCCCGAGGGTCAGGACGAGCGCCGCCACACCCGGGAGCGTCACCGTCGCGTTGAAACTGGCCAATACCCCTAGCACGATGAGGATGTTTGCAATCGAAGAAAGGACCGCGACAACCCCTCCCGCCCAGTAATAGGCTACCATGAACAGAATGACCAGAACCGCCCCGAGAATGGACGCGTTTACCGAGGCCGCGCGGGCATCGCTCGCCAGGGTTGCCTCTACTTCATACTTCTCCGTGACCTCCAACTCGACGTCCAGCGGGTTGTTCAAAACGCTCGACAGTTCGATCGCTTCGCGCTGGGAGAATCCACCGGTCCCGCCGGTAATCGAGCCCCGGCTGCTGATCACTCCGTTGATTTGAGGGGCGCTGTAAAGTTGTCCGTCCAGCACGATTGCCAATAGCTGCTTGCTCCCCGTGCGCTCATCTTCCTCAAGGATTCGCGTCGTCAGCTCGCGAAAGATCTCCGAGCCTTCGTTCGTGAACTGCATCGAAACTTCAAACTGCCCGGAGGCGTTCTGGGCCGGGAACGATTCCGCGATAATTTCACCGGTCGCCTCCGGCAGCCGCTTTACGACATAGGTGATTTCTTCATACTTACCCGTGTTCGGGTTAACTCGCTCCTCTGTCAGTTTCTCATAGCCGGGGGGAAGCTCCGTCCGTGAGGTGTCCGGGCTCGTAAAAGGCATCTCCCGGTTGACGAGGCGGAATTCCAAGCGGGCCGGCTTCGAGATGGTCTCGATAATATCCGGATTGTCGCGGGTGGAAAGTCCGGGCAATTGCACCTCCACCCCATTTTCCCCGCTCGGCCGGATCACCGGCTCCGCCACCCCCGTGCTGTCTAAGCGCTGGCGCAGGATGGAAACCACCTTCGACAACTGCTCCTCCTTCTGGAAACTCGGGAGATCCGCGAAGTTCTCGTCCGCAATTTGAAAGGTTACGCCGATCCCACCCAGAAGATCCAACCCGCGCTTGAGATTCCCCTTCGAACGGCTCAACACTTCGTTCAGTAAAATCGTGTTCCGCTGTTCCTGGTTCCGAATATCCACCACCTTGATGTGCGGGAAAAATTCCTGGAAATCGACATCCGGCTGCGAACCAAGAGCACGCAGTGCCACAAACAGCGACGGGCTCACCCCTTTCTCCACCATCGTTTGCGCTTCCGCGTAAAGCTGGGTAAAGGCCTCCTCCTCCGCGCTGACCTGCTCAAGAACCGAGACCTCGAACGGCGTGTCGTTCATCGGCACGATGTTTAACACCGCCCACGTCAGGATCGCAGCCGAGATGAGCAGCTTCCAGAGAATGTTTCCAGGCATTGTAAATCGGGGGTGGAGGCGCAGTCGGAACCTTGCCTATTTCTCCCCGTCAGGGGTTACTTTCGATTGAATGAAATTACGGTTAAGCTCCACGCGGGTGTTGTCCGCGATCTTCAGCATAAAACGATCCTCCTTAATGCTCGCGATCTCGCCGTAAATGCCGCCTGTGGTGACGATCTGATCGCCCCGTTTCAGTCCCTCGAGCATCCGCGCATGTTCTTTCTGTTTTTTCCGCTGTGGTGCGATCATCAGAAAATAAAGGCCGCCGAAGAGTAGGAACATCGGTAGCAGCTGGATGAAAATATTCGGCTGCGCCGGAGCCTCCCCACCTTGGGCAAGGGGCAAGAGGAGATAGAGGGATCGTTCAAACATTGAGAAAAGATGAAAATCCGCAAATCAAGAGGTCTTTCCCTGAAAAAGCAAGGTCTTTATCTCCCCGCTTGTGACCCGGATTCTTAAATCATTTCGCCGTAGGTAGCGGCATCGGCCAATCCCTCGACCGACTCGGGATCCTCGACTCGGATTCGGATGATCCAGCCCTTGCCATAGGGGTCCGAGTTGACCAGATCCGGAGCACTGTCCAGCTCCTCGTTAACCGCGGTAATTTCTCCCGCGACCGGGAGAAACAGATCAGACGCCGCCTTGACGCTTTCCACCACCCCGAACACCTCGCCAGCCGAAAACGAGTCTCCCTCCGCCGGCAATTCGACAAAAGTGATGTCTCCAAGGCTCTCTTGGGCGTAGTCGGTGATCCCCACCTCCGCCGTGCCGTCCACATGCGCGCGCAGCCACTCGTGGTCTCCGGTATACTTTAGTTCTTTCGGGATGTCTGCCATGGTTCCTCCATAAGAAATCGTCGATGAATGACAAGGGACTATCGGTGAAGCGGCGCTTTTTTTAGCCGGACTGGCACTGCACGATTGCGAATCTCCACCGCCAGATCGGGTGAATCCACCGCTCCTGATTCCAGCAGGCAGGACCCGATCGGCGCATCGAGGATCGGGCTGTAGGCCCCCGATAAAACCCGCCCTACCCGCTCTCCCGCATTCAATAGCGGCATCCCTTCGCGCGCCATCCGGCGGTTTTCCACCACGAAGTGCCGAACCCGCGAAGCGGGACCCGACTCCTTCACGCGCTGCAGGGCTTTTCGCCCGATAAAATCGACCTCCTTGGAAAACTTCACCGTCCACCCCAAACCCGCCGTCAATGGGTCCAACGTCTCGCTGATCTCGTGACCGTAGAGCGGCAAGCCGGCCTCCAGCCGTAGGCTGTCCCGGCAACCCAGTCCCGCCAATTGCAGGCCCGACGGCGTTCCGGCCTCGAGGATCGATTCAGCAAGAGCTTCCGCCTCCGGCACCCGGACCAGAACTTCAAACCCCGGTTCTCCGGTGTAGCCCGTCCTCGCCACCAGAACTGCTCTCCCGGATACCGTGAACTCCCGAATCCCGAATCGCGGAAGCGTGCCGAGGTCCGCATCCGTCCGCTTCTCTAAAATCGCCTCCGCGCTGGGTCCCTGCAGTGCCAGCAGGCCCCATTCGCCCGATACGTCTTTCACCGTGCAAGAAAAACCCTTTGCCTGATCCTCCATCCAGCATACATCTTTTTCCCGGTTCGAAGCGTTGACGATCAGGAGGAACCGCTCCGGTTCAAGGCAGTAGGCGATCAGGTCGTCAACCACTCCTCCGTCCGGTTGGCACATCGGGGAATACAGACCCTTTCCCGGCTCAGCCTTTGAACAGTCCTGGGTTAAGAGGATGTCGAGGAACCCACAGGCCTCCGGCCCCGTCACCAGAACCTCACCCATGTGCCCGACATCAAAAAGGCCCGCCCGCTCCCGGACCGCTACATGCTCCTCCCGAATCCCGCTGTATTGAACCGGCATTTCCCAACCGCCGAACGGCACAAAGCGGGCACCGTTTCGTTCATGAAATGCGTGTAAGGTCGTTTTTCTTAGGTCGGCCACGCCTTTAGTCCGGGCATCCTTCCATCCCCTTGTCAACCTGCTTCGGGAAAGCGCGCTCAGTAGCCGTAAAAGCCGACGATTTTTTCCGTCAACACTCGGTGCTCGAGCGGATCGAGGCTGCCTTGGGCAAGAAGGGCATCCGCCTGCAGGATCCGGTAGGCCATGTCATCGAAGGGCTCCGGACTCCGAACCCGCGGCACCAACCGGTGATTCAGGATTGCGGCGATCTCTTCCGGCGTCAAATCCCGATACCAGCCCGTGTCCACCAGAAGACCAAACTTGATGGTGTGCCGCTCCCGCTCGTTCGGTTGGGGAACGAAATATTGGACTGCGGTCTGGTAACCCGCCATTTTTAAGGTGATCTTGTGAGGAACCTTTCGTCCAAGCTCAAGATTCAACGGTGTCGCTCCCGCCTTCTCGTCGTTCACGTAAACCTCCGCACCTTCTGGAAAAGAGAGAATCGTCACTTCCTGCGGCCATCCCTCCCGAAAGGCCGTGCGCCAGGAAGCACAGCCAGTTAGAGACAGGAGCAGAATGAGAACAAAGCTGTAGTAGATTACGTCACGCATCACGGCAAAAGATCAATGAGAATCAGAATTTTCGCTCCGCCCCAGGGTCAAGCGGGAAGTCCCCCTCTCCAAGGTTTGTTACCCATTCGGAACAATGCCGGGTTTCCCGACGGAAAGAATCCTTGAAAAACAGGTGAGGGCGTGGTCTAAGGGTAGGGTTTATGGGAAAAATGCTACCGTTTTCCGCTCCCGGAATCTTCCGATCCCGTTCCATTTGGAGCTGAAGACCCGATCACTTTGAGGCCCGTCATCGTAGATTCTCAAGACCCCGAATCCGGGGAAGACAACGCCGAACCTGTGGGTTGTAGGCCATATCCTGTAAACCATCCCGGGCTTCGGATAAGGCGGAACCGTAGTCGTGGCTCCTCTCTCGTTCCACTGCACCCGGAACCCCCTCGATGATGTTTAGCCTGCTTCTTGTTTCTACCCTGACCATCGTGGTTTCGGCTCTTTGCTCCCTCCTTGAGGCCATGATCCTCAGTACCACCACCGCCGAGATCGAAAGCCTCAAAAACCGCCACCGCGCGCGCGGCAAAATGCTTGAGCATTTCAAGGTAGATATCGAAGAAACCTCCTCCGCGATTCTCAGCCTCAATACCATCGCCAATACCGCCGGGGCCGTCGTCTCGGGAGGTCTTGCCGTTCAGGCCCTCGGCGAGCAGAATGTGGCGTTTTTTACCACTGCCATGGTCTTCCTCATCCTCGTCGTTTCGGAGGTTATTCCAAAGAATGCCGGCGTCCTTTATCGGCCCGCCCTCCAAGGCATCATGGTTTTTCCCCTCTCCTTTATCCGCTGGTTCATGTGGCCCGTCTCCCGCCTCCTCAAGACCATCGTCAAATTCCTCCTTCCAAAACCAAAAGGGGTCGAGGCGGGCGATGAGGAAATTATCCTCCTTGCCGAGAAAAGCGCTCAGGATGGCACACTCACCCTCAATGAGCGCGATATGATTTCCAATGCCCTCACGCTCGATGAGATTAAGATCCAGGAAATCATGACGCCCCGGACCGTGGTTACCGCTTATGAGGGGTCGCTCTCCATCGGGCAACTCTTCAAGCGGGAAAACAACATCCCCTTTGCCCGCCTTCCCGTTTATGATGACAATATCGACAACATCATCGGCATCGTCCGGCGTCGGGAACTCCTCTCGCGCAAGGCTGCCGACGAGGATGAAATTCTTATTTCCGACATCATGTTTGAGACTCTCTTCATCCCGGAGACCGCCTCCGCTGCAGACGCCCTTCAGCTCTTCCTCAAAAACCACCAGCAAATGGCAGTCGTGGTCGACGAATACGGATCCGTCGCCGGCGTCGTGACAATGGAAGATATCATGGAAAGCATCATCGGGCAGGAAATCTTCGAACCCGACGACCCCGCCATCGACATGCGGGAACTTGCCCGCCAGCGACAACGTGAATCCCGCGGTGCCGGGTCCGTGAATTCGGGGAAAGCATGACCTTAGCCGAATCCAGCCGGGAATTCGGGAATTACTACCATCATGATCTTCCCGCCTTCCTCGTCCGCTTTCCCGAAGCCTGGCCACTTGACGGGATCCGCTACTACGGCCTGTCCTACGTAGCCGGCTTTATCGGCGCATGGATCCTCCTCCGCCTTTATTTCCGAGCGGGGCGCTCGCCGTTGAACCCGGAGCAGGTGGCCAACCTGATGTTTGCCCTTATCGTCGGCGTCGCCATTGGCGGCCGCCTCGGATATTTGCTCTTTTACGATACCGCCGACTGGTTGAACGACCCCCTCCGCCTGATCCGCGTCTGGGAAGGGGGCATGGCCAGCCACGGCGGCATGATCGGCGTCGCCCTCGCCGCCCTCTGGTTTGCCCGGTCCGAGAAAATCCCCTTCCTCCAAATCAGCGACCTCGCCTGCTCCGTTGCCTCCCTCGGCATTGCCTTCGGGCGACTCGCCAACTTCCTAAACGGCGAGTTGTGGGGGAAGGCCACCGACGTTCCCTGGGCCGTGGTCTTCAAGGAATATGATGCCCTTACCGGCCAGTATCTCTACACCCTCCCGCGGCACCCCTCCCAACTTTATCAGGCCGCCCTTGAGGGCCTTCTCCTCTTTGCCTTCATCCAGGCCCGCTTTTGGAGCGCACGGGGCCTCCGGATCGGTCGCCTCACCGGGGAATACCTGATCGGCTACGCTCTTCTTCGCATTCTCGCCGAGCAGTTCCGAGTTCCCGACGCTGACCTCATTCTCGGCATGAGCAGGGGAACTTTCTATTCACTCTTCCTCCTCCTCGTCGGAGGGATCTGTATCCAGTTCAGCCGCAAAAACCCGGCTCATCCCGTTCCGGCCAAAAACGCTACATAAATCCGATTAACGGAAACAGAGAATCGGAATCGGGCAGGTCCGGATCATCTCTGTCGTCGTGCTGCCGATCAGCAGGTAGCGGATCCGGCTATGCCCGTAGGCCCCCATCACCATCATGTCGATGGAGTTCTCCTTCACATACCCCGCAATCGTCTCCTCGACCTCACCCTCCAGAAGCCGACTCTCGAAATTGAGGCCACGCCGCATCAGCACTTCGCCCGCTTCCATCAAATCGGTGCTTCGGCCGGACTCCGATTTCGCGTCCGTCACGCTCACCAGATGCAGCTCCAGATCCCGGATCCAATCCACATTCGCTATGAAATGCAGGGCCTTTCGGCAGCTGGCTCCCCCGTCATAGGCGAAAAGCACCTTTTCGATCGGACGAAACTTGCGCGAGGTCACCCAGACCGGCGCCGTGCTCGAGCGGATGACCCGCTCCAGCGAGGAACCCAGGTGCTCCGTCTCGAAATTCGCGTTCTCTCCGCGCTTCCCTATCACAACCACGTCTCCTTCCTCATGTAGGTTCTTTACCGCCTCACCCAGCAAACCCATCCGGTGGATGAACGCGGCGTGGTCCGCCACCCCCTCTTCTTTAAAAACACTGAAAGACGCCCGGCGGATCGCCTCCGCGCGCTTTTCCTCCTCCGCCTCAATCTGGGTCGCGATTTCTTTGTAGGGCTGCAGCCCGAAACTTCCCGTCACGTCCGCCACCACCGGGACTTCGAACTGCCGGAGGTCGCTCACATAGAGAACGAGGATCCGTGTCCCCGCCTTTTTACCGAGCCAGCTGGCAAAACGGCAGGCTTCCAACCCGTAGGCCGATCCATCCGTGCAGAGTAGCAGCCGTTTCATCGCACTCAGGAATCCGGGCAGATCCGGGTGTTGCTCGGGATCACCGATTCTTTGACCGCGATCAGGACCCCCTCCCGGATGACCACACCCCCGCTTTCCCAGCCGTCCGGTTTCCCTGCTGGATCCAGCACCACGTTGTCCCCGATGCTCACGTTCTTGTCGATGATCGCGTTGCGGATCGTGCAGTTTTTCCCGATCCCGAAGTTTGGCAGGCTCTTTGCCGCGTTGAAGGAGCGCTCCTCCGCCGTTTCAAAATAATCACATCCCATCACCACGACATTTTCCAGATCGCATCCGTCCTCGATGATCGATCGGACCCCCACCACGCAACGCCGCATCCGGCAGCCATTGACCATCGCCCCGTCCGCCAGGATCACCCGGTCGGCCTCCAATCGCGTGATCTTTGCCGCCGGAAGATAGCGCGCATGCGTGTAGATCCGGTGGTTCTCATCAAAGAAATTGAAGGGCGGCAACGGGTCCGTAAGCCGGAGGTTGGCTTCAAAAAAGGCCGGGATCGTCCCGATGTCCTCCCAGTAGCCCGTAAAGATGTAGCTCTTCAGGTTCACTCTTCCGAGTAAATTCGGGATCACTTCCTTGCCGAAATCGTCCTCATCCCCGCTCAACGCCTCGCGCAAGATACTGCCCTTGAATATGTAGATCCCCATGTTCACCAGACAGTAATCTTTATCCGCTTCGATTTCGAAGGAAGCCATCAACGGCTCCGGGATCAACAGGCTCTCGATCACCTTCGGATCTGTCGGCTTCTCCACGAAAGCCTCGATGCTGAAATCATCCCGTACCCGCATTAAACCGAACGACGAGGCCTCCTCTTTCGAAATCGCCGTTCCGGACAAGGTGACGTCCGCCCCCGTTTCCCGGTGGTGGTCAATCAGTTTCCGGAAGTTCATATTGTAGAGCTGGTCGCCCGAGAGGATTAAAACGAGGTCGTCGTCGTCGACCGACATGTGGGTTAGGTTCTGCCTCACCGCATCCGCCGTCCCCTGATACCAGCTGTCTCCCCGCTCTGTCTGCTCCGCCGAAAGGATGTCCACCGATCCACCGCCAAAGGGGTCGAATTTGTAGGACTGCTGAATGTGCTGGTGCAGGGAGGCCGTGTTGAATTGGGTTAGGATGTAAAGATGGTTCAACCCCGAATTCAGGCAGTTACTGATCGGGATATCGACCAGGCGATACTTCCCCGCAAGGGGAACCGCCGGTTTGCAACGCAAATTTGTTAGCGGATGCAGTCGGGTTCCCCGGCCACCTCCCATGATCACACTGATAACTTTAGATCGCATATCCGGTTCAAAGTAGGAGTTTGCTTTTCTTTGTGAAATACCGCTAATTTTCGCTTTTCACAAATGAAAACCCAATCCCTTGGGAGAAAATTTATATGTGTGGCATTGTAGGATATTTAGGTAAGCGCCAAGCGACCGGGATTTTGATCGAAGGGCTCAAGCGGCTCGAATACCGGGGGTATGACTCCGCCGGCCTTGCTCTTTTGAATGGAGAAGACATTGTCCTTCGGAGGAAAACCGGGCGGGTTGTTGAGCTTGAAAAGGCCGCTGCCGCCCTCGAGGTAAAGGCCCGCCTTGGCATCAGTCATACCCGCTGGGCCACCCACGGCGGGGTTACCGAGGCAAACGCCCACCCTCACCTCTCCTCGGACGGGAAAATCGCCCTTGTCCACAATGGGGTTATCGAAAATTACGAGTCGATCAAGCGCTTCCTTCTCGGGCAGGGCTACCACTTTCAGTCCGAGACCGATACGGAGGCACTCGCCAACCTGATCGCCTACCACTATCAAAAGCAGCCCGAGCTTGACGGAAAGAGCCGCTTTGCCGAAAGCGTCCGCCGAAGCCTCTTCCATGTCGAAGGCACTTACGGAATCGCCGTCCTCTGCGAGGATTGCCCCGAGGAGATGATCTGCGCCAGGAAAGGCTCCCCCCTTATCCTCGGAATCGGCGACGGGGAAATCCTTGTCGCCAGCGATGCCAGCGCATTCGCCCGGCGCACTCAGAACGTCGTTTACCTCAACGACGGCGAGGTCGTTCAAGTCACCCCCGATAACTTTTTTATTCAGACCATCGGCGACGAGACCGTCGACGCCGTCATCCGCACCCTCGACTGGAAGGCCGAGGACGCCGAGCTCGGATCCTTTTCCACTTTTATGGAAAAGGAAATTTTTGAGCAGCCACAGGCATTGGAAAACGCCATGCGCGGCCGCTTTGCCCCCGACGGAAGCACCACCAAGTTCGGCGGGCTGAACCTTACCCCGCAGGAATTTCGCCAGATGGATCGCATGCTCTTTTGTGCCTGTGGAACCGCTTGGCACGCCTGTCTCGTTGCCGATTATCTCGTCGAACGCTTCGCCCGCATCCCCGTCGATGTGGATTACGCCAGTGAGTTCCGCTACCGCAACGCGCCCCTCGATAAAAATACCGTTGTCTTCGTCATCAGCCAGAGCGGGGAAACCCTCGACACCCTCGCCGCGCTCCGGGAAGCCCGCCGAAAAGGCTACCGAACCCTTGCTATCAATAACGTCGTCGGCTCCTCCATTGCCCGGGAATCAGATGGCGGAATTTACCAACATGCCGGTCCCGAGATCGGTGTGGCCTCCACAAAGGCCTTTACTTCCCAACTCCTCATCGTTTCCATGCTCGCCCTTTACCTTGGTCGCCTCAATGATCTCGGCTATGGCGAGGGTAAAGCCTACGTGGAAGCCCTTAAGGCGGTTCCCGAGCAGGTTGAAAAAATTCTCGCTCTCGCTCCTCAAATCGAGGCCATTGCCGAAAAATACGCTCAACACGAGGACTTCCTTTTCCTCGGACGCCAGATTATGTTTCCCATCGCCCTCGAAGGCGCGCTAAAGCTGAAGGAGGTCTCCTACATCCACGCGGAAGGTTATCCCGCCGCCGAGATGAAGCACGGACCCATCGCCTTGATCAGTGAAAAATGCCCCAGCGTCTTCCTTGTCAATCCCGGGGAGACCTTTCAGAAGACACAGGCCAATATCCAGGAAGTGAAGGCCAGGAAGGGTCCCGTTATCGCCATCGCTCCGGAAAGTTGCCCCTTCCCGGACGGTTTGGTTGATGACCGCATCACCATTCCGGATTCGCACCAAGGTACGGTTCCCATCCTCGCCACTCTCCCCCTACAATTGCTGAGTTTTTACATCGCGCGCAAGCGGGACTGCGATGTTGATAAGCCCAGGAATCTAGCCAAAAGCGTTACGGTCGAATAGATCAGTCGCGGGCGCGCAGGAGGTCGAGATTCCCGGTAGCCCCCTTGCCTTTGGGCAAAAAAATGCCCCCGGGCATACGCCCAGGGGCCAGGAGGAGGGTTGTTGGGAAATATAGTTTTATTTTTGCATGCTCTTCGCTGCTGTCAACACCTCTTTCGAAGAGATCCGCTTTTTATAATTCGGGTCGAAAAAGCGGAATTGGAGCCGCCCCTCTCCATCCACAAGGTAGAGCGCCGGGACCGGCAACAGGTGGTGGGTTTCCCCGGAATCCTTCTCAAGATCGATTTTATAGCGGTTTCGGTAGAGTTCGACTACCTGCTCCTCCAGCTGGAACGCCAGACCGAAAGCCTCGATCGCCCGGGCTGTCCGATCACTGAGAAGGTGGTAGTCCAATTCCTGCCCCGTCAGTGTAGCCCTCAGCACCTCCGGTCGGTCCGGGCTGATCGCAACGATTTGAAAACCCATCGCCCTCAAGTCTGGTGCGATGGATTGCACGTCCGATAAATGACGGTTGCAGTAGGGACACCAACCACCACGATAAAAGATCAGGACTGTTGGCGTTCCCTCCAGCGCTTTCCTCAAGTCCACGACCTCTCCGGATATACTTTCCACCGAAACCCTAGGAACGATCTCACCCGGACCCAGTGGACGAACCGATTCCGGATCCTGAAGATACTGATCGGCGAATCCCGTCGAACCGAAGCGGGTCGACAGGATGAGAGCGAAGGAGAGGACAACCTGCAGAAATTTCATCGTGACGCGTCTAGTTTGTCTTTATTAGATCAATTCACGCACCCTTTATTCCCCAAGTTGTACTTCATCCAGTGTTCTTAACGATTCATCCCTCTCGTGATACCTTCCGGGATTATGCCCGACAGGGAAACCTCATCCCCGTCTACCATGACCTGATGGCGGATTTTGAGACTCCCGTATCCGCCTATGCAAAGCTGAGGTCTCGCGGTCCGTCCTTCCTCTTTGAATCCATCGAGGGTGGGGAACATATCGGCCGCTATACCTTCCTCGGCTGCAAGCCGCGCAAGATTTTCCGGGTTTTTCCGGACAAGACCCAGATCCTCAACAAATCCGGTGCGCTGACCGAGCAGCCGACCCCACCGGATCCCTTGACCATTATCGAAGAGGAAATGTCCCAGTATCGCGCCGTCACCCTTCCCGGGTTTCCCCCCTTCATGGGAGGGGCGGTCGGCGCCCTCGGCTACGAATACATCCACCACATTGAGCCACGTGTGCCCCGACCGGAAAACGACTCCCTCGGACTCCCGACTCTTTATTTTCTCCTTACCGATTCCATCGTCGTATTCGACCACGCCCGGCAGACCCTGCGCATTCTCGTTTGCGCCCATGTCGAAGAGGATCCCGACGACGCTTACGACAAGGCCGTCAAAGAGATCCGGGAACTCCAGGAAATCCTCACGGAACCGAACGTCCTCCGGCCTGCCCCCCTCCACCAACCCGATTCAGAATCCCTTCCACAAGGGAATTTCACCCGGGAAGCCTTCGAAGCAATCGTCGAGAAAACCCGAGACTACATCCGCGCGGGCGACATTATTCAAGCCGTCCTCTCCCAGCGTTTCGAGATCCCCTATGCCCAGAGCGCGCTCGACCTTTACCGCGCCCTTCGCGTCGTCAATCCTTCACCCTATATGTTTCTCCTCGAGGCGGATTCCTTCTCTGTCATCGGTGCTTCCCCCGAAGTACATGTCCGATTGACCGGCGATCGTGCCGAGCTCCGCCCCATTGCCGGGACACGCCCGAGGGGTGACTCCCCAGAGGAAGATTGCGCTTATGAAACAGAACTTCTCGCCGATCAAAAGGAATGTGCGGAGCACCTCATGCTGGTAGACCTCGCCCGCAACGACCTCGGCCGCGTCTGCAGGGTCGGGTCTATCGAGGTCCCCGAATATATGGTTATCGAACGCTATTCCCACGTCATGCACATTGTTTCACAAGTCATCGGACGGCTAGATCCTAAACGGAACGCTTTTGACCTCATGCGCGCGACCTTCCCCGCCGGAACGGTCAGTGGTGCCCCCAAGATTCGGGCGATGGAAATTATCGCGGAATTCGAAAGTTTGCAGCGGGGCATTTACGCCGGTGCCCTCGGCTATTTCAGCTATGATGGCAATTGCGATTCCTGCATCGCCATTCGCACCGCAGTTCTCCAGAATGATTGCCTTTTTGTTCAGAGCGGAGCAGGTGTCGTCGCCGATTCCATTCCCGCGAACGAATACGAGGAAACCCTCAATAAGGCTCGCGGCCTCCTCAAAGCGGTCGCCTTGTCAAAAAAATCCTGATTTCGAATCGTTTTCTATCAACGGGTTACGACTTTTTTTAGAATGATTCTCGATTTCCTTGGAACTTAGATATATTATTGAAATCTCTTGTTCTTTACACGTGAACAAACAATCCGCATCGATTATGCCTAAAAAATCAGCCTTAATAGCCCCTCGCTCCAGTAATCGCCTTTCGGTAGAACGCACTGACACGGTCGATTCCGCCGATGAAGCAGAGGATGTTCGCAATCTTCCTGCCTCAGATCGGACACCGATTAAACTGTATTTGCAGGAAATCGGGAAAACTCCCCTTCTCAAACCGCAGGAGGAAGTTGCCTTAGCCCGACGTATCCAGGATGGCGACAAGGCCGCACGGGACCACATGATCCAAGCCAACCTTCGGTTAGTCGTCAAAATCGCTAACGACTACGCCAACTTCGGGCTTCCACTCCTCGATCTCATCTCCGAGGGAAACATTGGCCTGGTTAAAGCGGTGGAACGCTTCGACCCGAACAAGGGTGGAAAGCTCTCTACCTACGCGGCTTGGTGGATAAAACAGAGTATCAAGCGAGCATTGGCCAATCAGTCCAAAACGATCCGGCTGCCAGTCCACCTTGTCGATAAGATCGCTAAAATTCGGCGTGTCGCTACTGCGATGGCCGAGGAACTCGGTCGGGAGCCCACCGACGACGAGTTGGCAATGGAAATGGGGATGTCCGTCAACAAAATCGCCCACCTCAAGTCCGTTAGTGTTCGCCCGACGTCTCTCGATGCACCTGTGGGTGAAGATGAAGGAACTAGCTTTGGCGATCTTGTCGGGGATACATCCGCCACTACCCCATACGAAGATTTACACACCAAGTCTCTATCAGATGATGTCAAAGATATTATCGACGGCCTCGATGAGCGTGAGAGCACCATCATTCGAATGCGTTTCGGCCTTACTGGTGACCGGCCCATGACTTTGGAAGAAGTTGGCCAAGAATTTGACATTACCCGCGAACGGGTCCGCCAGTTGCAGAACATCGCCTTGAAAAAACTTCGTCAGAATATGTTTCGCAAGGAAGAACAACGGACCCGCGAAGAAATCCATGAAGAAAATATTGAGCGGAAGCGTATGGAGGTGTTGAAGGATTTTTACCAAAAGAAGGTAAGTTCCAAACCTGTTAGCGCCTAATACATTTTGGTCAATTAAGGTTTACACAAACACAAAAGAAAAAGCCCGGGATCGAGATCTCGGGCTTTTTTGTTAAATGAATGGCCTAAATTCCCGAGTTTACTTCGTCGCCTCGTCGAGGATATCGCCAAGGCTTGTCAAATCGTCATCGCTCTGCAGGTTGTCATAGGCAGCCATTTCCGCTTCCAACTGATTTGTATCGTAGTTTGCAGCCTTAATGGATAATCCGATCCGCCGTTCATCTCGATCGATCTTGATCACTCGCGCAGTAACTTTCTGCCCGATTTCCAGTACATCCTTCACCTTCTCGATCCGCTCTTCGGTGATTTGGCTGATGTGCACCAGACCGTCAATATCGTGCTGTAGCTCGATGAAGGCGCCGTAGTTCGTAGTCTTGCTGACCGTTCCTTCTACCACGTCGCCAATCTTAAAGTAGCTCTCGATCTCTTCCCAGGGATCCTTCGTCAACTGTTTCATCCCAAGGCTGATACGCTGTTGGTCGGGGTCTACGTCCAATACGGTCGCGTCTACTTCGTCGCTCTTTTTCAGCATTTCTGAAGGATGGTTGATCTTTCGAGTCCAGCTCATGTCCGAGACGTGGATCATTCCATCGATGCCCTCTTCCAGTTCGATGAAGGCTCCATAGCTGGTCAAGTTGCGAACCTTGCCGCGAACCCGTGCCCCCGCCGGATAATTGTGCCGGACCATATCCCAAGGGTTGACGTCCAGTTGCCGGACACCAAGCGAAATCTTTTGCTCTTCTTTCTGCACCCCGAGCACCACCGAGTCGATTTCTTCGCCGATCCGAAGGACCTCTGACGGCTTGTTGATCCGCTTTGTCCAGGAAAGCTCCGTCACGTGAACGAGTCCTTCTACGCCTTCTTCCAATTCTATGAAGGCACCATACGGAACGAGGTTGACCACACGGCCATGCACTCGTGCTCCCACTGGATATTTATCTTCGATCTTATCCCAGGGATTTTCCTGCAGCTGCTTGAGTCCCAGAGATACCCGTTCCCGCTCCCGGTTCACCTCGATGATCATAACCGTGATCTCTTCGCCCTGCTTCAGCATCTCGCTCGGGTGGGAGATGCGTCCCCACGACATGTCAGTGATGTGCAGCAGCCCGTCCAGACCGTCAAGGTCGATGAAAGCCCCGTAGTCCGTGATGTTTTTCACCACTCCCTGCCGTTGGTCACCCGGCTTCACATCCTCGAGAAGCTTTCTCCGCTTCTCGTTCCGTTGCTCTTCAATTAATTCACGACGGGAAACAACGATGTTTTTCCGATCCTGATTGATCTTCAGCACCTTGAAGTCGTAGGTCTGGCCCACATACTGATCTAGGTTCTTCGGGGGCTGGATGTCGATCTGGGAGGCCGGCAGGAACGAATCTACCCCAATCGAAACGATCAGGCCTCCTTTTACCTTGCTCTTCACCCGACCTTGGATCACCGACCCTTCTTCACATTCGGATAAAATATTTTCCCAGTTTTTCTTTTGTTCCGCCTTGTCGAAGGAGAGGACTGGGTTGCCCTCCCGATCCTCCAATTTTTCGAGAAAGACTTCAATTTCTTCCCCCACTTGCAGATCGTCCACACTTGTAAACTCACTGGCGGGTATGATTCCCTCTGCTTTCCCTCCGATGTCGACAATTACTTCATTCGGGCGGATTTCGATGATGGTTCCGGAAATAATGGAACCTTCCTTTAGGCTGTCGAACTTGCTCTCGGAGAGCAGTTCTTCCATGAGATTACTCATAGGTTTAAATATGGAACGTGCAGGAGCCCCGGTCAGGGTGCTTCACAGGTTGAAGTTGAGGTTGTGATGGGTGAATCCCCCGTTTACCGATACCGTCGGTTTAATAAGGGAAAAACGATCAAGGTGTCCCTCAACTCACTGTCCTGCAAGCAGAAAATGACGGTCGTCCTGTCCCCACCCTATCAAAAGATGACTTTGTTTAGCGGATACTCTACAATCCCTTCCGCGCCCCGCTCTTTCAGAGCCGGTATAATACTTCGGACCTGGATTTCATCCAATACGATGTCCAGCGCAACCCAGTCCTCGTCAGACAGACGGTTGATCGTCGGCTTTCGTAACGCCGGCAATTGCTCCATCACCGTGTCCAACCGCGACCGCTCGATATTGAACTTCAAACCCACCTTGCTGTCCGCGTTTAGCGCCGCTTGCAGCAAAAGCGCAACATTCTCTATCTTCTGCCGTTTCACAGGGTCCTCCCAGCTGTTTTTGTTCGCAATCAGCTTCGTGTTCGTTTCCAAAACAGTGTCCACAATTCGTAACTTGTTTTGACGCAGTGAACTTCCAGTCTCTGTCAAATCGACAATCGCGTCCACGAGATCCGGCACTTTCACTTCTGTTGCCCCCCAACTGAACTCCACTTTCGCCGAGACCCCATTCTCCTCGAGGTAGTTGCGGGTCAGGTTCACCACCTCTGTTGCAATGAATTTTCCCTCCAGATCTTTAACCGTCTGGACCGGGGATGCCTCCGGTACTGCCAAAACCCAACGAGACCGCCGGTTCGAGGCACGGCTGTAGATCAGGTCGCAAACTTCGACGACGTCGCTCCCATTTTCCAGAATCCAGTCCAGTCCCGTCAAACCGCAATCAAAATACCCGTGCTCCACGTAGCGGCTGATTTCCTGCGCACGAACAAATCGCCCTTCCAATTCGTCATCGTCAATCGCTGGGCGATAGGAACGGGAGGACCGTGTGATCTTGAAGCCAGCCTTTCCAAAGAGGTTTACCGTCGACTCTTCCAGGCTGCCTTTGGGCAATCCTAACATTGTGATCGTGCTCATAATTAAGAAGTTGAAAGACCGCCTAAACGATCAGATTCCGCTTTTTCGCACAAGTCTCGATCCCTTTTGGGCTGTAAAAAATAATTGTAAAAATGTAAAAACACCCCTAAAGAAATTAATAGTAGAATATATGCGATGAAACTGGGGTACCTGCCTATCCTGCGCACTTCCCCCGATCGCCCCCCCACTATCTCCTATGGCCTACGGAACCAAACCTCTCATTGTCATCGTTGAAGACGAAAAAGAATTGGCCAATATGATCGCCGAGCAACTGGAAGTCGTCGGCATGCAAACACAGGTCTACCACCGGGCCGCCAACGCCTTGCGATTCCTCGGCGATAATTTCGCCAACCTCATGCTCCTCGATGTCAATCTCCCCGATGAAACCGGTTTTGGCCTCCTTGAGGAGCTGAGAAAAAAAAATATCAACGTCCCCACGATCTTCCTCACCGCCAGTAGTTCTGAAGTCCACAAGGTCAAGGGCCTCGACATGGGCGGCGATGACTACATCACCAAGCCGTTTAGCTTTCCCGAACTCATCGCCCGGATCAATGCCGTCCTCCGGCGCGCCGAGACCGCTCAGGACCAGAATATCACGAAAAACGCCAGGCTCGACGAGGAGCCCTTCGAATTCTGCGGCGCCAATATCAACCCCACCCGCATGGAGGCCCTCTTTCCCGACGGCAACATGGAAAAAATCGGTCGCAAGGAACTCGGGATCATGAGCTACCTTGCCCGGAACCCAAACACCGTGATCACCCGGAAGACTCTTATTCACTCCGTTTGGGGAATCCACGCAGACGTTAAGAGTCGCTCCCTCGATCAGTATATTGTCAAAATCCGAGACGCTTTCGGTCATCACGATTGCTCGCTCGACCCCTTTCGCACCATCCACGGGGTCGGCTATATTTACGACCCTGAGAAACAGGTCAAAACGGCCAAGACCAAGGCCTGATTATCCCTCAGGCAAACGTCAGGTAGATCCCCATCCCGATTCCCACGAGGAAGGCGATCAGGAAGGATCCAACCCAGACCCACTTCCAGCCAACCGAGAGTTCCGACCAGGAATCGGGCCGTTGATCGGAAGAATCGCTTTTGTACTTTTGAAGCATTACCTTAGATTAAGGCTAATCTACCTCGGGATCAACCCCCCGGCTTCATTCGCTCTCGAGGTAGCGCTTGCGGGTATCCGCTGCCGCCTTTTTCATCTCCAACTCAAGCAGGATCGCCTCCGCCGCGCCCACATCCGGTTCTCTCGGTTCCTCCTCGAGGATCGCCACCTCCTCCTCGAGATCAAGGGTCACCAGTTTCAGGTTGCGCCGCAGGTTCGCCGCCTCCGCACTCACCTTCTCTTGAAAGCGGGGCGGCTTCAGGTAGTTGGCGTGCCTCAGGATTTCCTCCAGCGTTCCATATTCCCGCAACCACTTTACCGCAGTCTTCGGACCACAACCGGCCAGACCCGGGATGTTGTCTGAGCTGTCTCCGATCAGCGCGAGATAATCCGGTATCTGCTCCGCCTTGATCTGGTATTTTTCTTCCAGACCGGCTTCATCCAGTTCCCGCCATCCCAGCCGGGGATTTGCCGTCGGCGGAGGCAACAACTGACGGATTCCCGGGCGCAGAATCTGGCCGAGGTCCTTGTCCGCGCTTACCAACAGGGCTTCGTCACCCCGGGCCACCAACTTGACGGCCGCCGCCGCCATCAGGTCGTCCGCCTCGACCCCACGTCGCTCGATGACCGGTATGCCCAGGGCCTCTGTCAAACGCTTGACATAAGGAATTTGCAATTCAAGAGCCTCCGGGGTTTCCCCACGGTTTGCTTTGTAGTCGGCTTGCAGCGCCTCGCGCGCAGTCGAGGCCCCGAGGTCGAAAAAGGCAAGGACCACGTCGGGGTTCTGCTGGTCTTCCAGCATCCACAAGGTCCGGACCCATCCGTGAATGATACTCGTTGGGAACCCGTCGCTCCGGGTCAGTTCAGGCATCCCGTAATAAGCGCGGAAGGCAAGGTTGTATCCATCGAGCAGCAGAAAACGAGACATCTCTTAGAACCTGTTCCAATGCCGCGCCTTCCACAACCGGAAAGTCGGTTGGGGAATCCCTTATTGCCGCAGGGGGTTTTCGAATGCTACCCAGTCCGAAGACCCAAAGTCATATAACCAGTTGGGGCTTGGGGTGGCTTCATGATAGTAAAACCATGTTCCACGGTCCGCCGACCAGAGGTAGGGGAAACGATCACGCGTCGTCCAGACCCACCCCAATGGTTCATACCATAGCCAGGCCCCAGAGTCGGGGATGCCCTCATGCAGGTAGACCCAATGGAGATCTCGGTGGTAGAGCCAGGGCATCCCCAGGGAGTTGAACGTCCCGAACCACTGCGAGCGATTCCAGCCCGCTCCCATCGGGATCGACCCTTCCATCACCTCGTTGAAACGTGCGGCGTAACGGGGATCCGCGAGGACCGCCTCGATCCGGTTCAGCAACGGTTCGTCCAAGAGAACGTCTACCTCCGCGATCCCCGGCCGAACCCGCAACAGATCGATGAACAACGCCGCCGTGTTCGCCCGCTCCACCAAGTTGTTGTTCGGCGGGGAGGAGATCTGCAGGTTCTCCGTATACGTCAGGATGCCCGACCGGACCACCGTGTTGTCGAGGATTAATTCTGCCGCCATCCGGTTTCGGTTGCCGTCCCGTTCCTCGAGGAGAAACAACATTCGGAAAAGCTGCTGTTCCGACGGATCGCGTCCATACTTGTTCCGAAACAGAATCGACAAGTAGTCGCGGTCCGAAAGCAGAAATGGATCTCCGAATTGTTTCACAAATTCGCTCTCCAACGAGACAACGAGGCTTTCCAGCCCGCTCACCCCGACGGGGTCGATCGTCTCATCGAGGAGTTCCTCGAGCAGGTTCTCCGGTTCCTCCTGCTCCACCAGCTCCCGCTGCGTCTGAATCACCGTCGCCGCCTCAATCAAAGCGTTCCGGTCCGGATAACGGCCGGTTATCACCAGATAGGTCTGGATCGCCTCGCGGAAAGTCCGGAATCCCGGGTCGTTCAGGATCAATTCCACTACTTCCGCCTCGGAGAGCTCACCAAGCGCGAGCTGCGATTCCAACGCGTCGAGATCCGATCGCGGGGGCAACTCGTTTAAAAGATCATCGTAACTCCTTAAAACAAACGAGCGATCGCCCGACAGCCCGGACACCGTCACAAACAACGACATCGAAGTCGCCTGGTTGCCAAAATTGTCCTCCGCCACCGCCGAAATCTCAAAAGCCCCACTGAATTCCGGCACCCAGTCCACCGTGAAGGGCGGTGCCGATACCTGCCCCAGCGAAACGCCGTTGGCAAAAAATTCGACACGGACCACCGTGCCGTCGGAGTCGCTCGCCGACGCCGTGAAAGTCACCCTATCGCCGACGATGATCCCCGTTTCACTTGCCGATAGGGTGATTGCCGGCGCTTGGTTCGGGTTCACCGTGATCTCCCGGCCGGGGCTCGTGGAAGAGCCGAGGCTCTCCTGGTTGACCCGCGCCGTCAGGGAAAAACGTCCCGCACTTGGCGGGGTCCAGGAAAAACTGTAGGGGAAATCCGCATCGCTCCCGATCAGGAAACCGTTGGCGAAGAAATCCACCGTGATTAAACTGCCCGTACTGGTGACATCCGCAGTCAGCGTGATCGGGTTTCCCAGACTAAAGTTCGATCCTTCCGCTGGCGAGGTAAGCGTAACCGCCGGCGTCGTGTCGAGGATCACATTGACCTCCGAGCGGTTCGAGTCCGTCGTCCCCACTCCCGTTTCCTCCACTCGAGCGAAAATCGATTTGAAGCCCGTTGTCGCCGGCGTGTACTCGACCGAGTAGGGTGCCGAAGTGTCGGGGCTCCCGATCGTCACCAGGTCGTTGTTCTCGACGACGAAAAACTGCACGCTCAGTCCGCCTGCGTTGCTCGCGATCGCCCGCGCCGTAAGAGTGATGGGCTGGTTCAGCGACAGGAGGTCCCCCTCGCTCGGGTTCAATAACTGCACGAAGGGGCCCGCCGCCGACAGGGTAACGCTCTTCGATTCATCGCTGATATCTGATACCAACGTCGGCACCACAACCTCCAGCGGAGGTGGCCCCGGGAAGACGTAGGAAACATCGAAACTGTAGTGCGCGATCGCCTCGTAGACCCGGGTCCCCGCCTCCTCTGGAACCCGGCGGATCTCAAAGGGGGCCTGCCCAACTAACCCAATCAACTGCTGGTCCTCGTAGAATTGAACGCTGTCCACCTCCACGTCTACCGTCCGCAGCCGCCCCTGTAGCACGACCTCCGAACCCAATCCAAAGATCGAACCCGACTCCGGTGAGGTGATATCGATTTTTGGCAATCGGCGGGTCAACGGTGCGATCAGGACCGGCGTCGTCACCACCGCAAGGTTGCCGTCGTTATCCTCCACCAACACTGTTACATTAGAGAAGAGTTGGTCCGGGGTGGATTCCGCCACAATGAAAGAAACATCCTCGTCACGGAAACTGTAGCGCACGTTGTAGGGCTCTTCCGTTGCCAAACCCACCAATGCCCCGTTCACCAGGAACGAGACATTCTCTATCGTCCCATCCACATCCGCCACGTCGGCGGAAAGGAAAATTTCCGCCCCGATCGCATAGGACTTCTCCTGTGGCGTAATGAAAAGGGATCCGATCGGAGGTTGGCCGACCCTCGGGTTCACCACCACCGTGACCGAGTTTTCCGAACGGTTCCCCACGTCGTCCGTGGCCACCGCCTTCAATTCATAGGTCGCCGCCACCGTCGGCCTCCAATCCGCAGAAAAGGCGCGCCCGCCCTCCGTCGAGGTCGCGATCAACGTGTTGTTCGCGAAAAACTGGACCTGCACCACCTGCCCGTCGAGGTCCCCCGCCTCCGCCACCACCGGGATCCGCGACCCCAAGGTGAACTCACTCACTACCGGGATCACCGCCACCGTTGGCGGCGCGTTCTCCAGCGCCTGCACCGTCACGTTCGCAATCGCCGTCCCCTGGCCTTCCTCCGTCGCCACCGCCGTGATCTCCAGGTCCGCGTCCTCGTTCACCACCGCGTATTCCAAGGTGTAGGGAAACTCTGTCACCGAACCCACCGAAAATCCGTTCGCAAAAAATTCAACCGTCACCGGGCGGTTGTTTCCCACTACCTCCGCCGTCAGGGTCAGCCCACCGCCCACCGGCACCACCTCGCCATTTTGTAAGGAAATAATGGATACCGACGGTGCAAAACCCGTCAACAGGTTGACTAGCACGTTCCCTGACGTTCCGGAATCTCCCTCGTCGTCCGTGGCCGTCACGGACAGGTCGATCAGGCCCGGCGTCGTTGGCACGAATTCAAAACGCCAGGTCCCCGAATCGCGGTCCACCAACCCCGCGAAGCCGAGTGAATTGCCGCCGTCGAATACCTCGACCTCGACGACCTTCTCGTTTCCGTCCGCATCCGTGGCTTCGATCTCCACCGTGATGAATTCGCCTGCCTCGAACTGGGCACCCATCGACGGCGAGTTGATGGCCACTACCGGAGCGGCCCCGTTCAGGAAACTCGCCCCCAGAAACATCCCGAGGGAGAGGAAGGTTGGAAATCGTTTGCCGGTCATCTTCATCGCGCGCCTCCGTTCCACTTTAATTGCCTTCCGGGTTGCGGTTCACCGTCCCTCCCGGAGTCAGAATGGTTGGATTTTGAAAAAGGGTATTCGGCTCCACGTTCTCAAGGCGTTGCCGACTCGGGGAGCCGCCGGGGCTGACCAGGTTGGCCGTCACGAAGATCATCAGATTGCGCTTCTGCGCCGTCTCGCCTTCCGAGCGGAACAGCCGTCCCACCAGGGGGATATCCCCGAGAACCGGCACCTTATCCTGGAATTCCTTGATCTCTTCGCGCACCAACCCTCCGATGACCACCGTCGCTCCGTCGTAGATCGTCACCTCCGTGCGGACTTCACGCGTTGAAAAAATCGGCTGGAAAAATCCCGAGGGCACCGTGACCACCGTTCCATCGCCGCCAACCGCTACACTCGGCCCCCCATACTCCACGAAGCCTTCGAATTCTGTCACTTTCGGCTCCAGCAACAGGCTGATGTTGTCGTTGTCCTCCACCGTGGGAGTCACCTCCATCTCCACCCCAATATTCCGCTTTTCGAAATCTTGGGGGGTCCCCGCACCGATCGCGATCGTACTGACGCTCCCCTCCCGGCTCCCCCCCGGTGAGGGCAGTTGGATGTCGTTGTAGGAGGTCGGGTAAAGCAACTCCTGAGCGACCACGATGCTCGCCGTCTTCCCGGAGAGCACCGTCAAACGCGGGCTGCTCAGAAGATCGCTCCCTGTTTTCCGGGCCAGCGCACGAATCGAAACTTCGATATCATCCCCGCTGATGATCGCTGTCCGCCCGAAAAGATTACTCACCACATCTGCCGCCAGGTCGGCCGAATTCGGGGTCACTGGAGGCAGGGAGGGGAAGACGTTGTTGCCTACCGCAGGACCGGTGATCGTCAGGCTCGCCGCTTCCGGATCGATCGAAAACGCCGAGTTCAGGGAGCGGTTCGACGTCTGGACGTTCGTGTCATACTGCAGCACCGGCTGGCCCGTCGAATCCAGGATCGGTTGTCCCGTCTCCGAGTCGAAGGTCGGCTGCCCTCCGCTGAAAAACCCCCATTCAAATCCAAGCTCTTCCAGGTCCCCCTGCTGCACCTCGAGAAACTTCGCTTCGATTTCCACCTGCTTGGTTTGATCATAACGCCGTAAAATATTCCGTAGCCGCTCCAGGTTTCGCGTCGTCTGCGTCACGATGAGTTGGGTGCCGTCAAAGGCCAACGTCGATCCCTGGGGCCCATTCCCGATTGTCTCGAAGGGAACTCCGGCACGGGCGAAAAAGCTCATTAGCGCCTCCTCCTCGTTCACCGTCGGGGCCGACGCCTGGGACGCTTGAGGCACCGGTGAAAAGGGATCCACCGGCACTGCCGATCCTTGAGCCTCGTCGTTACGGAATCCGGTCAGCCGGATCACGGTCGCGCGGGAAACCGGGAAAAATTCCGTGACGAGGCTGGTGTTGCCCCCGCTCGAATCCCCACGGCTTACAATAACTGCGTCCTGGCCCACATCGTATTGGTAGTCCACCTGCTTGGTCACAAATTCGAGGATCCGCCCCAGCGACAAGTTCCGCAGACTGATATTGACCCGCGGATCCTGGCCCGACGGATCAATCAGGACGATATTCACCCCCGGCCCCATGCCCTCTTCCGTGGCAGTGTCATACTGGACCGACAACTCCGACAGGGTCTCGATCACCCGGCTTAATTCCCCGTTGAAGGTCACACGGGGAATCACGATATTGTTCAACTTTGCGAGTATAGGATTCCCGTCATCCATCCGTAACTCCTCGCGTCCGGCCTTTTCGATGATCAGAGGTCGCTCCCACGATTGCCCAACCTCGTTCAACATCTCTTTCCTTACCCCCACCCGCGACATGTAGGTGGTATCCCCCAATGCTTCCGCTACCTTCGCTCTCAGGGTTTTCGCTGCAAGGTTGTTCGGGTCGATCAGAAGGAGGTCATTCAACGTTTTTTCCGCACTGTCAAAATCCCCACCGATCAGCTCCGCTCTCGCCTTCAAAATCAACTCCTGTAGTGCCTCCTGCTCCGCTTGGAATTCCGGATTCATCAGGGCGGCCACCCCGCCCACGAGTTGCGCTTCCTCCCGCAGGAGCCGTTCCCGCATCCGCGCCGATTGCTTGTCCGGGCCGCTAAGACCCTCGTATTCCGCAATCAACGATTCGGCCGCCTCAAACGACCCCTCCTCGATCGTCCGCTTGACTCGGAGCAACAATACCTCCTTGAGCTCAGATTCCAGTTCTCTTTGCACCTGAATTGTATTGAGGCTTCGGGGAAGGCTGCTCAGCGCGGCTTCTAGCTGCGCTTGGGCCAATTCCAGCTCGCCCTTTCGGCGAAGCTGCCGCGCGCGGGCTAATTCGCCTTCCGCCTCCTCCTTCAGGACCTTTTGCTGTTCCGCCGCTTGGCGAAGCAGGGCGTCCACCTCCGCCGTTGTCAGCCCTCCCTGTGGGGTCTTCTCCACCTTCGGCAGGGACGGGGTCCTCGCCGTCACCCCGCTTCCCTCACTGTAATTCGGGGTTGGCGGGGCACCCAGAATATCGGACGGCTGCACGCCTCCCGAACGCCCGAAAACCGGGTCTTCCCCGCGCATCTGGCGCTCCAAGTCGCGATTAACCGAATTCAAAAGCTGCTGGATGCTTTCATCCTCCGGCGCAATCGCAATCAGCTGCTCCAGGTTTTCCCGGGCGACTTCGAGGTTGCCTTCATCCCGCGCTTTCAAGGCCTCCGAGAGGAGCCGGATCTTTTCCCGGGCATCCACTCGCTGGCCTTCTACGGGTGTCCACGGGGATGCGCTGAGGAAGAATAGGATCGCCAGAAACCAAAGTCCTCTGGTCGATGGATGGAGTGTCAGTCGGAGCTTCATGTCGTGGTGCCGGGTTGAAAGGTTCCCGTATCGAATCGATCCCGTTCGGTTCGTCGGGCGGTTTGGGTCTCAAAAGTGAAAATTTCCGTCGTCGTCCGTGTCGTTTCCGGTCCGGCCTCCTCTTTTTCTATTCGAACCATCCCCGTGTCGAAATCGATCGACCGGACCGTAAAACGGCCCCCCGCATGGTCGAAACTTTCGCCCTCCGATTCGATAATGTAAGTCCGGTTTTCCCCATCCGGGTCTTCACCCGCGAAAACCAGCCGGAACGCATCCGCATACCGGGTTTCCCCAACCTCGAGGACGATCTGCCGACCTATCCGTAAGTCTTCGATTTCCAGCTGCGCCCGGGTTTCCAATAAGCCGTTGTCGCCGATCTCCCGTTCCAGACGGAAATCGTCCACCCGATAGTCTCCTCCTGCTGGGGTGTCTCCCACCTGGACCAGCTCCAGTCGCTCCGTCTCCCGGTTGTAAAGACGGATCAGGGAGCGCCGAGAATCCCGCGGGTTTTCCTCGATATACCCTTCGAAACTGAGGCGGTAGAGCGGTCGTTCGACCCGCACCAGTTCGATCCCGAACGGCGCCTCCTCTCTCGGGCCAGTGTAAGGGATCACCGAAAACAGGTTGGTCTCCGGGTTGATATAAATTTTCGGCGGAGTGAATAAGTCGTAGATCCACCGTCCGTCTTCGCTCTGCGAGGTCGGTGCATCCCATTGGACCTCCGCAACCGGCTCCTCCGGCAGGGATTCTATCTCAAAGGAGGCCCCGCCCAACGGAATCCCCTCCCGAGCGGGTTCCCCAACATCCGCGTCTAAAATAAATACCCAGGCCGATACTCCCCCAAAAATCAGGACCGCACCCACCAGGAAAAGTTGGTCTCCCTTAACCCGCATCCTCGCTCCCTCCAATGTCCAAACCAGTTCCTTCCAGGTTCAACTCGACGAATTCCAATACGACCGTGAATTCCGACAGGTTGTTTTCGATGATGGGCTTTTGCCCGGGCCGCTCACTGCGCTCCCTTGGGTTCGCCTCAGTCTCCCCTCCTCCGAATAACTGGGAAAAAGGGGAAGCTCCTCCCCCGTTCACAACCTTTTCTTCCGCTTCGACCGCCGCCCGATCCTGGCTCACCCCGACCTCCCGGACCAAAATCGGTATCTCCAGCTGGCTCAACCCGTTCAGAAATTGCCGGAGCGCATCCGTGTAACCTGTGAAAGTCAGACGAAAAGCCAGAGTTCTCACCAGCCCCGCTACCCGGGCGGATGCGCTCGCATCCAGACGAAAGATGTCTTCCCTTGGGTTTGCATTTCTTGATTCACTGCTCTCATTCGGATCGCCGTCTTCCACAAATTCCCGCTCCACCTGGACCAGTCGCTCGGGACCACTTTGCGCCAGAATTTCCAACACCGGGCTCAAGACTTGCAATTGTTTGTCCAGTAGCGGAATAACCGCGCGGGGCGGAGGTTCCACCTCCTCCTGGTAGCGTGCGAAGCCAAAAGCTTCATCCGTCCCAATCTCGACCCCTTGTCCTTCGAAAAGTCTTCGATAATCGACGATCAATCCCTGAATCCGAGGAAGCACGACGACCGCGTCATCGCTGCTCCGCAGTGAGGCCGTTCCCGAGAAACGATCGAGGTAACCGGACAGCCGCTCATCCGCCCCCTCGAGCGAAGTCTCGATTCGTTCCAGATTGCCTTCGCTCGGTAAGGGCGTGGTCGCGAGAAGGGATTGAAGCCGATTTTCCAGAGCAGTAATCTGTCGCTCGGATTTCCCGATCTTTACGGATGCCTGAGAACTTAGAAAAAGTCCCGCCAGGCCGCCCGATACCAATACTGCCAGAACCGCCACGAAGACCTTGTTTTGCTTCACCCAATCCATCACTAAAGCGGTTTCTCCGGGTTGATTGTTAAATTGAAACTGAAGGGAAGCACCCCATCCTCCAGACGCGTCCAGAATACCGTCGGAACTCCCGACTCCTTTACGAATTGCGACTCGCTCAACTCCTCGATCATCGACCGGATCCGGTTTGTGATGATCTGCTCATCGTAGTCCTGTCCAATCGGTGAGGCTCCAGCCGCCAAGTTCTCTCGAAGCAACAGCTTCCCGGATAAGTTGAGACGGTAAAGGATACGTTCAATCGGTTCCGGCTCGATCAGTTCTCCGTAGGCATCATATTCCGGGTATTCCGGCGGGGGCGGCTCAATCAATTCCGTCCGCCGGGTGACCTCCAGGTCATCCAGCCAGACATCCCCCACCTCGCGCAAAATACCCTGCAGCTCGTCGAAAAAGGCCATCCAATTCGTGCGCGAACTCAGCGAGCGATCCAGGGAACGGATGGCCGCCCTGCGCGACTCCAGCTTATCCAGGCGCTCCACCTGTCGACCGAGGAGCCCCTCGACGTCACGGATCTCCACTTGTAACGAATAAACCCGCTCTTGCAGGGCTTCCGCCGTTCCGAAGGAATCGATCCAAGGCAGGAAACAACTGGCCGCCAGGAGTGCCGCACCGGCGAGGTAAACCGGCTTCTTACGGGCGAAGTCCCGCTGCTCACGAAATTCCCGTGGAAGCAGATCAACCCCGACACCGTTGGCGACACGGTCCTTCACCACCGCCCCGATCGCCTCCACCACCTGGTATTGCAGGCGATTCCAAAGCGCCTCGTCCACCGTTGGAGCCAGGACGACCCCGTCTCCCATCGAAAGCAACCGGCAGGGAACCCCCTGCTTCTCCGAAAGGTAATCTTCCAGTCCCGGAAGCAGCGAACCGCCTCCGCATAACCATAAACCCATCGGCGGGCCCGCCTCGCAATGTCGCCGGAACTGCATCACCGAACGCGTGATCTCCTGCCCCAGCCGTTTCCGAAATTGCTCCGCCTGTTGGTGGATCATCCGGACACGGGGATCTTCGTCACTGAATGTTTCCTCTTCCGTGAAAAATCGGATCTTCAAACCTTCCGCCTGCTGAAAACTGCACCCGAGGTTGTCCGCGATCGGCTGCGTCAATTGATTCCCGCCGAAGTTTACTGTCCGGATCGTGAACCCTCCATCATGTATAAACGTCAGGTTCGTCGAACGCGCTCCGATGTGGATGACCATCGCCGGGAGCCCCTCTTCCCCTTGCAGGAATTGAAAGGCATTATAGTCGAGAATCGGTGCCGGGAGAATCGCCCCAGGGTGCAGACCCAGGGATTCGACCTGTGCGCAAAACTGATCGATGCCCTCCTTCTTCGCCGCCAGGAAGAGGACTTCCGTTTCGATCCCGTCATCCGCCACTTCCTGCGTGTCCCAGACCACTTCGTCCACCGAATAGGGGAGATTTTGCTGCGCCTCGAACGCGATGATCTGCCGCCGTTTCTCCGCTTCGACATGCGGAATCTGAAAAAGCTTGGTCAGGATCCGGAAGCCCGGCGCGATAAACACCGGTTCGCTTTTCAGCTTTCGGCCTTCGGTCAATCGCTTAAGCCCGGATAGTAGGGCTTCCATCCAATCCTCGTCGCGGGTGAAGTCGTATTCCAGACCCTCCGTCGACAGGTCCTCGATCAGGACCTGGTTGCCCCCGTTCACCAACAGCTCAAGATAGGTTACCTGGGTCGCCCCGCAGTGGATAATGACTCGCCGTTCCTGGCTCATGTGACACCGTCCGGTTAAGGAGCCTCCGGTTGACGCCTCCGGTAGACCGGCGCTTCCCGCGGGTTGCGGTAGGCGATCGGTGCCAGATATTCCGGCAGGAGGATTCCATCCGTCTGCTCACCCTCGGCCTCTGCACGGGATTTTAATGAGGCCATTGCCTGCGGGTTCGACTGAATGTTTGAAGACGCGCTCCTCTGCGTCAGCGGCTGGGCAACTCCTCCAACCGACAGCTCAATCAGGTAAGCGAACGGCTCCCGGACATCATCACGCTCCAGAATGACACCCGGCAGGAAAAAGGAAACGGTTGCCGATTGGTTCTGCTCCAATGCCACTACTTCCACCTCCGAGCGATAAAAGGAAAAGGATCCATCCTTCTTCTGCAGGCTCAGGATCAAGCCGACCCGGATGTCACTGACAAAGCGCGGGTTGGACGCCGCGGAGTTTCGGTTCGCTTCAATCTCAATCTCCGTCCGCAACCAATCCTCCGCCAGCCGTTCGAATCGAACCCGTTCTAAATCGATCAAAACGCCTTCCTGCCCAGAAAGACCTTGGCCTCCCAAAAGCAGTGCGATGAGGAGGATCACCCGGGGGATCCAGATCCATGGAGAACAACACATGGCGAAAATTGAGGAGAGGCCTATTTCCGCTGGCAATGCTTTTGCCGAATTGTCCGGAAATCGACACACAGCTTTTGCAATTCTGTAATATCCAGACCCTTTTCACCTGCATTCAACCTCTTTTCGCCACTTCCTGTATCCTCCTTTTTCAGTTGAAGGGCGCGCCCATCCGGAAAACATTCACTTTTATGGCCAATTCGTTTGGAAAACTTTTCACCATCACCTCCTTTGGAGAAAGTCATGGAGGAGGAATCGGAGTCATTGTGGACGGGTGCCCGCCCAGACTGCCGCTCACCGAGGACGATATCCAACCCCAGCTGGACCGCCGCCGTCCCGGGCAAAGCAAAATCACCACCCAGCGGAAGGAGGCCGACACCGTCCAGTTCCTTTCTGGAACCTACAATGGCCTGACTCTCGGCACCCCTATCGCTATGGTCGTCTCCAACAAGGACGCCATGCCGCAGGCCTATAAGGAAATGAAGGAGAAGTTCCGGCCCTCTCACGCCGACTTTACCTACCAATCCAAATTCGGCATCCGCAATCACGAGGGCGGCGGCCGTTCCAGCGCCCGCGAAACAATCGCTCGGGTCGCCGCCGGTGCCATTGCCCGGAAAATTCTTAAACTGGGCGGCAATATCGATATCCGGGCTTACATCACCCGCATCCAGGATATTGAGATGGACCTCCCCGACTTTGATTTCTTCCCTTCTTTGAAAGAAGTTGAGGCCTCCCCCGTTCGCTGCCCCGACCCTGTCGTCGCCAAGGCCATGATCGCCCGCATCGAGGAAATGCGCGATTCCGGAAACTCTGTTGGCGGGCTGATTGAATGCCGCACTTCAGGGGTGCCGGTCGGGCTCGGTGCCCCGGTTTTTGATCGATTGGAGGCCGACCTTGCAAAGGCCATGCTCTCCCTCCCCGCCACCAAGGGCTTCGAAATCGGCAGCGGATTTGCCGGAACCTTTCTTACCGGTCACGAGCATAACGACGTCTTCGAGAACAAAAACGGCGAGATTCGTACCCGCACCAATCATTCAGGCGGCGTTCAAGGCGGCATTTCCAACGGGGAACTGCTCACCTTCAGGGTCGCCTTTAAGCCGACCGCCACGATCCTCACACGTCAGGAGACCGTCGACCAGTCCGGGGAGACCACCACCTTGAAAGGGCGCGGTCGTCACGACCCCTGCGTTGTCCCACGCGCCGTCCCCATTGTCGAGGCCATGACCGCTCTCGTCCTCGTCGATCACTGGCTCCGCCACCACGCTCAGGTCCACACCTTTTCCTTTTGA
>CAYQKH010000001.1:84043-91940 GCA_964417945.1 uncultured Opitutales bacterium
TTGAGGCAACCTGTTCGACCCATGGAACCCTCCGCGGCTACCACGGTTTATCTCCTCCTCGGGATTCCCGAGTCCGGTCGACGGGAAGTCCTTAGGGACCTCATCACCAGCGGGTTTCCCTCCGGCACGCCCCTCGCCGTCCTTCTCCCCGCCTCCGAGGACCCCCTTCCACTCGACCAGGATTTGCAAAACCTCCCCGGTGTCCTCCTTACCCGCGGGGACCAACCGCCACCGGAGCAGGACGACGCTTTTGCCTCCTGCGAGGCCCTTTTTGCACTTATCCCAGGCCACGATAACCCCGTCGACCATATGGAAGAATGGAAGGATTGGCTCTACCCCAGACGCCGGTCTTTCGAACTCGGGCGTATCCTGACCCTTCTCCATTGCGCCCTCCTTCAGCAAAACCCAGGCGCTCGCCTCTGGTACGACGCCTGTATCCATTTCTCCGATGCCGTCCTCCTCAACCATCGCCAGGAAGCCGGAAATAAATGGGTTTCCGATTTCCAGAGGGAGCAGAAAAAACGACATCCTCCCTACCTTATCGAGATGGTGAAAAAAGGGGCCGTCGCCAATCCTGCGAGAATTCTCGAACCCCAGCCGCGGCGCCTTTCTCAGGCATTCGATTTCTGGGCCTTCGAATCCGAGGAACTCCCTGGGGATCTCGACATCGAAATTGGGGGGGATCCACCCCCTTCCGAAGAGGAGGAGGACCCCATCCCAGAAGATCCATACTTCGCCCGCATGCCCGGTGGCCGCCGCCTGAAAAAAATTCCAGACATCCGGAGATTTCTTTCCTGATCGCCACCCCGTCCCCTCATACCCAAGAGTCAGTCGACAATCGACAATCGGCAAAATCGCAAGTGGCAATCGGCAATCAGCAATCAGCAATCAGCAATTTTCTTCCTCCCAATTGGCAATTGGCAATTGGCAATCTCTCAATCGGCATCCTCCCAATAGTCAATCGTCAATCGTCAATTTTCAATCTCTCAGTCGGCAATTTCCAATCGTCAATTGGCAATTGGCAATCGGCAATCGTCAATCGTCAATTTTCAACCTCCCCAACCGCCATCCCTCCCGCAAAGCACGCCTCCATCTCAATAATACACGGGGAGGGACTCGAACCCTCACGCCTTTCGGCACCAGGACCTAAACCTGGCGTGTCTACCAATTTCACCACCCGTGCGTGGAAGCTAACCAGTAGCGAATCACTCGCTCCGGAAGCAATTTCTTTTTCCTCCCCCCCTTTGGCATCCCCCCGCCCGGGTCCGTCGCAAAGAGGTAACAATGATACCCAATTGTTGCAGTTGGCCTCCCATTATGCCTTGCCCGTATGAAAATTTCCGTGATTCAAATGATACCCTTGCGGCGGGATGTCGCTCACTCTCTTCTCCATTTTCGCGAATGAAACCGCCAACTCCGTAACGGACCCTTATGTCCTTCCACCTCTTCAGCAGGCAGTTCAGCGCCCCCATCTTTAGCGTCGTCGTGCTGATGCTTCTGCTGACGTGCTCCAATTCCGTCGCCCAGGGGCGGACACCTCAGCAGATGGGAGTCACCCAATTGCGCGAAACCGCGCTCAGCCATATCACTAAGGGAACCTTCCAAGATGGCATTCCCGTTTTCGAGGAGCTCATCCGCCGGTTTCAGTTTGCCCAGGATGAGGACCGCCAACTGCTCGAGGGAGTATACCTCTTCCTCGGTCTCGGCTATATGCAGGAATACGGCACTACCCGCGACGCCGGCTCCCTCGACCGCGCCCTCGACACGCTTGCTCAATACGAAACGAATTTTCCGAACGGATCCCGCCGACACCTCCTCTTCCTCTTCCGCGCAGACTGCCACCGCGGCCTCGGAAATTGGGAGGAGGCCACCACCAGCCTGATCACTGCCCTCTCCGAGCCCCTCGCTTTTAATTTAAACGCAAGCCAGCGGCAAGAGGCCCTTGAGAAACTAGTCCAATCCCTTTACATCCTCAAGGACTGGGATCGGGGGATCCCCTGGTTCCAACGCCTCCTTGGCTCGACCAAACCCGAACAACAGACCCTCGCCGCCGCCGCCCTCACCGAGGCCTACATCGCCACCGCACAGTTCGATAAAATTGCGACCCTTCTCCCCTTCCTCACTGGCGATGCCCCCGCGCGCTACGACGTTCGCTTTAACCTCAAGCTGCTCGACGGCGGCGACAAGCTGACCGAACAGGAACGCTTCCTCGAAGCCTCCCTGCTCTACTACCTAACCCTTACCCGGGATGAATTACTCGACTATTGGCAACGACGCGTACTCCGCCTCCAGACCCGAATCGAGCGGTTGGAAATCAATACCGTGCGCGGCACCGCCGATGAAATCGCCGAAATCGAGATCGACCTTCTCAACGCCAATAATCAGGTCAACGCCCTCCGCGACATCCCCTCCTACTCCCCCGAACTCGAGTGGCGGAAGGCCCGCACCTTCAAAAATACCGAACGGAACTGGGAAGCCTATTGGGCCTTCTGGCGGCTCGCCGAAGATTATCCGGACCGTGTCGAGCAGATCGAGGACTACTACTACGCCGCCTTCGTTCAAGCCGACCTCATCAACGAAATCCCCAAGGCCGAGAATATCGCCAACCTCTACCTCGACCGTGAGGATTGGCAGCGCTACCGGCGGGAAATTTCCGTCACTTTCGCCGGTCTCCTCCTTCGCTCCCATCAATACGAGCGGCTCATCCGCTTTGCCACTGCCTACATCGCCCGCGACCCGGCCGACTCCTTTAACCCACAGCTCATCTACTACCTCGGAAGCACCTACATCCGCCTGGAACGCTACCAGGACATGGTCGATCAACTTTCCCGCTATCTTGAGCAACACCCCCGCACCCCCATGATGGATGGCTGTAACTACTGGAGCGGTCTCGGCATGCTCTTTACCGAGGATTACGATGAAGCCGTCCGCCGCTTCTCCACCGTTGTTTCCGATTTCCCCAAAAGCCCCTATTCTCAGGACTCCCAATTCCGGATCGGGGTCGCCCACTTTGCCAATGACCGCCTCCCCGACGCTGAAGCCGTCTTTTCCGATTTCATTGAGCGCTATCCCGAGAGCATTCTTCGCGGCGAAGGCGAACTCTTCCTCGGCGATATCGCCAGTGCCGATGCCCGTGTCGGCAAGGCCGTTCGCCACTACCAGAACGTGTCTCAATACACCGATGAGATGAGCTTCATCAACCATGCCACTTTTCAAAAAGTGAAACTTCTCGAGGCCAATGACCGATTTGCCGAAATGGAGCGCGTTCTCAGGGAATACCAGGAAACCTACGGCGAGGACGGGAAGCTCACGGTCGCTATCTTCGAGCAGGGCCGGGCCTTTGAGAAAATGGGACATCCCGAGAAAATGCTCGAGGCCTACCTCCAGGCCATCATCCGCTACGGGGACAACCCGGAATCCTTCGGTCTCGATAAAATCATCTTCGCCTATCCGCAGAAATACGCCGAGTATAAGCGGCAATACGAGGCCACTATCCAGTTTATCACCGATTTCGTAACCCGCGAGCCCTTCCGCGAAGGCCTTATGGCCGACCGCCGCCTTCTCTACGACTTCTTCAGCGAGCGCCCGCACATCGAGGCCGACCTCAAGGATAAACTGCTGCGCGACAAGGAGTTCCGGGATACCGTGACGGAGGACCTTTCCACCCTCACCCAGATCCGGGACCAATTCCAGGCTCGGCTTAATGCCTTGCCCGTTCAATCTCCAGAGCAAACCTTCACCCAGGTCTACGAACAGGCCGTTTCCGAAGGCACCAATACCCTCGCCCTGCGGATGAATATGGCCCTCGAACACCTCGGCACGGTCCTCAACCCGACGCAGATCTTCTCCGACAAGGACATCGAACTGGCCAGTCCCCAAACCCTTGTCTGGATTGCCCGCCGACTCGATTCCTACGATAACCTTTCCCTTCGCCCCATTATTCAAGCCGCCCTCGACCGGGTCGTTGATTCTTATCCACAGGCCGAGGACGCCCTCCTTGAGGCCCTCATGGCGCTTGGCGACCTATCCGCCCGCCAGGCCAACCTCGACGGAGCTTTAAACTACTACCAGCGCCTCCAGAACCAGTTTCCCACCAGCCCGCGTGCCGTTCAAGCCGTCCTTCGCCAGGGCGGCGTCCTCATGGAGGCCGGTCGCTATGATCAGGCCGTGGAAAAATACGAAGTCATCTTAAAGACGCGCTCCTGGCGTGGCCCCGCCTGGGCGGAAGCCCAATATAAAATCGGTCTTTGCCACTTCAATCAGGAACTCTTCTCCGAGGCCCACGCCTACTTTGAACGGACCTTCCTCGCCTTTTCCCAATACCGTGAATGGGCCGCTCGCGCCTACCTCAAGGACGCTGAAACCCTCCTTCGCATGGGGGCCCGGGAAGATGCCCGCAACACCCTTCAGGAAGTCCTCAATACCCCGGGCTACGAGAACCTCGAGGTGTTCGCCGAAATCAAGCAACTGCACCAGTCCATCCTATGAGCACGCTGTGGAAATCCTTCGGTCCTTTGCTCGTTCTTGCCATTTCCGGCCTTCCCGCGATCCTTCTCGCCCAAGAGGTGGACACCCGCCCGGACCGGGACTGGGCCATGCAATTCGGCGGTGCCGCCCTTTCCATCGAGGTGATGTCCGGTAATCGCACCTCCACCGCCGAGCTCATCGGGATACAGGGCGGCGAGTTGGAACTCCGGCCCGGCGACGCCCTCAATCCCGGCGAACGCGTTTTCATCCCCCTCGATGACATTCAGGAATTTAAACTCGTCTTTTCCCCCAACGAGGAACAGGCCCGAACCCTTGAGCGCCTCCGCTCCGACGAAGCGACCGACCCCGCAGACGTCGCCGACCTTCGCGCCACCGTCTGGCCCATGGTGCAATACCTCCCCCTTCCCGAGGAGCATTTCAACATCCATCCCCTCGTAAACGATTACCTTCAGGCCCTTCTCGATCTCGACCTTCTCGATGAAGCCTATGCCATGATCCTTGAGATCCCCCTTGCCCGGGTGAATCCGGCCTACGTTCAATACACCCTCACCCTCGCCAATAAGTTGGTCGAAGCCGACCTCAATACCCGCGGGCTGGCCCTCCTCGGTATCGTCCCTCTCCAGGAGGAGGACGAAGAACTCCTCCGCATCCTCATTCGCTACGCCCGGGACTTCCGCGAACAGGATGAACTTGACGAGGCTCTTATCCTTTACGACCGCATCCGCTCCCTTCCCCATTCTCCTGTCTACAAAGAGGCCCTCCTCTGGACCGCCTATTGCAACGTCCGGCTCGATCGCGTGGAGTCGGCCCGGCTTTTTCTTCAGGAAGCCCGCCCGATCGAACCCCGCGACCCCGAGTTCTCCCTCCACCAACTCGTCCTCGCCCGCATTGCCCTCGCCGACCAGAAATTCCGCAAGGCGATGGAAGAGGTCAGCCAGGGTGTCGTCTTTTCCCGGATCGGTTTCGCCTGGGTCCCTGAGCTCCTTTACGTCTCCGGAATCTGCTATCAGGCCCTTGGGGAACCGCATACCGCCGCCAACGTCTTCGGCCAACTCCAGCTCTTTTTCCCCTCACAGAAGTGGGCGGAACGCGGCCAGGAACGCCTCCACGACCACGAGGCCGCACCAGCCCCCCCCCAACCTTTGGAAGAATCTCCCACCTCGTGAACATCCCTTACCACTCCATCATCGTATGAATATGCAACGCAAACTCATCACCCTCTTCATCCTCTGCTGGTTGGGGGTCTTCGGCTTTTCCATGACCGTCCTCGCACAGGAGGGTGCGGAATCGGTTGCCGAGGCACCCGCCAACACCAATTTCATCGAATTGCTCAAGCAGGGAGGCTGGGCCATGTGGCCGCTCGGCCTCTTCTCCATGGCTTCCGTTGGCCTCATGATCTATAACGGAATCATGATCCAGCCGAAGAAGTTCCTTCAGCCCGAGATCACTACCCAGATCGGCCAGGCTATGGAGGAACTTGACCTCGACCGCGCCCGAGACCTCTGCACGAGCAACCCCGGCCCCGTCACCAATATTGTCGGCTCCGGCCTGAACCGGATCGCCGATGGACACATCGAGATGATTCAGGTCGATAAAGCGCTCGAGGAATCCTCCACCGCCGAGCTCTCCGGCCCCTTCGTCCTTATCAACTACCTCTCCGTCATCGGCGCTGTCGCACCCATGGTCGGCCTGCTCGGGACCGTCAGCGGCATGGTCAAGGCTTTCCGCGCCATCTCCCAGGGCGGCCTCGGCGATCCTGGCGTTCTCGCCAATAACATTTCCGAGGCGCTCGTCACCACCGCCAGCGGCCTTGTCGTCGCCATCCCCTCCCTTATCGCCTTCTATTTCTTTAAGAACAAATACGGGAAAATCTCCGCTCAAGTCGGAAAGATCGTCGGTGACCTTTTCTTCAACCTCATGGTGGCCGTCCGGCGGTCCGCCTGACTCTTCCCCCTTTGACGCGCCATGAAATCCTGGGAACCGGACGATAATTTCGAGGGACCCGATCTCACGCCCATGATCGATGTGGTCTTCCTCCTCATCGTCTTTTTCATGACCGTCGCCACCATCATCAACGCCGAGCGCATCGAGGTCGAGCTCCCCATCGCCGGCGAATCCAAGGTCCCTGAGGATTCCGGCCGCCGCGAGACCATCACCATCCTCGCCGACGGCACCGTCTTTGCCGGTATCCGACGTTTGGAGTCACCCGAGCAACTCGGACCCATCGTCGAGGAAGGCGTCCGCAATGTCCAGGGCTTCAAGGTCAACCTCCGGGTCGACTCCAACACCCCCCACCGGCACGTCCGGGAGGTCATGAAGGTCTGCGCCGAAAGCGGCGCATTCAACGTCATCTTCGCCGCCTATCAGACCGAGTAGGACCTCCATGAAGCAGAAGATCAACATCCTCCTCTCCGAAGATAAGCCCGATCTCACGCCCATGATCGACGTCGTCTTCCTCCTCCTCATCTACTTCATGGCCACCACCCAGCTAATTAAGGAAGAGACCGATATCGGCATCACCCTTCCTTCGAATACCGCTCCTGCCAAAAATCCCGAGCACATCCCGAGCGAACACTTTGTCGATATCCTTGAGGACGGACAGGTCCTCCTGAACGGTGCCCCGATCGACACTCCCGAGAGCAGGCGGATGTCCCAACTGACACAGACCCTGACCCGTCTCGGCATGGCCGACCAACGCATCAACATCCCCACCATCGTCACCATCCAGGCCGACGACGAATCCCTCCACCAGCGCTCTATCGATGTCCTCAACGCCTGCGCCGCCGCGGGAATCAAAACCGTCTCCTTCGGGGCCGGTGCCGAATAGCCATGGCTTCGAAGAACCCACAACAAAAGACCGTCCTCATGCAGGTAGTGGGCATTACCGTGGCCCTCCACGTCGGCGCCCTCCTTATCTTTGGGTCCATCACCGTCTATAAGTTTATCAAGCCACCCGAGCCAGAGTTTGAACCGCCCCCTCCCCTCGAAAGCATCGAGCCCCAGAAATTGGAATACAAAGTTAAGAGTAAGGACCTCCAAAAAAACAGCGCGCGACCCCGCCAACAACGCATCAGCGTCAAGGCCATCTCCCAGATCAACACCCCCGATGTGGATGTCGCCCTCCCGGAGTTCTCCCCCGAAGTCGCCGTCGGCACCGGCACCGGCGTCGGCAGCGGGCTCGGCCAGGGCCTCGGCAGCGGCGGCCTCGGGTTCGGTCAGAGTGCCGTCAACTTCTTCGGCCTCGAATCCACCGGGGAGCGCATCGTCATTGTTTTCGATATCTCCACTTCCGTTGTCAACAAGGTCAAGGCCGAGGGCTACAGCATCACCGAAATCCGTGACAAGACCATTGAAATCATCGAGAACCTCAACCCCGGCACCATGTTCGGGATCATTCAGCACAGCCGGA
>CAYQKH010000002.1:0-361 GCA_964417945.1 uncultured Opitutales bacterium
CCCGATAGCGAAAGCGATTTGGAGGCCCGACCATGTTTTGTTAGCATGGCGAAGTTATAAGCCAGACCCAACGGCGATGGCACTGGTTTCAGGCGGTGGCCCATGGCTGGCCCTATCGTTACCGCAGCTGGGATCACAAGCGATACCAATGAGGACTCGGCGTTTACCGGGCTTTCGATACCGATCCCGATACGGATGCCGATGCCGATGGCGATGCCGATACCGATGGCTTCCTCAACAAATTCCATTCAGAGAACGATTGACGGGCACCGGTGGAGAGATTTTTAGCGGTTGGATTCGTGGCAGGATACCCTTTAGCTGGAATGCTTTGCCGCGATGCCTGCCTTCTCCAGGTATGGGT
>CAYQKH010000002.1:371-62420 GCA_964417945.1 uncultured Opitutales bacterium
CGTTACCGCAGCTGGGATCACAAGCGATACCAATGAGGACTCGGCGTTTACTAGGCTTTCGATCCCGATACCGATACCGATGCCGATGACGATGGCTTCCTTCAACAATTTCTATTCAGAGAACGATTGACGGGCACCGGTGGAGAGATTTGTCACGGTTGGACCCGTGGTAGGATACCCTTTAGCTGGAATGCTTTGCCGCGATGCCCGCCTTCTCCAGGTATTGGTTTTCCGATTTTCAGGGGTTCGCCCGCCCAGTTTTGTGCAAAATCAAAGTATAACTTGATATTTACACAACTTTTCCCAGGATAAAGGGATGATTCAACGTCGCATGGCCGACACCCTGTTGGCTGCAGCCGGGGACTACCCGGTGGTCACCCTCACTGGACCCCGACAAGCGGGAAAGACGACGCTGGTGCGGGCGGTGTTTCCGAACCACGGCTACTGCAATCTGGAAAACCCAGAAGTCCGGCGCTTGGCCAACGAGGATCCGAAGCAGTTTTTCCACTTACACCGGGAGCCCATGATTCTGGACGAAATCCAGCGCGTGCCCGAATTGCTCTCGTGGATTCAAGTCCGCGTTGATGAGGAAAAACGCAATGGAGCCTTCATCCTTACCGGCAGCCACCAAATGCGCTTGCATGAAGCGGTCACGCAATCCCTTGCCGGTCGCACCGCCCTGCTCCGGCTCCTCCCGCTCTCTATTCAGGAATTAGAGACGTCGGGCGCATCCATTGAAAAGAACGATCTCCTCTACAAGGGCTGCCTGCCCCGCATCTACGACAGTGCCCTGGACCCCTCGACCGCGTATGCGAACTACTTCCGCACCTACGTCGAGCGTGACGTCCGGCAGTTGATGGAACTCCGCAACCAACAAATATTTGAAACCTTCATGCGCCTGTTGGCGGGGCGTGTGGGCCAGCCCTTGAACTTGAGCAAGATGTCGGGGGATGTGGGGGTGAGTGCGACGACCCTCAAGCACTGGCTATCCATCCTCGAGGTATCTTTTGTGATATTCCGCCTGCCTCCCTACTATCGAAACTTTGGCAAGCGCCTCGTCAAGAGCCCGAAGATCTACTTTACCGAACCGGGTCTGGCCTGCTGGTTGCTGGGTATTGAATCCGCCGGGGAGGCCGCACGCGATCCCCTGCACGGCAATCTATTTGAAAATTTAGTCGTCGCGGAGGCCTTCAAGGCGCGGCTCAACGCCGGTCGGGAACCGCACCTGTATTTTTGGCAGGACAGTCACCGCAACGAGGTCGACCTGGTTTTCGAGCGTCAGCGCCAATTGATTCCCATCGAGATCAAATCCGCCATGACCTGGCATCGCGACCTGGCGGCGAACCTTCTGAAATTCCAGCGCGCGGTGCCCGATGCGCGGGCGGGTGCCGTGCTCTACGCCGGCGACCTTTTCCCGGAATTCGACTCCTACACCGTGCGCCATTTTAAAGACACCGGAGATTGCCTTTTGTAGACCTCTTTTTACTCCCGGGCCATTGGTTCGAAGTGGCCAACCCCCTGGAACCCATGTGGCAAGATGTGCAATTGCGTCCCCCTCTTTTGCCACTTCAAATTCTTAAATATATTTCTTGCTTCCTAGAAATTAAATCAACGATTACCTCAAAAGGGCAAATTACGATTCCAATCAAGGTGCGCCGACGGCTGAACTTAAAGCAGGGCGATCTCCGTGACCACCTGATCCCCGATTTCCGAACAGAAAATGAGGCGGTGCATCCAGAGCAAATGGACATTCAAAATGAGGAAAGTGCAGTAGGATCATGAAGCGACGAATTGCAGCCGTTACCGGAACGGGGAAGGTGGTTCTGGTGAAGGAACCTGTTCCGGAGTTAAAACCGGGTGAAGTCTTAATCCGGGTGAATTGCTCATTAATCAGCCCGGGCACGGAGGTGAGCGGGATCAAAGCAAAGCGGGAAAATCCGACCGAGGGGGCGGAACCCAAGCCGTTTGGCTACGCGAGTGCGGGCGAGGTTATTAAAGTTTGCCGGGTAGATGGGATCCAACCGGGGATGCGAGTGGCTGCGATGGGGGCTAATTACGCGATGCACACAGACTACGCTTGTGTGCCGGTGAACTTGGTGGTGCCGATTCCGGATGGATTGAGTTTTGAACAGGCCACCTATGCTTGCCTGGGTGCGACGGCCCTGCATTCGGTCCGAAGGACCGAACCACAACTCGGTGAATACGGCGTGGTTTTGGGGATGGGCATCGTGGGAAACCTGGCAGCCCAGCTTTTGCAACTTAGTGGGGCTCGCATCCTTGGCTGGGAGTCACTGCCTAATCGGGTGAAAATAGCCCGGGATTGCGGGATTCGTGATGTTTTGAACCTCGGGAAGGACGACCCGGTGGAATGCACTCGGCGGTTTTCCCACTTCCAGGGGCTGGATTTTGCGGTCTTCGCCTTTGGCGGAAATGGCGATGACGCCTGGAAGTCCGTGAACGCGTGTATGCAGGTCTCAGCCGATGGAAACCGGATGGGCCGGGTAACCCTATTGGGTGGAGCCCAGCTGCAGTTGATGGGCGCGGCCGGATGTGGGAACCTGGATATTCGCTCCTCGGCGCGAACGGGTCCTGGGTACCATGACGAGGTTTATGAGCATGGGCAAGGCTACCCTGCTGGGTTCGTTCCTTTCACAACCCAACGGAATTTACGGGAAGTGATACGTTTGCTGGAAGAGAGGCGCTTGGGCGCGCACTCAAGTGCGTAACCAGGCGACTTCCAGCCCGACTACCGAGCCCGGAGGGCGACACCTCAACGAACGAAGTGAGAATAACACGCAGCAGATCGCGCATGTTGGCGAGAAGGGGAGAAATTGAAGGGATGCGGGATGGAGTCCTAGCGGTTGTTTGCCGTTCCCAATAAAATCATGCCCGCACCCTGGAAGACGAGGTTGGGAATCCAGAGCAGGAGGTCCGGGCGCCAGGCCGGGTTTCCCTCGACCCAGCTTGTTATGACCATTAGGAAGTTGAAGAAAAGCGCGAGGGAAAAGGCCAGTGCGAAGTTCGCATAGGTTTCCTTCCGGCCCACCTTGATCGCTAGTGGGATCGCCACCATCGCAAGCGAGAGAATCGAGAAGGAAGTCGCAAGGTTCTTATGAATTTGCGTCTGCAGACGGATGCGGAAAGGAAACTCCGCGTCGCCCGGTTCCATTCTCCGGACCCCGCTCCACTGCTCGAAGAGCTGCGCGGCGTGCAGCCGCTTGATTCGTATCTGAGAGTTCATCTGCCCAAGGATGCGATCTAGCGACAACCGGATCGGCAATTCCTCGAAAAATAGCGTCGGCATGCTCGGGTCCTTGAGGTTTTCGGGATCCTCCCCATCCCGTTGCTCGCCGGTCCCGTTGAAGAGGGTCAGAATTAAGGCGCGCTCCTCCTCCTCGAACCGGAGAGCCCCCTCCTCCGCCCGCACGAACAATTCCACCTGGCGTTCCTCGTTGAGCTGCCAGATCCAGAAATCCCGCAATTCCGGCCCCTCCCGCCCGCCGATGTAAATCACAAAGCCGGGAAACTCCTTAATGAAAAGCCGGGGCTGAAGGTAGTTGAGCGGATTCTCCCGGATTACCTGCTCCCGGATCTGGTCATACTGCGCACGGGCCAGTGGCGTGTAGTAAAAATTGAAGGCCAGGGACAGCAACACTCCAAGGCCCGCGAGGGCGAAAACAGGAGCGCTCAGGTAGTAGAGGCTCAAGCCGCAGGAGCGCATCGCCGTCCATTCGTGGTTCGAGGATAAGCGGCCGAACGCGATCATGATGCCGGTCAACAAGCCCAGGGGAAGGGCGTAGGATACCGCATAGGGAACGGAGAGGAGGATCAGGCGAAAAAAGACCGGCAAGGTGACCCGACCCGCCGCCAGCAGCCCGAATAGATCCCGAAGGGCATTCAAGGCCAGAATGATGAAGACGAAGAGGGTTATCGCCAGAAGTGCCGCAAGTAAAACTTCCGAAAATATATAGCGATGCAGACGCGTCATCACAAATTATTTCCTGCTACCACCGCGCGCCTGTCAATGCCCACCTCCACCGGGGGGTCCGCCGCTTCCGCTCTTGAGTTTTCGGGTCAATCCTCCGACCCTCGTCTTATGCAAGACCCCCAGGATGAAGCCATTCAGATTTTTAAGGAATCCGGCGCCTTGCTTACCGGCCATTTCGTTTTACGGAGCGGCCTTCATAGCGGCCATTTTTTTCAATGCGCCCAAGTCTGCCAATACCTTGACCGGGTCACCCGCCTGGCCTCCCTCCTCATCGAAAAAGCAGGCTCGCGGGGCTTTTCCTTCCGGACAGTCATCTCTCCCGCGATGGGGGGTCTCGTCATCGGCCAGGAGGTCGCCCGTCAGACCGGGTCCCGCTTTCTCTTTGTCGAGAAAACCGAGGACGGCCTCACCCTTCGCCGAGGCTTCAAATTGGAGCCGAACGAACCGGTCCTGATTGTCGAGGATGTCATCACCCGCGGGGGCCGCGTCGACGAAACCCTCGCCATCCTCAGGGCCAACCGCGCCGAGCCGGTCGGGATCTGGGTCCTCGTCGACCGGAGCGAGAAAAAGGCCGCTTTCGAGGCGCCCCTTGTATCCCTCGTCGAAATGAGCTACCCAACCTACCCACCCGATGCCTTGCCGGGAGAATTGGCTGCCATCCCCGTCACCAAGCCGGGCAGCTGAAAAGGACCGCAATACGCCCCGCCTCAGCGGTCCAGAGAGATGAATCGGTAGGCATTGCGATACCAGATGTAGGCGGTGTTGCGCCGTTCACGCAGCGCCGCTTCCACGTCCGTCAGCCGCGTTACCGGTTGCTTGTTGATCTCTACGATCACGGTGCCCGGTGCGAGCCGGTCCTGAAAATCAGAATCCTGCTCCACCGCCGTGATGAGAAGCCCTTCCACGGCCTCCGGAATGTCGAATTGCTCCCGCACGTCAGCGTTCAGAGGGGTCAACTCCACTCCTTCCAGGGGCGTTTCTGGAACCATCGCGGTAATACCCGCTTCCAAGTCCCCAAGCATGACCTCGGCCGTTCGCAGCTCTCCTTCACGGTAGTAGTCGATCAGGACTGTTGTTCCTGGGGCCGTTTGGGAAATCGTCAGGCGGAGGTCGTCCGCACCCGTTATCGGCTCACCATCCACCCCGACGATCACGTCGCCGTGCTGCAGACCCGCACGCGCGGCCGGGAGACTCGATTCAACCCGGTTGAGGATCGCCCCTTCAAGGTTTGGCAGTTCAAAGGTCTCGGCCAGCTCGGGTGTCAGGTCCCCTGGAACCACACCCAGGAACCCGCGTTTCACCGTGCCGGTGGCGATTAAGCTGTTCATGACGTTGCGTGCCATGTTCACCGGGATCGCGAAACCGATCCCGATGTTTCCACCGCTTCGGGAGACAATCGCGGTATTAATTCCAATCAGGCGCCCCTCCGCATCGACGAGTGCGCCCCCCGAATTCCCCATATTGATCGAGGCGTCCGTCTGGATGAAGTCCTCGTAACCCCCGCCACGGATGATGCCGAGATTCGTTCGGCCGGTTGCCGAAATGATGCCCTGTGTCACCGTCAACCCAACTTCCAGGGGATTTCCGATTGCAAAAGCGATATCTCCAACCCGGATGTCATCACTGTTCGTGGTTATGATCGACGGGAGGGGGGTCTCCGCCTCAACCTTCAAAACCGCGATGTCGGTGGCGGGATCACGGCCCACGATTCTCGCTTCGAGGCGCCGACCGTCCGCAAGACGGACTTCAATCTCATCGACCTCGCGGCCTCGGACCGTGACCACGTGGTTGTTGGTTAAAATAAATCCCCCCGAAGAGACGATCACACCTGAACCAACCCCGGAGGGCACACGGCGTTCTTCAGGCACACCTTCCGATTCTTCCTCACCCGAAGGCGGCAGGCCATAGTAAAAGCGGAGGATATCCTCCAGCGGATCTCCCGAACGTGCCATCGAGCGCTGCTCCACGATTTGTGTGGTATACACCGCGACGACCGCCGGTGTCGCCTGTTCCAGGACATCCGCATAGCTCGTCAACCGCTCACGGTTACTCCGGTCCATCGGGGAGTCGTCCACCCGGATGTCCGGAATCGCTTCGGAGGGCTCTACGGATCCGCCCCGGTCCTGTGCGCAAAGAACAAAAGGGGCAGATAAGAGGACGGAGAGGAAAATTACTCGATGAAGGATTTGCATGATTATTACTGGACAACTCGTCGTTGGGCGGGTTCCTCCTCCTACCGGGCATTCCGCTCCGGTGAAAAAGGGCTGTTTCGCGGTTAGAACCCCTTGACCTTGAATAAACCGGTCACGCTTTTGTTCCCGTGGATCCGCGCGATCGCCTCACCCAAGAGCGTTGCGACGCTCAAGACCGTAATCGGGAAATCACCGGTTTTCACCACTGTCGTGTTCGTTGTGATCAATTCGTTCAGAGAGGTTTCCGGATCGCTCAGGCGCTTACAGCCAACCGCGTTAAGCACCCCGTGCGTTACCGCCGCGGTCACGCTTTTGGCTCCTTTTTTCTTGAGAAGGTCCGCAGCCGCGCAAAGCGTCCCCGCCGTTTCCGTCATATCGTCGATCAGGAGGATGTCTTTACCCTGAACCTCCCCAACGATGTTGGAGGCCTCCACCGTTGAGGCGCTCGTCCGCCGCTTGGCCACGAACCCGAGTGGACAGTCAAGAAGATCGGCGTAAGCCGCCGCCATCTTCATCCCGCCCACATCGGGAGAAAACAGGGCGAGGTTGTCCGATCGACGGTCCTTCAGGTAGTCGAAAACGACCGGGGAGGCGTAGAGATGATCCACTGGAATGTCAAAAAAGCCCTGGATCTGTTGCGCATGCAAGTCGATCGTGAGAATGCGGTCCGCTCCGGAAGCCACGAGGAGATTGGCTACCAGCTTGGAGGTGATCGGAACCCGCGGTTGGTCCTTCCGGTCCTGCCGCGCGTATCCATAAAAGGGCAGGACTGTCGTGATCCGCGCGGCCGATGCACGGCGGGCCGCGTCAATCAGGATCAGGAGCTCCATCAGATTGTGATTGGCCGGGCTGCTCGTCGATTGAATCAGGAATACGTCCGCCCCGCGGATGTTTTCGTTGATTCGAACGAAGGTTTCCCCGTCCGGGAAACTCGTCACCGTGCATGCTCCCAACGAAATGTCGAGGTAGGTGCAGATTTCCTTTGCGAGGGGCAGGTTAGAGTTGCCCGAAAAGATCTTTAGAGGTGCTTGATGTATGGGTGTCACGATATCCGCTGAATGAAGAAGGGGCCGATCAGCCGCCCCCCCGAAGGCTTTCTAAAATTTCCTCCACCTTTTCAATTCTTTTGACGAACTCGGGGAGTTTCCTTTGCAGTGCGGCAAGGCGGTTGTAGGCGTTCAGCTCCATGATCGGCATCCCCCGTACGACCTGGCCCGCCTTAACGTTTTTCGTCACATGGCTGCCCCCGGAGACCACCGCCCCATCCTCGATCGTCAGGTGGCCGGCCACCCCCGCCTGGCCGTAAATCAAGACCTTGTTCCCGACCCGCGAACTGCCGCTGACCCCCACTTGCGCGGCAATCGCTGAATGACGGCCCACCCGCACGTTGTGGGCAAGGTGCACCATGTTGTCGATTTTGGTCCCCTCCCCGATTCGGGTCTCGGAAAAACGCGCCCGGTCGATCGAACAGAGTGCACCGATTTCCACGTCCGATTCAAGGATCACCGTTCCAACCTGAGGAAGCTTCATCAGGGATTCGTCGACCGGTTCATATCCGAAGCCGTCCGAACCGATAACCACCCCACCATGCAGCCTACAGCGGTCACCCGCTTCACAATAATCCCCGAAAACAACCTGCGGAGCGAGGTGGCAGTTCGCTCCGATTCGCGCCCACCGTCCCAAGCTGACGTGCGAAACCAGATAGGTTCCCGGCCCGACACGGGCTTCCGGCCCAACCCAGCAAAGCGGGCCTATCGTGGCTTCAGGCGATACTTCCGCGGAGGCCTCGACCACCGCCGAGGGGTGGATTCCAGCCTCCGGCACGGGCCAAAGTCGGCTTTCGACAAGGCTGCAGATGCGGGCCAGCGCCACCGATGGCTGTTCCACCCGCGCCAGGAGCGGAACTTTCGAAGCTCCCCGCTCCATCTCCGGAGGCAGGAGGACAACCGACGCCTCACTCTGCTCAAAAGTCTCGCGGTAGCGCTCACCGGTGCAAAAGCTCAGGTCTCCTTCCCGGGCCTCCTCGATGGAAGCAATTCCTTGAAGGCCGCCCTCGTACGAACCCTCCTCACTCAATCCCTCGCCTAACAGGCTGCGGATATCCGAGAGGCTCAAGCAGATCTTCATAGGGCGAATGTGTGGGCCTCCTATGCCCTCGCCAAGATAAAAAAATCCCGCGAAATCCGCGGGATTTTTTTTAAATACGGGGGCTTAGTCGGCGGAATCGGCGCCCGCTTCCGACTCCGGTGCGTCCGCATTAAGGATCTCCATCACCGCATCGGTGATATCCATCGATTCCACGGAATAAATCACTCCCTGGGTCGTGTTGACGACCAGGTCATAGCCCATTTCCTCGGCGTAGTCCGAAACTACCCCGCGGATAAAGATCAGGTGCCGCGTCAGGATGCTGTTCCGCCGCTCGTTGAGGTTGGCATCCGTGGTTTCCTGGTATTCGACCAACCGCCGACGCTTGGCTTCAAATTCCTGCTGGATCTGATTGAGCTGGGCCAGGGCTTCCTCGCCCGCGGAGATTACCGCCTCGTCCGAACGCGGAGTAGTGTTCTCGCCGCCCTCGATGATGGCTTGGGCCATTTCCACCTTCTGCCGCAGTTCCGGTGCCGGGGAGAGCAGGTCCTCCAACTCTTCCTGCATGATCTCGATCTCGCGGTTCGCGTTCGAGACCGAAATCGAGAATTCTTCCAGGTCCTGCTGGGCTTTGTAAAAGGCGCCAAGGAGATCGGTCATGTTCACGACCGCGATCGAGGGGCTTTGACCGGATGCGAAGGCAACCAGCCCAAGCAAGAGGAGGGAATTAAACAGATATTTCTTCATCTTCATAAGGGGTTCTTGGATTTTCATAAAAGAAATTGAGTTCACCTTGGGCATCTTAAAAGCGGCTGCCAAAGGAAAAGTTGAATTGCCCCCCCTTGTCGTTGAACTCGTCCGTCGAGAGCGGATAGCCGTAATCGAGGCGGACTGGCGAGCCCAACAATCGCATTCGGATCCCAAAACCGACGTTGTCGTTCCAATTATTTGGAGCAAAATCGTTTTCATCCGGATTGACGAACCCGCCATCGTAAAAAAGGGCCACCCGGAGGGGGTCCGCGATTTTGATAACATATTCGCCGCTCAAGAAGCCGTAGGAGTTCCCCCCGATCGGTTCCAGCGTCGTGGGGTCCTTCGGGCCGACCTCGCGAAACTCAAATCCACGCAGAGACTCCGGGCCCCCAAGAAAGAAGCGGTCGAAAAAGGGAACTTCGTCGGAGTCGCCGAAGGGAACGATCGTCCCCGCACGGGCGAGGATAAAAAAGGTTTGCTCGAGGGGCCAATCCGCCAGCAACCAGTATTTTGAAGTCCGCAGGTCTGTCCTCACGTAGTCGGTCTCGCCGCCAAAGATCCCTCCCGCGACGTCGATGTTTAAGCTCACGCGGTTGCCCCGGGTCGGATGAATCAGGTTGTTCCTCGTGTCGCGCAGAAAACCGACCCCGACCTTCGAAACCGTCCGCTCTCCGGATTCCTGTTGGATGATCGGAGAGGCGAACGGGCTCACGTCAAAGATGTCGACAACCTCCAGCCCGTAGGAGATTTGCCCTTCCACCAATTCAAAAAGTCGCCGCCGGAGGTAGACCTCGAATCCCGTCCGAAGCTCGTTGAACTGCGTCGAATTGAAATCCGTCTCCGAACGAAACGCTTCAAAGCCCGCCGCCAGCCGCTGCTCGAATAACCAGGGCTCCTCGAAGGAAAGGTTAATCTGGTTGCTCTGCGATCCCAACTGGAACCCGAGGCGGAATTTCTGGCCGTCTCCCTGGAAAAAGGAACGGCGGTTGAAGAGATCGAAGTTCGCTTGGGTTAACTCGAGAAATAGCGTCGCTCGCTGCAGGCTGCTGAAGCCTGCGCCGAAGGAGAGGTTCCCGGTCCGCCCCTCCTGGACCGAAACCCGAAGGTTCCGGCGACCGGGTATATTGGTCGGTTCCGGGGACAAGTTCACCCCGTTCTGCTCGAAAAACCGCGTGTTCTCCAGACGGGATTGGCTCGTCTTCATCCGCACCAGGTCGAAGACATCACCCGGAGCCAGCGCCAGTTCTCGCAGAATAACCGTGCTCTTTGTCTTCGTGTTTCCTTGGATGTTGATCGATTCCACGAAGAATTTTTCACTCTCGCGTACCCGAAAATTGATGTCGATCGCACGCGTTTGGAGGTTCGGAACCCGCTCCACCCGAACGACCGTGTCGAGAAACCCGCGACTGCCGTAGTAGTCCGTTAGGCTCTCCTCATCCTCCGACAGTTTTTCCGGGGAAAAGACGTCCCCTCGCTGCATCTCAAGGATCGGTCGCAGCTCATCATCGGTATAGATTGTGTTCCCGATAATGTCGATGTCCCCGACCCGATACCGCTGCCCCTCTTCCAGCGGAATGACGATTCGCATCCGACGCTCGCCGGGGTATTCGAAGCGGATCTTATCCTCGTCGATATTGATGTCGAGGTAGCCCGCGTTCTTGTAAGTCACCCGCAGCTTGTCCAGGTCCTCCGCGAATTCCTTCTCGTCGAATTTTCCGGTGCCAGTCAGGAAGGAAAAGACCCACCAGGCCTTGTTCTTCATCTTGTTTCGCAGCTCTCCGGTGGCGAATGCTTCGTTGCCTTCAAATTTGACTTTGGCGATCCGAACTTTCCGTCCTTCGTCTATCGTGATGGTCAGCCGGGCGGTCCCCCGCAACTTGTCCCGGGCAACTTCATAATCAATCTCCACGTCACTGAAGCCCTTTTTGATGTAGAATTCCTTCAGCGCATCCACGTCATTCTTCACCTGCAATTCATCGAGGAAGCTTTCCGGCTGAGTCTGCATCTCCTTGAGGAGCCGGTTCCCCGTCACACGGGAATTCCCCACGAAGGAAATCAATTCTACCCGGAATCGCGGGCGGACGAGGAACGTGATGTTCACAACCCCGGGCTGGACACGCTCTAATTGGACGTCGATAAACTCAAACAGCCCCGTGCCATAGAGAGTGCGGATCGATTGGTCGATCTCATCGCGGTCTAAGTCCTGCCCCGCCTTCACCCGGAGGTTGTTGCGCACGTATTGCTCACTGACCGCAGACACCCCTTCGAACTCAATGTTGACCTCCCCCACGGTATCCGCCTCCGTGGGCGCGGCGGAATCACCCGTCAACTGGGCAAATAACGGAGGTGAAAACCAGAACCCAAGATACAAAAGGGTCCCCATGATGAAGAGTCGGCGCATAAAAATTGTCCCGTTTTAATCGATACTGTTCTCGAAACGGGTGTAGTGACGTCGAAAAGTCAAAGCCACTTCTCCTACCGGTCCATTCCGCTGTTTGGCAATGATTAAATTGATACGCTCCACGTCTCCAGGGAGAGTCCCGTCCACCGGTTTTTCATCCTCCATCGCATCTCCCTGCGTTCCGGGGCGATGGAGCAGTAAGACCACGTCCGCGTCCTGCTCGATCGAGCCGGATTCGCGCAAGTCGGAGAGTCGGGGGCGGCGTTTTTCTTTTTCCGATTCACGATTGAGTTGGCTAAGGACAAGAACCGGCACATTCAGTTCCTTTGCCATGGCCTTTAAGCCGCGCGAAATTTCCGCGATTTGCTGCTCCCGCTGCACTGCCGAATTGTTACCCTGGAGCAGCTGGAGGTAGTCGACCACGATCAACTGCAACGGGGTATCCTGCAACTTCGAGGCTAGCCGACGCGCCTTGGCGCGCAATTCCAAGATGCTCAGGCCGCCGGAGTCATCAATATAGAGTGGGGCTCCTTTCAATTCATTAGCCGCCGCGCCAAGGGCCTTTTGCTCCTCGGAATTGAGGATGCCGTCCATCACCCGCTTGCTGTCGACACGGGCACGACCGGTCAGCAACCGCAGAGCCAACTGGTCCGAGGTCATTTCCAGGCTGAAGACCATCGTCGCCGCCGACTCGCTGTGCAGGGATGGGGGCGGGGCCACCGCCGCTTCCGCGAAATTCATCGCCAGAGAGGTCTTCCCAACAGACGGTCGTGCCGCAAGGACGATCATCTGTCCCGGATGGAAGCCCATTGTCATTTTATCAAGATCCGTCAACCCCGTCCGTATCCCGTAGCTCGAACCCTGATTATTAATGAGGTTGTAGACATGCTTGACCGCATCTTCAATAGGTCCCCGAATATGTTGGGCGGATTCCGTTACGCGGTCCTGACTGATCTGGAAAATGTCCTGCTCAACGGATTCGAGGAACTCCTCGATTGTTTCCTCCTGGCTGTAGCACTTTTCCACCGTATGGGTGGCGGTGCGGATCAGCCGCCGGATCATATCTTTCTCCCGCACGATTTCCAGCCAGTGCGCCGCGTGCAGCGACGTGTCCACCGCCTCCGCGATTTCAATGAGATGCGGCCGTCCCCCCGCCTCCTCAAGGTGCCCTTCCTTTTCCAGCTGTTCCGCCAGGACGATTTCATCCAGCGGGACGCCGCGCTCATACAGCTTGAGCATTGACTCATAGATGTATTGATGCGCCAACTTGAAAAACGAATCTGGGCGCAGCTTGGCGTCTACGCACAGGGTGAGGATCTCACTGCCACCTTCGAGGATGCAGGAGCAGAGTAAACCTCGTTCCGCCTCCTGGTTATGAGGCGGAACCCGGTCGGACGGGTGTCGGCCATTGGGGTTCCGGGGCCCGTCGCTTCGATCGCTTCCGTGGGTCGGACCTTTGGACGAAGGCATCTACGCGATTCCTGACGAACAAGAAGGACGGGCCTATTCCGACGCCGGTTCTTCCGACGGCTCCGGGATCGGGTTCTCCGAAACAATCTCAAACTTTAAGGAGGCGGTCACACTCGGGTGCAGCTTCACCTCCGTGGTGTGCTGGCCGAGTTCCTTCACCGGGCTAGGAAGGCTGATCACCTTTTTGTCCACTTCGATCCCGGCCTCGGTCACCTTTTCGTATAGGTCGTTGGCCGTTACCGCACCAAACATTTTCCCGGTTTCCCCGGTCTTTACTGCAATTCCAATGCTCAAAGCTTCCAGTTTGGCCGCCACTTCCTGCGCGATCGCCAGTTCTTTCGCCTCCCGCTCTTCGCGCCGCGCCTGCAGGGCTTCCACCTGCTTGCGGTTGGCCCGAGTCAAGGGGACCGCCAGTTTCCGTGGAAATAGATAATTGCGCGCATAGCCGGGCTTGACCGAGACTTCTTCTCCCTCGGTGCCGAGTCCTTTAATTCTGGTTAACAGTAAAACTTTATCGATGGGCATAGCTTATTCGAATGGTTGAATGGAAAAGTCATGGGAGCCAGAGCCACGCAGGCAACCGGCCTCGGGTTTTCAAAAGGGAACGTCGTCCTCCAGCTCGTCACTCCTGCTCTCCTCTGCGGGACGGGAGCGCTCACCGCCGCCCGAACGCTGGGGAGGTGAGCTCGATTCGTACCCCCCGCCTCCGCCGGAGCCGCCCTCTCCATCGCCGCGGCCCGCGAATTGAAAGTTCTCCACGATGACGTTTAGCTTGCTCCGCTTCTCGCCGGTCTGCGTTTCCCACTGGTCCAGCTTCAAACGGCCTTCCACGAGGATCCCGGACCCTTTGCTGCAATACTTGGCGATGACTTCCGCCTGCCGCCCAAACGCGGTCATGTCCACGAAAGTCGTTTCCTCTCGCTGCTCCTCTCCAACCCGGAATCGGCGGTTTACCGCCAGTCCAAAGTTGCAGAGCGGGTTGCCGGTCGAGGCCGGAACCCGGAGTTCGGGGTCGCGGGTTAGGTTCCCCATGAGGATAACTTTGTTGAAGGAGGCCATAAGGGTGTTTCGGGATCCGGGTTTAGTGCTCGCGCCGTTCGGAGAATATACGGTGGATGCGACGGTCTAAACGAAGCTTTTCGTTCAGCTCGTCATTGAAATCGGGGCCCGCTTCCACTTTTGCGGAAAGGTAGTGCCCACTCCGGAATCGCTGGTCTGGGACCCGGGCGAATTCTTTTAAACCGAGGTTCTCAAACGCGCTCACCTCCGCTCCCAGTTCGTTCATTGTTGAGGTCAGGGATTCGATCAAAGTCTCCACCGGTTCGTCGTATCCTCGGAGGTCGAGGATAAAGGTCACGTTGTATTTTCGTTTGTCAGTTACGCTCATCGGGCGGTCTTTTTTGGTTGAATTGATTCATAGTAAGTGTGGGCCCCACTTTCACAAGGGAAATTAGCCCTTCGCAGAGATGCGGCAGCCGCGATCGGAGCATTTCCAGCTCTTCCGCCGGAGTTTTTCCCAAAACAAAGTCCGTCAAGCTCATTTCCGGGTGCGTTTTCGGCCCGATCCCCACTCGGTAACGGACGAATTCCCCGTCCAGGTGCTTCATCAGGTCGGCCACGCCGTTGTGCCCACCATCGCTCCCTCCGATCGAGATCTTCAGGCGCGCCGGTTCCAGGGTGATGTCATCGTAGACTACCCCCAGCTCTTCCGTCGGTTGTGCGAAGTAACGGCACCAGGAGCCGATCACTCGTCCACTGTGATTCATGAAATCCTGCGGCTTTAGCAAGTGCACGGTTTTCCCGTCTATCCGCACTTGGCAAACCTGGATAGGAGCTGCCTTCCGCTCGTCTTTCCACTCTCCTCCAAACCGGCTGGCTAGGGCATCTACCACCAGGAATCCCGCGTTATGGCGGGTGCCTTCGTAGTGTGGACCGGGGTTGCCCAGGCCTGCAATCATCGAAATCGACATCGGGAACAACGGAACTCCGGAAGGTTGCTGGGGACGAGTCCTCGCGACCGCGCCTTACTCGTTTTCCGCTTCTGACTCATCCACCGTCGGCACATCGGCCGGATCGATCGTTTCGGTGGCCTCCAGATCTTCCTCTGAAATCGGTGCTGCCACCGAAGCCAGGACCGTCTCCGAATCCAACGTGACTTCCACTCCTTCCGGAAGCTTCAGGTCACTGACGTGGAGGGATTCCCCGATGTGCAACGCGGAGACGTCCAATTCCAATTGCTCCGGCAGGTTCTTCGGAAAACATTGCACTTCCAGCTCATGCAGAGCCGTTTCCAGAATGCCGCCATCTTCCTGAACGCCCAATGGGGTCCCCACCGTTTGCAAGCGCACCGTCATCGTCATCGCTTCACCCGCATACACTTCGTTAAAATCGATGTGCAGGATCAAATCTTTGATTGGATCCATCTGGATATCTTTGATTGTGGTTAAACGGGTGTCCCCGCCATCGTCCGCAATCTCCACGAGAGAAGCCCCTCCGTCCATTTTCTTCCAGAGGGCCTGAAATTCTTTTTCACTAATCGCAAGAGGTTGATTGCCGCTTCGTCCATACACTACGGCCGGAATGTCTCCTGCCTTGCGAAGACGTCGCGAGCTTCCCCGTCCAGAGGCCTCTCGTTTTCTGACGCTGAGTTTTTGAAGTTCCATTTGTGTGCTATAAATAGAAAAACCAAAAAACTTGCCAAGCGCGCCTTAGCGATGCAACTGAAAAAGTCATCCAACCCCCAAAAGTGCCCGATTTGCGGAAACCAACCCGTTTAGGGTTTCTCTTGAATCATATTTGATAATCAAAAACTTTTTAATCTGGAAAACGACAATCTTGGTGCAGAAAAAAAGCCGGGCAAAGCCCACTGGTTTTCTTCCCCGCTAATCTCTCCCTGGGCCATGGAAAATATGGAGCAGATCCGGGGTCCGGACTTTTTTGTGTCGCCCCCTCCTGACAATAGCGGAAAGAAAACCGGAGGGGCCACGGACCGTTAGGAAACGGATGGTCGGCGCGCGCGCAGGACTTCTCGCGGGCTCAGGGCCAACTCACCTATACGTTTCGTCGCCAACTGTCCACAGGCTGCGCTTACGTCCTGTCCCCTGCTGTAGCGAATGGGGGCGGGGATCGAGCGTTCACTTAAATAACTCTGGAACGCGCGAAGCCGGTCTGCTTCGCTGGCCTGCATCGGATTGCCCGGATGAGCATTCATCGGGATGAGGTTAACTTTGGCCTTCAAACCATGGACGAAATGCACCAGTTTCCGCGCATCCTGAAGGGAATCATTTTCCCCACGAATCATGACATACTCGAAAGTAATGCCATGACGCGTCTGAACCGGGTAGTCCAAAAGTGCCGCTTTCAGCACCTCCAGCGGGTATTTTCGGTTGATCGGCATCATCCGGCTGCGGTGGGCGTCATCTGCACTGTGCAGCGAGATCGCAAGGCTGACCGCCACCGTTTCTCCCAGTCGACGGATTTCCGGAACCAACCCGACGGTAGACACCGTGACGCGATGCTTAGACAACCCGAAAAGCCGGGAATCCGTCAGGGTCCGGCAACTTTCCACCACCGCATCGAAATTATCCAGGGGCTCGCCCATTCCCATAAAAACCACATTGGTGACCTGCCTTCGGGGATCACCGCTTTCCTTCAGCCTCCGGTTGGCCAGAAGGACCTGGCCGAGGATTTCTCCCGAACTTAAGTGGCGGCTCAACCCCATCTTCCCCGTCTGGCAGAAGGTGCAGCCGAAACGACACCCGACTTGGCTGCTCACACACAAGGTGACACGCTTCTCCGAGGGCATAAGAACGCATTCCGCGAACAATTTGTCGGCGGTGCGAAAGAGGATCTTTTCACTTCCATCCCGAGAGGAAAGCACGGTGTCCACTTTGGGGAGGTCCCAGCTGAATTCTGCCGCAAGCGCCGTCCGCAAGGCCCGGGAGAGGTTGCTGAAACCCCGGGGGTCGAACGATTCCCGGGAATACATCCATTCCCGGATCTGATCGCCCGCAAAAGGCTTTGCACCCTGCGCGACCGCCCAATCCCGCAACGCGTCCCGGCTGAGGTCGAACGCGGAGAAAGACATCGTGCTGTCGCTGGAGGAGGAAACCATAACCAATACGCTGTGCAGATTCCTCCCATTTGACAACTTTTCCTCAAAGCGGGTCCTCAGGCGGACCTACCCTCGCGTGGCATCGAACCTTCCGATGGTTTGCCCTTTCGCCAATTGCGAACGCACACTAGGGTTGGGCTATGACAGTTTCCGAAGCCCTTCATCAGAGGAAATCCACCCGGGCCTTTCTCCCGAAACCGGTCGAACGCTCGACCCTTGAAACAATCCTCGAAGCCGCCCGTTGGGCGCCTTCCGGGGCCAATACCCAGCCCTGGTCCGTAGTCGTCTTGACCGGCTCCGCCAAGAGCGCCCTAGAGGATCGGCTCGTCGACGCTTTTCGGCAGGGCCATAAGGAAACTCACGACTATACCTATTACCCTGTCCAGTGGGAGGAACCTTATCTTGGGCGGCGACGCGCCACCGGTTTCCAGCTTTACCAAGCCCTCGGCATCGCCCGAGAAGACAAGGCCGGGCGCCTTGCCCAGTGGGCGGAAAACTACCGCGCTTTCCGGGCCCCCGCTCTCCTCCTCTTCTTTCTCGACCCCCTTCTCGAAGCCGGCTCCTATCTCGATTATGGCATGTTCCTCCAGTCGATCATGCTCCAGGCCCTCGAACTCGGTCTCGCTACCTGCCCCCAGGCCGCTTTCGCCGAATATCCGGTTTCCATAAAGGACCAGCTCGGGATCCCGCCCGAAAAGCGGCTCCTTTGCGGAATCGCCCTCGGTTATCCGGATCCCGACCATCCTATCAATCAATACCGCACGCCCAGGGTTCCGGTTGCAGACTTCTGCCGGTTCATCGACCAGACCCCGTGATTCCGCAATTTTTGTCTCGTTTTCCCGCCTTTCAGGAAATTGCCTTTTTCTTAAAACCCGAAACCAAACATGCCTGAACGGAAAACGATTGTTCTCGGCTGCGGAAAAATGGTCCAGCAGGTCCATTTCAAATCTTTCGCCGCCTACCCCAACACCCGCCTTGTTGCCCTTATCGAGCCGAGTGAAGCCGCCCGCGAATCCGCTGCGGACCGCCTCGAAGCCCTTGATCTGGAGCCGCCTCCCATGTTCCCCGACCTCGACGCCTACCGCGGTGCCGGGATCGAGGCCGATGTCGCTTTTATAGCCACCCCCCACAACGCCCATTGTCAGGGGATCCTCGACTGTCTCGACCTCGGCCTCAATGTTCTCGTCGAAAAACCCATGGTCCTCAACGAGGTGGAAGCCCGCAGCGTCATCGCCAAGCGGGACGAAACCGGCAAGACGGTCGTCGTCGGCTTCCAAGGCGGTCTCTCCCCTGAAGTCCAGAAAGCCAGGGTGATGATCCGAAATGGTGCCATCGGCAGGCTCGTCAGCGTGGTCGGCACCGTCCACCAGAACTGGAAGGAGTTGGCTACCGGCACTTGGCGAATGGAACCGGAAATTAGCGGCGGCGGCTTCCTCTTCGATACCGGCTCCCACCTTATTAATACGATGGTCCACGTCGTTGAATCCGACGTCGCCGCTCTCGAAGGGAACCTTGACTACTGCGGAACAAGAGTGGAAATCAACGCCTCGCTCAGCGGGCGCTTTGCCAACGGAGTCCTCTTCACCGTCAGTATGAGCGGCGATTCCTATGGATGCGACGGCTACATCGACCTCGTCGGCAACAAGGGTATCATCCGCCTTGGCATGTGGGGCCATATCTTTAAGAAAACCGAGGGGAATCTCCGCGTCCCCATGGAAGACCTCGAACCGGCCGCCCCCGAGACCACCTGGAAGACCTTCAACGCCATCCTCGACGGAAAAACTGAGAATACCTCGCCTCCCGAAGTCGGCCTCCGGTTTGCCCACTTCATGGACCTCCTCCGTCGAAATTGCAGCGTCATCCCGTAACTTCGCAGGCGGCGGATCCGGGCTAAAACAGCTCGCCCTGTAGCCAATCTTCCCGGGTGCTGCGCTTTGCCGCGCTGTTGAAAAGCAGCCACCAGAGATCGACCGTCTCGTATCCAGGGAGCCGATACACCTGCTTCAAGAGAAGGGCCGAGGCCAGCGCGTCGTGCAAGGCGCAGTGATGCTTCCGTCTCGTTTCGGGACAATATTCCCCGGCCAGCCCGGACAATTCCTCCTCCAAATGAAAAAGGCGCACCAGGTCCATCAACTGGTGACTATCCAAGTCAGGAAAAAGATGGGCGTAGAGGCGTCGGGTGTCGATCCACGGGCCCCAATCATTCAGCATTTCTCCTCCGTTAAGGAAGTCCGGAACCGGACCCGGGTAGGGCCAGACTTTCCGGATCAGCGAATCCTCGACCGGAGCGTGATGGGCGCCAAGCGGCCCTGTCCGGCGCAAGCCGGAAAAGAATAGCCAGTCGCTTTCCACCGGTTCGTGGTCCAAAAGGTCGCGGTTGCGGATCCCGTGCAACCGGCTGTCCACCGGATCGATCGGCCCGTCCCCCCGGCAAAGTCGCGTTTGAACGTCCACGATCCGCCCCGCGACAAGGGTCACCACCCCATACTCTACGATCCCGCAACGGGTATTTCCCTCGAAATCCAGAATATGCAACGGTGTCTTCTCCATGGGCGGAACGAAAGGCGGGCGTTTTTTCCCCTGACAATCCTCGGGGTAGCACCAAAGCTGTAGTCCATGGACTTGGACCCTTTTCGTCAATTCATAGAAGTGCTCGTGCGGGAAAGTGAGGCAGTGATCAATCCGCTTTTCCGGAACGAATCCCTTGAGATCGTCCTCAAAGGGGATGATACCCCCGTCACCCAGGCGGACCGGGGCGCCGAGGAGGTCATTCGCCGCCTTATCAACCACACCTATCCCGATCACGGGATTATCGGTGAAGAATACGGTGAGGAAAATCCCGACGCCGACTTCGTTTGGGTCCTCGATCCCGTCGACGGCACCCTCAGCTTTACTTACGGGATTCCTCTTTTCGGGACCCTCATTTCCCTTAAACACAAGGGCCAACCTGTGCTCGGTGCTATCCATCAGCCCTTTCTTCGCGAATTGGTGATCGGATCGGCAAAAGGGACGACCTTGAACGGGAAACCGGTGCGCTGCTCCGCTGTCGACTCCCTCGACCGAGCCCTCCTCCTTACCACCGATCCTCGTCGGCCCGCTGAGCTCAAACCCGATTCCGCCTTTTCGGAGCTCGCCCGCCAATGCCGCCTTTTTCGAAGCTGGGGCGATGCCTACGGCTACCTTATGGTGGCCTGCGGACGGGCCGAGATTATGACCGACCCTGTCGTCAAGGAGTGGGACTTCGTCGGGCACATCCCCATCATCCGGGGAGCCGGCGGCGTCATTACCGACTGGGAAGGCAACGACCCCGTCGGGGCGACTTCTGTCATTTGCGCGAACGCCGTCCTCCATCCCAAAGTTATGGAGATCCTTCATCAATGAGGCGTCACAACCGTCGGCTTCCGGCGGACTGAAAGGGGAATCTCGTATCCGCCACGTAGATCCAACGAGCCAATGCTAAAGATCGCGCCGACGAACTCGCTGCGTGCTCTCCCGGCTGTAGGCCAGGGTTTCCGGCTCAAGAAAGCCATTGAAGACCATCCCCGTCATCACGACTGAACGCCGTCCCAGGACCGTCCCCGGTTGCAGCACCGCATTGCTGCCAATCTCCGCTCCGTCCCCGAGGATGGCTCCCAGTTTTCGTAAACCCGTCGGAACTTTTCCTTCGCGGGTCCAGGCCGCAACCTCCCGCCCGTCGAATCGCAGGTTCGAGAGAATGGATCCCGCTCCGAGATGCGCACCGTTCCCCAAAAGCGAATCGCCCACATAGGAAAAATGCGGAACCTCTGCGCCATCCAGCAACAGGCTATTCTTAAATTCGCAGGAATTCCCCAGGACACACGCCCGGGTGGCAATCACGTTCCCTCTGATGTAGAAACCTGGGCGAAGTTCGCAGCCTTCTCCGATAAAAGCGGGACCGATCAGGGTCCCCGTGTGCGGCAAGTCCACGCTCTCATGCACGTAGACCGGCCCTTCCGCGTGGATTCCCGGCGGAATCTCCCGCTCCGAGGAATGGCGATAACGCTTCCAGTCCAAACCCTCCAAAGCGGGACGAATCGCCGCAATCCATTCCCACGGAGCCGCCTCCGGAGGGAAAGCATCCCCGAATACCGCAAGGCCTTCAGGACGGTTAATTAAGGCTTTTGTTTTCATTGCCGTAGAATGGTCCTTCCCTATATTGTATTCAAGTTACCTTTCCTCAATCGCAACCCGTAAAGGCTTTGTAAAGAGAGCCTACAATTAAAGAATAAAACCAAGGATCATTGAAAATCTTTGTAAAAAGCGGGGGGTTCTTAAGGTTTTATTTTTTTTGTGACCGGAACCCCCTAAGGTTAAAAATAGAAATGAAAAATTCGGCACTGGACAGAATACGATCATCCCTCCTGGGCATGACTTTGGTCGAGGTGATGGTCGCCATGGTCATCCTTTCGATGCTTTCGGTCGGCTTGCTTAACGGCGTGCTGCAATCGCGGAAAATTACCGAAGAAAACATCTATCATTCCGCCGCCATGAACGCCACTGTGGGCTACCTCGAGCAATTAAAAAGCCTCCCGTATGGGGAAATTCGCCAAGCCATCAGTGATCCCTTTGGCTCCCCCCTAAAGACCGTCATCGATTCCACAACCGACGACCCGATTTATTTGAATACCTGGAATTATAAAAATTTGACCATCAATGTCGATGAGAACGGCAGCACGATCGAAAATATGGACTTTTGGGTCTGGCCACAAGTTGAGGATCTGGCCACCGGCCATAATCAACCCGCGGTTGCCATTCGCATGGCCTATGCCTGGCGCTCGCCTGTCACAAATTCCTACCGTCTTGGGAACTTGAAAATCGTCCGGTCTTCCGTTGTCACCTATTAATTCTCGTCAGATCATGCACAAAAAATCCTCCAGCCAGGCGGCCGGCTTTACGGTTACCGAAATCCTCTTTGTTATGACGATCCTCTCCATCGTCATGGTTGGCGTCTTCGGAGCTTTCACCCAAGCCCAGATGGCCCTTTTTATCAGCACTCAGAAAGCGAATATCAACCGGGATATGCGCAACTTCACCGGCGAACTTACTGAGATCGCACGCAATGCAAACCACTTTTTCATTTACGATGCTATCGCCACCTCTGACCGCAACGAGGCGAAAGACCGAAAAGTTCAGGGGCAAACCGGGGACTTGCTCGTTCTGATTTTCCAGGAGCCCTACCCCAACCTCGACGATCCCCAGTATATTACCCGCCTTGTCGCCTATTACCGCGATGCTACCGCCACCACCCGGGGACCTATTCGCAAGTGGGAGGTGCAATACGCCACCACCGACTACAAGCTCGCTTCCGATAATGCAGTCGAAACTCTCCTCCCCTCCGTCGCCAACTTCCAAAGTGCCAAAAAGGTCGTCGAACTTTCTGAGGGGCTCGCCAACGGCCAACTGTTTCTCAACTACGAAGACCGGAGCATTATGGTCAAAGGCCAAATCCTCCATGGCAATGAATTTAAACGCCTGACCGATACCTACAACTTCACCATCACACCCCGCGGCTGATCATGAATCCTTCCTTCTCCCAAACAAACCGGCGCCAGGGATCCGCCATCCCCATTGTCGTCATCCTCCTTATCGGGACCTCCGTCATCCTCGGAAGCGTATTACGCTATTCCGTTTCCGAAACCCGCCTCAACCGTGGCCACAATATGTGGCTTGAGGCCAAATTTACTGCTGAAGCCATCTCCGAATATGGTTTTGCCGAGCTTCGCCGCCGGTTTGATTCCCAGAACGCCTTCCCCGAAGACGCCCTCATGCCCATTACCGGTGGCAACCCCCTTGAGCTGCCCGCTCATTTCTACAACTTTTATGCCGATACCGGCTCCAACTTCCTTAATTCCAACGTTGTCAAACCGCCAAACCCCTACGACCCCTTCGAAGATTGGGGAACCTACCCTACTGAGATCATCGCCGGCATCATCCCCCGCGGGGAATGGGTTTACATCGATCCCAATATCCCCGGGAACGAAACCGATAAACTCAAGGGACGTCGGGTCTTCGCCCGGGGAGTCGCGGTTTATGGGAAAGCTACCATCCGGGATCCCTTTAACGGGCGCGATTTTATCGCCTACAGCAGTCAGGAACTCCAAGTTCGGGATGCCCCCCTCTTTTCCCACGCCATCTTCTACAATATGACGATGGAAATCGCCCCCGGTCCTGCAATGGACGTCACCGGCCCCGTTCACGTCAATGGCGCCGCCTACATTCAGGCCAACAGCAGCCTCGAGTTTTTCGGCCCTGTGACCATTTCCGGCGATCTTTTTCACGGGCGCCATCCGGACAGCGGGAAAAGCAATAGCTATGGCACTGTCGCCTTTCTCGACGGCGATACCGAATTTTCTGTAACAAACATGCACAACGGCTCCGAGTGGCTCGACAGCACGGTCGACGATTTCGACCATATCGCCGCAGCTCGATGGCGTGGCAATCTCCTCACCCAGGACCACCAAGTTGAACAAAAGCCGATGGTCGATATCCCCGATTATGTCGAAGATGATCCGGATACCGCCGCCGTCGACGACGCCCTCAACTACGCACACGAAATCGTCGGCCCCGCCCGGGCGAAGACCGACCCTGCCTACGCCCCGGAAACCGAAAAACAGAAATTTTCCTACAAGGCCGGTCTCACCATGCGGGTTGATACTTCCACGGGCACCTACGAACTCGTCACCTTCAAGCGCGATGCCAACGGGGACATCCTCTACGATGCCGGGACCGGGGAACCGCAGGAGGTTGTCCTCGATGATTCGGCCGATCCCATCGCCGATGTTGAATTTTTCTCCAGCACCGGTTCCGGTTCCGGAGAAACCGTGACCTCCGGCCTCCGCGACAAACGCCGCGGCAAAGCCGTCGACCTTGTCGAGGTCGACGTCGGCAAGCTTCGTACCCTCGTCCACAACAATAATGAGGGAGACTGGGGCGGAGCCATCGAACAACGCCCGGAAAACTGGTGGAACGGCGTCTTTTTCGTCGAATTCCCCGATGGCCCTACCGTTACCCGCAAGGATAACATTCAACCCAGTGAGGATGGCTGGGGCGTGAAGATCAAGAACGCCCAGCAAATTCCCAATCCCTCCTTCGCCCGGGCAAAAGACATTTACGGCACCACTTTCGCCACCAATAACGTCATGTATGTCCAGGGACACATGAACGCCGATGGCGACCCGGATACCGGCACTGCCACTGACCCGGATGTGAATGACGTTGCTATCGAGCCCCCCGCCGCCCTCGCCGCCGACGCCATCAATATCCTCAGCGACAACTGGAACGACGCCAACAGCGGTAAGTCAGCTGGGGACCGCAAAGGTTATTTCACCGAAGTCTCCGCCGCCATTCTCACCGGCTTGACGCCCTCCGGAAAATCCGGCAGCGGCAGATACTCCGGCGGGGTGGAGAATTTCCCTCGCTTCCTCGAGGACTGGGACGGAACCCTCCGCATGCGCGGCTCCATCGTCTCCCTCTTCGAAAGCGAGGTCGCCACCGAGCCCTGGGGCTCCGGCGATGTTTACGGCGCTCCTACGCGGGACTGGGGATTTCATACCAAGCTCGCTCAAGGATACTATCCTCCCGGCACTCCCAACACCCGCACCTATCGCCGGTTGGACTTCCGTGACCTTACGAAGCAGGAATATACGGCGGAGATTGCTGCCCTAAAAACCTACATTACTCCATAAATGAAGATCCGTGCGCTTCCCCTGCCCTGCCTGCTCCTCCCTTTCCTCGCCGGTTTGCCTACCCTCGCCTGGTCACAGCCCGGCGATTCAGAACCGTCCACCAACGAGAAACTCATCCAGAACCGGGCCCTTGACTCCACTCCCAAACCCGGGCGGGCCTTTGCCCGCTTCACTTATAATCTGGTGCGGGAAGAGCTTGACGGCGTCACAATGCCACGCGCTCGGTTTCAGGGGCCTATCCGCTTCCAGACCGATCCTTTTCAAGGATGGGTCACCCTTCCGCCGCAACGCGATGCTTCGGAATCCCTCGTCATGGTCCGCGAGGTTAATCCCGAGGTGCGCCTCAGCTTTTTCTGGATCCCAAAAAACACCTTTGTCTCCGATCCTCCATCCAACCTCTGGTCTTACGCCAAAAATCTCGCCGGGAACCGTCGCGGGGTCCTGCGTTACACTATTTTATCCGAATACCCTAAGGAACCCGTCCGCAAACCGCCGAATTTTCTTCAAAGAATTCCCTGGACCTTGAAGTATTCTGTTACCAACGAGAAAACTGAGGAGTCGACCTTCGCCTACGAAATTTTCCTCGAATTCCAGGAAGCTTGGCTCAACCTCAAACTAGAAACGCCGGAGTCATTTTTCGAACCGAATGTCCAGTTTCTCGAACAACGCCTCCGCTTCAGCCAAGTCCTTGAAAATTAGAGCCTTTCAATGGGATTGAGTTTAGGTCCGTAAGGTGGGAGAAATTCGAAAACCCTCCTTGGCCTTCAATGGTATTTTCCGCACCCTATCCTTTGCGACTGGCCGTAGGACACATGATCCGCACAACGCTTTCCCTTTTGCGCACGCCCATAAAGCCGAGCCATTTTTGTGTTCAACCCGGTCTCATCGATAAAGACCCGTCGTCTGCTATCCTATTGCTGCTTAAGGATCTTCCACTTATTACGGCGAATCAAAACATCAGAGCGATTCTGCTCCCCCGCGCAGATCGTTTTTTTATAGCTTAGAAAATCCTTACTGACTCCCTCGACGCGGCAACGCCGTGGTTCAAATGCGCAAGGCGTTAACTTGAAATTGTCTTGGCGGCCCGCAGCTTCCGAATGGTCTGGATCACGACCATCAATCCAAGCGCGATTCCTCCCGCTACCGTTGAGGGTTCCGGAACCGGGACAATTTCACTCCCCACCAGCTTGGCTCCCGTAATGTTCCGATCGGACCAATAAACATTGTCCAAAAAGATTTGACTCGGAGCACTCCCAAATTGGACCTGATCCGAACCCCCTCCGGATGTGGAACCATCCCAGTTCGTCACCGTCAACTGACCCCCCGTGTAAGTCGCTCCGCTAAACGTCAATATGACGTTTCCCGTCCCAAGGTCGATCGTCGAATCACTGCTTAGGGTTAGATTTCCCACCGTGTCGCTGTTTCCGTTCAACGCAAGTGTTCCGCTGGATAAGACAACGTCCGAACTGTCCGATATGACATTGCTGTTCCCGAAAACCAGCGTCCCTCCCGATATTTGAGTCGTCCCTGTGTAGGTATTGGTCCCCCCCAGGGTTAGCGTTCCCGTGCCCGCTTTGGTTAATCCACCGGTTCCCGAGACCGTTCCGTCTAACGTGATCGGCGCACTGTTCCCGTTGCTCACCGTGATCGTGTTCGGCAGCTGGATTGCGTTGCTGATCGTCGCCGTGGAGATAACCCCCGAGTGCGTGATTGACGTCTGGATCGTCAGGGTTTGCCCCGTAACCGTGTGCGTGCTCAGAAATCCGTTGAATTGCAACCGATTTAAATCCCACGCTTGGTTCGCATTCGAACTCGAGTTGTTGAAAAAGAATCCCGACGCAAATGTAACGTCCGCCGTTCCGTCGTTTGCCGGCGTCCCATTCGGGCTCCAGTTGTTCGCCGTCGTCCAGTTATTCCCAGATCCTCCGTTGTCCCACGTTTGCCCTTCCGCTCCGGTCAGAAACAACAGTGACAGACTACTGTACACCAACAACCCACGAAGTTTGAGCACTTGTTTTGCCGTTTTTATCCTGAAGGTCATACCGTGATTAAAGCCTAATACGTGCCAAAAATAAATAAAATTCTTTAAATCACTAATTATCAGTGTTTTCCAAATTAATTAAAAATAATCTCGAGGGTGATACTCCATGTCTGCAAGCATACCCTGTAAAAATGCATTGCAAAGACATTCTAAATCGCAAAACAAAAACCTTTTATCTGTGAACAGATTGTTCGGCCACCCCAATCAAAAAAACGGTCACAAACCGGGGATGGAGCGGGCGATCGGGTTCGAACCGACGGCCTCGACCTTGGCAAGGTCGCGCTCTACCAACTGAGCTACGCCCGCGGAAGTAATAAAATGTCGGAGAAAGAAGAGGGCTGTCAATTGCTTTTGAAGGAAAACCCGGGACACCGTCTATCTCTGCATCCGAAGGTCGAGAAGCGTCCGTTCCCGGAAATTCTTGGGCAGGGGAAGAATCCCGGAGGTGACAAGTGCTTCGGCGAAAGCATCGGAGAGAAGGTATTCCATTAAAGGTCTCAGGACCGTTGTCCGGTCGACTCTGTAGTAGAGGTCAAGGGGCACTTTCAAGGGATAATCCCCGAAGTGGACACTGTCCGCATTGGGGCGGGTGGGAGTCTCAAGAATGTCGGAAGTCAAGGCGACCACCTTCAGTCCATCCAGACGTTTGTCGAGGAATCCTGTCAGTGCGATCGCGGTCGCTTCGCTGCGAATGACGTCGAGAGCCTGGTCGGGGGTGGCCGCTTCGCGGACATTCAATTTGTAACGTGGATTTCCAAGGACTCGGAGCCGAAAAAACTCGGAAGAGAGGTCGACCTTGCTAGAGACCACATAGGGCAAGATAGGCCGGTTGACCCACTCCGATAACCCGAGGTCACCCCACAAGGCGAAATCGAACTCTTCCGTCTGGCCGAAAATGCCAGCGAGCCGGTTGAGCCGGATCGAATCGATGGGGTTGTCCTCATTAACGACGACGGTCAGGATCTGATAGCCGAGAGGCAAACGCTCGTAACCTTTGAAGAAGGGGGCCTCCTCGGTATCCCGGAAAAGGAGCCCAATATCAATGGCGGCGCGGTCGAGGGAAAATCGTGCGGGCCGGGAACCACCCATTTCGAGGACGAATTCCAGCTCCTCACCGTAGAGAACGGACTCCTTGAAGGCGGCAACCCCGGACTCCAGGTAGTCAGTGCCACCCACCCGGATGGCTTCCCCGTCCAAAGCGGTCGAGATCAATCCGCAGCAAAGGAAATAAAGGAAAAGGTGACGCATGAGAGATCCGGGGAAGAGGTTTGCCATTCGCTATTTCACTATGATGAAATCGGATGTCTTGCCGGATAAAGCTTAAAACGCGGTGTCACGGCTTTGACACATCAAGCTCCGGCCATTGAACCAGTTTGCGGTGAAGAGTTCGCCGACTGATCCCCATGAGCTCGGCCGCTTTCGTACGATTGCCCTGTGTCTGGAGAAGGGCGTTGCGCAACAGGCGCTTCTCGTTTTCCTCGCGGGAGAGCGCCCGGGATACTCGCTGCCCTTCCCCTTTGTCAGGTTCCTCCTCTTCCCCTCTGAGGAAGCGGGGATCCAGGTCGTATTCCGTCAGGGTTCCTCCCTGCCGTATCACGACTACGTTTTCACAGAAGTTGCGCAGCTCCCGGATATTTCCCGGCCATCGATACTGCATCAGGGCGTGTTTCGCTCCCTCCGTGAACTCTACCGGCTCCACCTCGTTCTCACGGCTGAAATCCTTCAAGTAGTGATCCAGCAGCAGCGGGATGTCCTCAGGGCGGTCCCTCAAGGGCGGAAGCTGGATCGGCACCACGTTCAAACGGTAATAGAGGTCCTCCCGGAAGCGCCCCTTTTCCACCATTTCCTTCAAGTCGCGGTTCGTCGCGAAGATCAGCCGCACATCCACTTGCACAGGCTTGTTGCTCCCGAGACGTTCAAAATTCCGCTGCTCAAGGAAGCGGAGCAGCTTGATCTGGGTGGAAGCGTCGATCTCCCCGATTTCATCCAGGAAGAGGGTTCCTCCATCCGCGGATTCAAACCGTCCGAGCCGCCGTTCATTCGCACCTGTGAAGGCTCCTTTCTCATGGCCAAATAATTCACTTTCAAGGAGGCTTGGAGCCAAAACGGCACAGTGCACCGCCATGAAGGTCTTCCGACTGCGGGGACTGTTCTGGTGGATGGCCTGAGCAAAAAGCTCTTTCCCCGTTCCCGTTTCCCCGCGCAAGAGCACCGTCGCCTTCGTTTGGGCGACCCGCTTCACCGTCTCCATCACGTTCTGGAGCGCCCGTGAATTTCCGATGATCCCCGAGAATTGATACTTCTGGTCCAGCCGCTCATGCAACGCCGTGTTCTCCGCCTCAAGGTGTCGGGATTCCAGCGCCCGCTTGATCAGAATTTCCAGCTTTTCGAGGTTCATCGGCTTCGTCAGGAAGTCATACGCCCCCCGCTTCATCGCCTGGACCGCCGTGTCCACATTCCCGTAAGCCGTCATCATGATGCAGATCGGGCGCTTTGGCAGGCGCAGCGCTTTGTCGATTACCAGCATGCCGCTTTTTCCCGCCATCCGCAGATCCGTCAGGACCACGTCGAAATCCTCCGCCTCCATCAGGTTGAAGGCCTCATCCGCACTCTGTGCAAGGTAGACATCGTAGGTCTCCTCAAGGGCCATCTGCAGCCCTTCACGAGTGTGCTTCTCATCATCGACGATTAAAATACTCTCAGGCATCCCCTAAACTGTAACTGCGTCATTTCGTCCCGCAAGGAGGATCGCTACAATTCTCAAAGGCTTCATGGTTGCTTGAGGACTCGATCATCCGAGCTCGCTGATCCTGGCGTGGGAAACGCAGGGTGATCCGGGTGCCCTTTCCCGGGCGGCTTTCAATCCCGATATCCCCGCCATGGTCCCGCATGATTCGTTGGACAATCATCATGCCGAGGCCATGCCCCTCCTTTTTGGTCGTGAAGTAGGGTTGAAAGACCTTTGGCATTACCTCCGGGGGAATTCCCGGACCGTTGTCGATGATGAAGAGCGAAACGGTCTGGGCATCACTCTGGCTGCGAATCTCGATCCTTCCACCGGGGGAAAGTGCCTCCATCGCATTCTTGATCAGGTTGAACAGCACCTGGTGGATCTGGTTTCGGTCGGCTCGGATCCGCGGCAGGTTGGGCGTCACCTCTACATCCACTTCGATTTCCTTATCCTCCAACTCGCTGCCTTGCACCTTCAGGACTTCGGCGAGGCCCGCCTGCAGGTCAAAATCGTCCCCGAGGTCCGGGGTTTCAGGCCGGACGGCCTCGAGAAAATGTTCGATAATCCCGTCCAGGCGAGCCACCTCCCCGCAGCAGATCTCCAACTGGGCCTTCAGTTTCCCCGCCGAGGCGTCATCTTTCAACGTGTCCGTCTGACGCTGCATTAATTGAAGGTGAATCGTCAGCGAATTCAGGGGATTGCCAAGCTCGTGCGCTACCCCCGCAGCGAGATTCATGATCGAATTGATCTTCTCGTTCTCAATCAGTTCCTGGGTACTCGTCTTCTCCTCGGTGATATCGGTCAGGACGACTGCATATCCCCGGTCCTGGGCGGAGCCGATCCGCTCGTTCAGGGGCACCATGTAAAAACGAACGTAGCGGCGCTCCGGATAGGTCAATTCCATCTCCTGGCTCACGACCCGGTCCGGGGCGTCGATCCCGTCCTCCGTGTAATGGAAATCCACCGTCCGCGCGAGGTCCGGGACAACTTTCCAGAGGACCGCGCTTCCCACCGAACCCCCTCTTAGCCCGATCAGGCGGAGGGCCACCGAGTTGGCATACTGAATGATCCCGTTCTCATCGATTACGAGGATGCCGTCTTGCATCGTATTGATCACCGTCTCGAGGAGTCGGCGCTCCCGAGCCAGCCGCTGCACCAAATTGGTCAGGTTGACGGAATCCAAATCGTCCAGCCGGCCGAGGATCTTATCCAGTGCACTGTTCCGATGCTTGGTCATAGCGGGTTTCGAGGGTTTACGGTAGGGACAGAATCGGATCCCCGCCGATATCGAGGAGAATCACTCTTGCCAACCCGCTCATCCTGTTCAATCCCTAAGCCCCATGCAAGGTCGCGAACCCAAACGCCCGTCCACCCCTCCGCCCAATCGCGAAAACCCATGGCTCAACCTCGGGTTCAATATTCTTATCCCCATCCTTCTCCTCACCAAGGGAGACGATTGGTTCGGGTTTTCCCCGGCTCTTAATCTCTGCGTGGCCCTTGCCTTCCCCCTCGGCTATGGAATTTTCGATTTCTTCACACGGCGAAAATTCAACTTCTTTTCCGTCCTCGGTATCATCAGCGTGGTTCTGACCGGCGGAATTGGCCTTCTCCGTCTCCCCAATGAATGGATCGCGATCAAAGAAGCCGCCATCCCGCTGGTCATCGGCTTTCTCGTCGTTCTCTCCCAGTATACCCCGATGCCGCTCGTGCGGACGCTCCTCCTCAACCCTGAATTGGTCGACCTGCCCCGGATCGAGGAAGCAGTTCGTCAGCGAAACAGTCGACCTGCTTTTCAGTCCCTCATTCAAAGCTGCACCTGGCTGGTCGGCGCTTCCTTCCTTGTCAGCGCCGTCCTCAATTACGTCCTCGCACGGATTGTTGTGACCAGCCCTTCCGGCACCCCGGAGTTTAATGATGAACTCGGGCGGATGCAGGGCCTCAGCTACATCGTTATCTTTATCCCCAGCATGGCTATTATGATTGTCGCCCTTTTCCGGCTTTATAACGGAATCGCGCGCCTTACCGGCCTCTCTTGGGAGGATTTTATTCTCGGAGCGGAAAAGAATCCCAAAACCGGAAAGTAAGTTGGCCTATCGCTCCTCGATAGGGACAAATTTTCGTGCTGCCGGACCGGTGTAAATCTGCCGCGGCCGATGAATTCTTCCGCTCGCCGAAGTGGCGATCTCCCGCCAGTTCGCCAACCATCCGGGCAGTCGACCGATTGCAAACATTACCGTGAAAAGCTCTGTCGGCACCCCGATCGCCTGCAGGAGAATTCCACTGTAGAAGTCCACGTTGGGATAGAGTTTTCGCGAGGTAAAATACTCATCCTCCAGCGCCGCCTCCTCCAACTTCTTCGCGATGTCGAGAAGCGGATTATTCTCTCCTTGCAGCTCCGCCAAGACCTCCGCACAGGCCTTGCCGAGGATCTTGGCCCGGGGATCGAAGTTCTTGTAGACCCGGTGCCCGAATCCCATCAGGCGCGCCTCCTTGTTTTTCGCCGCCTTGATGAACCGGGATCCGTCATCCCCGTCCTTGTGGATTGCTTCCAGCATTCCGATCACCGCCATGTTCGCCCCTCCGTGGAGCGGCCCCCAGAGCGCGCACACCCCGGCCGAGACCGAGGCGAAGAGATTGGCACCACCCGACGCCACCATCCGTACCGTGGAAGTCGAACAATTCTGCTCGTGGTCGGCGTGCAACATCAGGAAGAGATCCAGGGCACGCTTGACTGTTTCCGACGCCTCATACTTCCGATAGGGCTCCGAAAACATCATGTGCAGGAAGTTTCCGGTGTAATTCAGGTGCGGATCCGGATAAACAAAAGGCATACCCTTTCGCATCCGGTAGGTCATCGCCGCCAGGTTCCGGATCTTTGAGATCGCCAGCGCCGCCGCCTCGTCAAAGTTTACCACGTCTTGATCACGGTCATTGGTCGCCAGGTATGGGTAATAACAACCAAGGGAGTTCAACAGCGCCGACAAGATCGCCATCGGATGCGAATCGGATGGAAACCCGTCGAAATGCCTCTCCAGATCGACATGGATCTGGGCGTTGTTATGGATCAGGTTACGGAAATCCTCCAGATCTTTCCCGGAGGGCAAGTCCCCGTAGATGATGAGGTAGGCCACCTCCAGAAAAGTTGAGTGATCCGCCAACTCCTCGACGGCGTATCCGCGGTGCCGTAGGATTCCTTTCTCCCCGTTGATGAAGGAAATGCCACTCAGGCAGGATCCCGTGTTTCCGTAGCCATCATCATACGTGATAATACCGGTGTCTTTTCGCAAATTCCGGATATCGAGGGCTGTTTCTCCCTCCGTGCCGGTAATGACGGGGAGATCAATTGCTTGATCGCCTAAGTTGAGTTTTGCGGAGTCTGCCATGTTCATTCAGGTTGGTGTGGAAAGCTGCAAAACACGATCATAGTGCGCGATTGTGCTGCCGGGTCAACTCGAGGAAGTTTCGATACAACTGTAATCCACCTCGCTGGCTTTTTTCCGGGTGAAATTGGCTGGCAAAACAATTGCCTTTTGAAATCCCCGCGCAAAACCAGCCCCCGTAATCCGCCTCGCACCAGAGGAGGTCCTTTTCGACCGGATCCACGTAATAGGAGTGGACGAAATAGAAGGCCTCCGTGTCCGCGCTCAATTCCTCAACCAGGCCAAAACCCGGCCGAAAGCGGACCGCGTTCCATCCCATGTGCGGGATCTTCAACTCCGGGGGTAGCTGGAAACGGCGGACCCTTCCCTCAAAGATCGAAAGCCCCTCCGTCTCTCCTTCTTCCGAAAATTCAAAAAGGGCCTGAAGCCCCAGGCAAATCCCGTAAAAGGGGCGGTCCGCCGCCACCCACTCCCGGATGACCCCATCCAAGCCAGTCTCCCGGAGGCGCCGCATGCAATCCACGATCGCGCCCTGTCCGGGGAAAACAAGCGCCTCCGCGCCGTCCAACTCGTCGGAGGATTCGGCGAGGACCACCTCCGCGCCCACAAAGCGAAAGGCGTTCACAACGCTCCGCAAGTTACCCATCCCGTAATCGAGAACGGCAATCCTGGGAGGGGGGTCGATCGGGAAGAAAGGCTCCATACCGGTTATAGAGATCCTTTGGTGCTCATCAAAGAGTCTCCGAGGCGGGGGTCCAGGGCAGTCGCACGGTCCAAAGCCCGGCCGAAAGCCTTAATTACTCCCTCCGCCACGTGGTGGGGCTCCTCCCCATACTCCACCAGGCAGTGAAGATTGCAGCCTGCCTCGTTCGCGAAAGCCTGAAAGAATTCCTTCATCAGGTGGATATTGAAGTCCCGCACCATCGGAGTATCGAGCGAGACGTCCAACTTGTAAACCAGGTAGGACCGGTTGCTGAGGTCGATCACCACCCGGGCAAGGGCTTCATCCATCGGCAACAGGAAAAAACCGTAGCGGGCCATTCCCCGCTTCTCGCCAACCGCATCCGCCACTGCCCGCCCCAGCACCAGGCCGACATCCTCCACGGTGTGGTGGTAGTCCACGTCGATGTCGCCCTCCGCCTTGAGTTCCAGATCGAAGAAACCATGCCGGGCGAAGAGCGTCAGCATATGATCGAAGAAAGGGATCCCGGTGTCGATCGATGCCCGCCCCGATCCATCCAGATTGAGATTCACTGAAATGGTTGTTTCCTTCGTCTCACGGGAAACCGTTGCCGTGCGCTTTTTTTCCATATCCGGTTCAGAAAAACGTATCAAACCGGCGAGGGCAACCTGAAGCTTCAGGAGAACGGCTCTCTCGGAATCAGGCTTTTTCCGATTTGATCCAAGCCTCGACCGCCTCTTCCAGTGCTTCCATCTGGTCCTCGTCGCCCACCGAAATCCGCAGGCATTCACGGATCAGCGGGCTCTGCGGGAAATGTCGGACAAGGACCTTCCGGCTCTTCAAGAACGCGAAGCACGATTCCGCCACTTCCACTCCGACCTCACCCTTGCCGCTGACGGGGCGGGTCGTAATGAAATTTGCCTGGCTGGGGAACGTATCCCAGCCAAGATCCCGAAACCAGCCGAGGTAATAGTTGCGGATATTCTTAATCTTCCCGATGGTCGCGCGGTAGTAATCAGGGTCGGACAGGGCGGCCACCAACCCTGCCTGAGCGAGGGCATCTACATTGTAGGAATCCCGCACCTTGTCCAGCTCCCCGATCACTTCCGGATGACCAAGAAGGTAGCCGATCCGCAGCCCGGCAAGGCTGTGGCTTTTCGAAAAAGAACGGGTCACGACCAACCGGGGATGGTGCTCGAGAAGGGTTTGCGCACTTTCCTTGGCAAAAGCCCCGTAAGCTTCGTCCACAACCAGCAACCCCTCATATATCTCCGCAAGGGCCCGGATCTCCGCGTTGGAGAAACCAATCCCAAGCGGCGCGTTCGGAGAGGTTAAAAAGAATACCCGGGTCCCGCTCTCCGCGATCGCGGTTGCAGGGAATTCAAGGTCGGGCGGGAGTGGCACGCGAACAAACGGCGTCCCCTGGATACCCGCGAGAATCGGATACAGCGAATAGCTCGGATCCAGCGCTCCCGCCGCCGCTTCCGGCCCCGTAAAGGCACGGAAAACCAGATTTAAGACATCGTCGGACCCGTTGCCGACGAGGACGTGCTCAGGGCCCAAGCCCGAATCCCGCGCGATCGCCTTACGGGCCGCCTGGGCTTTGGGGTTGGGGTAACGTTCAAGGCCCGGAATCGCCTCCTTTATCGCCTGTTCCACTCGAGGGCTCGGAGGATAGGGGTTTTCATTGGTGTTGAGCTTGATCCAGTCACGCCCCCTTGGTTGCTCGCCGGGCACATACCCTTTAAGTTCTCGGATGAACTCCCGCGCCAGCGAATCCGGCCCGGACTGCGGCTCAGCGGTCATTGAGCGCACCTTTCTCCAGCCGAATTTCAAGGGAACGCCCGTGCGCATCGAGGGCCTCTATCTCGCTGAAGGTGCGAACTGCAGGCGCAGCCGCTGCCAGGGACTTTGCGTCGTACTCGATCGTGCTGGTGCGCCTGAGAAAATCAACTGCACGCAGCCCGCTGAAAAAACGGCTGGTCCGTCCGGTCGGCAGTGTGTGGGAAGGACCCGCCACGAAATCACCCAATACCGTCGGGGTGGAATAGCCTTGGAGGATCGCCCCCGCCGTCGTGATTCCCCGGACCAGCACCGGGATGGCCTTGCGGGCCACCTGAAGTTCGAGGTGCTCCGGCGCGACCGCGTTCGCGACCGCTATTGCCCCTTCGAGAGACTCCACTTCCACAACGAAGAAACGGCCTTTCAGCACCCGCTCGATCGCCTTCGCATGGCTTAGGCGCGGCAGCTGGAATCCGATTGCGCCTTGGACCGCAGCTGTCATTTCCTTCGAAAACGTCACGAGGAAAACTTTCTCCTTCCCGGTTCCATGCTCCGCCTGGGCGAGGAGGTCCGCGGCCACGTGCGCCGGATCCGCTCCATCATCCGCGATCACCATCACCTCGCTAGGTCCCGGCTGCAGGTCAATGCCAACCCGCCCAAAGACCTGCCGCTTCGCCTCGTTGACGTAGGCGTTCCCAGGGCCGAAAATCTTATCCACCGAGGGGATTGTCCGAGTGCCGTAGGCAGCCGCCCCGATCGCTTGTACTCCTCCCAATGTATAGACCTCATCGACGCCGCAGAGATCAAGCGCACCCAGCAGGGACGGGTTGGGACGACCGCCGGGTTGCCCAGCCGAAGGCGGGGTGAATACCGCAATTTGAGGGACCCTGGCCACCAGGGCCGGCACCACCGTCATCACCACACTGGAAACAAGGGGAACCTGCCCTCCTGGAATATAAATCCCCACGCGTTCGATTGGATAATAGCGCTCACCAACCGTCGCCCCGTGTGCGTTCTTCCCCGTCCAGGACTTAGGCAAGGTCGGACGGTGGTAATCGCGGACCGAACGAATGGATTCCCGGATCGCTTTCCGGACCCGAGTGGGTAGCGCCTTCCCTGCGGCATGGATCTCCTCCGAGTCCAGCCGAAGCTTTCCCGGGCTCAGTTTCACGCCGTCAAACTTTATCGTCAGGTCGATCAGCGCCCGATTGCCCCCCGTCCGAATCTTCTCGAGGAGCTCCGCCACCGTCCCCGAGAGATCGCTTACCGAGTTCGCTCGGTCGACCGCACGGAGGAATCGTTTGAATTCGCTTGGATCCTTGTAGGCGTAACGCTTCATTTCCGGTAATCGTCCAGGCTGGGAAGAGGCTTGGCTACCTGAACATTACTCGGAAATTCAAAAAGTTCATCATCGAGCGGCGGATTGACCTCTATTTCCTCAAATGTAATTATGTGTATTCGGCGCTCACCCCGCAAGGCCTCGATCTTACGCGGAAACTGAATGCCGTCCACCAGGATCATCCCAGACTCGATAAACTCCAGTCCGTCGTCCGTCCGCGATCCGACGAGTTCGCCGGTATGGCGGTCGAAGAAGCGGACGTAGGTCGGGGTTCCTCCAGGGTAAACTACGTGCAGCTCATAAACTGGACGGCCGCGGTATTCAGTCTCACCCCGGTGATGAATCTTCCCATGGTAGGCCACCGGCTTCGCGAAAAAGTGCAGGTTTTCCCAAGTACTAACCAGCATCCGGTTCAGGTTCTGGGGATCCATCACCTTTACCTCGGAAAGGCGCTCGTCGATGCCACGGATCAGGATCCAACCCTCATAGCCATTCACCGCCGTGATCTCGCCCATTCCACTCTCCGTTTCGATCTCAATCCGCTGTTGTAACGGTTTTTTCAGGTAAAGCGTGATGGTTCCGACACGGTCCCGGTCCGGGCTGTCGATCGTCCCGACATACTTCAGGCTTTGAATCGACTCCAGCTTCTCGTCCCCGCCTAAATGTTCCCTTGCCATTCGGATCAACGCCTCCGCTTCGGCCCCTTCCGGCAACTCCGCACCGGAAACCGAAAGGACCGGGATGATGCAGGCGAGGAGGGCAATCAGGAGGTTACGGTTCATCGCAGGTCGAAGGTATTCCATATAAGAAAATACATGTCGTGCCCGGTCAAGGTTCCGCAATCCCTTTATTCCCATTCGATCGTGCTCGGGGGCTTGGAACTGATATCCAGCACCACCCGGTTGACCCCGGACACTTCGTTGATGATCCGGGTGCTGATCGTTCGAAGAAGGTCGTGGGGCAACCGCGCCCAATCCGCCGTCATCGCATCGACACTCTCCACCACGCGGAGCGCGATGACGTTCTCGTAGGTGCGTTCGTCACCCATCACTCCGACCGTCTTCACCGGAAGGAAAACGCAAAAACTTTGCCAGACCTTGTAATAAAAACCCGATTTCATCATTTCCTCATGCAAGATGGCGTCCGCCAGACGGAGGATTTTCAGATTCCGCCGCGTGATCGGCCCGATGATACGCACACCCAGACCCGGGCCGGGAAACGGCTGTCGCATCAGGACCTCCTTCGGCAGCCCGAGGGCTGCCCCCACCTTGCGAACCTCATCCTTAAAAAGCTGGCTTACCGGTTCCAGCACCTTCAGTTTCATCCGCTTCGGAAGCCCGCCCACGTTGTGGTGGCTCTTGATCAAGGAAGCGGGATTCCCGCCGATGGGAATACTTTCGATGATATCCGGGTAAAGGGTTCCCTGCGCTAACCAGGCGTAATTTCCCTTCTGCTTCAACTTCAATACGGTGTCCTCGAAAACCTCGATAAAGACCTTGCCGATAATCTTCCGTTTCCGCTCCGGGTCCGTGACCTCTTTCAACGCCCCGAGAAAACGCTGGGCCGCCCGAACCACCTGGAGATCCAAGTGGAAGTGCTCCCCGTAAAGCCGTCGCACCTGTTCCCGTTCATTCAGGCGGAGCAACCCATTGTCCACAAAAACGCAGGTCAATTGCCTGCCCAGCGCACGGTGGAGCAATGCCGCCGTAACTGAGCTGTCCACCCCGCCGCTCAAGCCGAGGACGACCCGTTCCTTCCCCACCGTTTCCCTGATTAATTCCACCGCCTCTTCAATAAAATCCGCCATCGACCAGTCACCCTTGCACCCGCATATGCTGTAGAGGAAGTTCTGGATTACTTCATTGCCACGCTCGCTGTGGTGAACTTCCGGGTGGAACTGCAATCCGTAAAAGTGCCGTTTCGGATCCTGAATCACCGCATAGCTGCTGTTTTCCGTCGTTCCGATCGCCTCGAATCCACTGGGCAAGCGGGTCAATCGGTCACCGTGCGAATTCCACACCCGCAGCTCCTTTGGTAGACGCTGAAAGAGACGGCCTTTCTTCCGCACGGTCAGCTGCCCATGCCCGAACTCACGCTGACTGCTTTTTTCCACTTTCCCTCCGAGCAGGTGTCCCATCAACTGCAACCCGTAGCAAATGCCCAACACCGGCACCCCGAGTTTGTAAAGCTCTCGGTCTGGCATCGGTGCCTTCGAGGAAAGCACGCTCGCCGGCCCCCCCGAGCAGATGATGCCCATGACCCCGTCTTTCTTCAGCTCCGCCGCCGATACATCGTATGGGACTATCTTGGAATAGACGCTGCATTCGCGAATTCGGCGGGCGATTACCTGCGTATACTGGGAACCAAAATCTAGAACGGCTACGGTCTGGTGCATGGATTCTCGGTGAGAAGATTGCCCCCGCCAGGCATTAAAAGCGCAGCGGAATATTCACGTGTCTACAATCGGGACAGGCCGCTGTGCGCGTCCCATCTTTGAAGGAATAGATACGGTTGCATCGAACACAAACAAAGACCGTCGGATTGCGCAGGTTTTCATACTGCCTCCGGTCCCGTCGATCGTAATACAGCCAAAGCCCGAAGATCAGGAACAGGCCTGTTGTCAGGTAAAGGGTCGCCAACAAGCTGATGTCTATGAAAATCATTACTTTAATCTGAGTGCACACCCCTTGTCGGACAACTCCAATCCAGGGAATCCTCGTCGTCGCCCCCCCCCTGCTACAAACTAGCGTAACAACTTTACCGGTTACCGATCCGGTCAACCCCGAAAGTCGCCTCCGGAATAAGCCCGAAAGTTTTTTCCGACCTCAACTCTCCTTTGAATCGTCCGACTCCGGATTTTTCGCATCAGACGTGTCGCTTCCTTCAGGGGTATCCATCTCTTCGGCCTCCGCCTTCGGCTCTTCCGATTCCGGCTCGGATTCGGGGGCTTCTTTTGCGGAAGCTCCTGCACCCGCGGGGGCCGTCGCCGTGGCCTTCGCCTTCTTCCGGGAAGGTTTACGCCGCTTTGAATAACCCTCGTCAGAGGCAGAAATTAATTCGATCAAGGCCATTTCTGCGCCGTCACCGGTCCGGGGAATCAGCTTGTAAATCCGAGTGTAGCCCCCTTCGCGGTTCAGGAATTGGTCGACCAGCTCGTTGAATAGATACTGCACAACCTCCGGGCTGCGGACCTTGGTTAGGGCCTGACGACGGTAGTGCAGCGCTTTTTGCGGATCATTCGCCTTTCGGGCCTTCTTCGCCGTGGTGATCACCTTTTCCGTAAAAGGACGCAGCGCTTTGGCCTTTGCGAGGGTTGTTCGGATCCGGCCGTGCCTCAACAGGGACGCTGCCATGTTCGAGAGGAGAGCCGCTCGATGGGCCGTTTTTACTCCCAGTTGGTGTCTGTGCTTTGCGTGGCGCATGAAAGGAATGAGGTAGAGGTTCAGTCGGCAATCTTTTCCAGCAGCCGCTCGTCGATCTTCATCCCGAGTGAGAGTCCGAGCTGCTCTAGTTTCGCCTTGATTTCGTTGAGCGACTTCTTCCCGAAGTTTCTGTATTTTAGCATCTCCTGCTCGCTCTTCATCGCCAATTCACCAACGGTTGTGATGTTGGCGTTGTTGAGACAATTCGCCGCCCGAACCGATAGTTCGATCTCGTTTACGCTCATGTTCAAAAGCTTGCGCAAGCGGTTCTGTTCCTCGCTAATTTCTTTGGACTCGCTCTCAAATTCGATGTCTTCTTCAGAGATCTGCTCGAAAATGTCCACATGATGCTTGAGGATCGCGCCCGACTGCTTCAGTGCTTCATCGGGTGTAATGCGCCCGTCCGTCCAGATTTCCAGAATCAGTCGATCGTAGTCTGTCATTTGACCCACCCGCGTGTTTTCCACTGAATACTTTACCAATTTTACCGGGCTGAACAGCGAATCGATCGGGATCACTCCGATGGCCTGTTCCTCTTTTTTGTTCAATTCCCCGGGGCAATATCCGCGGCCGGTCCGGATTTCCAATTCCGCGAGAAAACGCATCGACTTGTTCAGCGTGCAGATCACCTGGTCCGGGTTGATGACTTCCACGTTTGCGTCCTGCTGAATATCCGCCGCGGTGACCTCACCCTCTTTGTTCACATCGATCAGGAGTTTGATTTCGTTCCGCTTGTGGGACACGAAGAGCACTTTCTTCAGGTTCAGAACAATGTCTGTGACATCCTCCATGATCCCTTCCACGCTCTGAAACTCGTGGTCCACCCCGTCGATTTTAATCGAAGAAATAGCCGTTCCTTCGATTGAGCTCAGCAGAACCCGGCGAAGGGTGTTCCCCAAGGTGTGCCCATATCCCGTCTCAAATGGCTCGGCGACAAATTTGGCGTATACATCGGTAGCTGATTCTTCGTCTTTAATCAGCCGGTTGGGTAATTCGAACTTTCCTAGGCGCTTCGGCATGGTATGGCTTCTCTGTTCAAGGATTGGATGTGAAAGGAATTTCGGTCGACTGCTCGCTGCCGTTTAGCGCGAGTAAAACTCAACGATCAACTGGATGTTGATCCCGGTTTCCAGCTCTTCATGTTCCGGGGTCCGGCTGATCGTTCCTTTGAGTTGGTCGGCGTCGAGGGTCAACCAGGTCGGAGGGGTGCGATACTGGTTGTCTTCCAGGTTACGGGTTGCCACTTGGCGGCTGGAACTGCGTCCGCGCACCTGAATTTCGTCCCCGGGAGAAACCTGATAGCTCGCAATGTCGACCTTCTGCCCGTTGACCGCAATGTGGCCGTGGTTCACGAATTGACGAGCGGCCGCACGGGTCTTTGTGAACCCGAGAAGATAGGTGGCGTTATCCAGTCGTGTTTCCAGCAGTTGGAGGAAAATTTCACCGGTGACCCCCCGTTGGCGTTTTGCACGCTCGAACGTAAGCCGGAACTGCTTTTCCGTCAGCCCATACATGAAACGAAGCTTTTGCTTTTCGTTTAAACCGAGCGCGTAATCGCTCAGCTTGCGGCGCAGACGAGGCCCGTGCTGCCCGGGAGGATGTGGACGGCGCTCGAAGGATTTGTTCGGCGGGAAAATGGCTTGGCCGAAACGGCGGTTGATGCGGGTAGTCGGTCCGGTATAACGAGACATCTTTTAAGGAAGCGGAAGGTTTGGGGGGGAAGTTCAGGTTCGAATTTAGACGCGGCGGCGTTTTGGGGGACGGCAGCCGTTGTGCGGTACCGGGGTAACATCCACGATCGATAGGACATTCAGGCCGAGGTTTTGCAGTGCGCGGATGGCGGAATCCCGCCCCATCCCCGGTCCTTTTACCTTCACGACGATATCTTTCATCCCGTGCGACATTGCAACCCGGCCGGCATCCTGCGTCACGATTTGCGCCGCGTAAGCAGTCGACTTCCGCGACCCGCGGAAATTACACTTTCCGGCGCTCGACCAGGAGATCACGTTCCCTTTCTCATCGCTGAACGTTACCTTGGTGTTGTTGAAGGTGGCCAGTATGTTGACGATTCCGCTTGTTATGTTTTTGCTCCCTTTTGCTCGGCGGATCTTGATTTCCCCAAGATCGCTCTTCAGGAGATCGGCCGCCGTCTCCTCCTTTTTTTCCGGCTGAGCCTCATTCGCTTCCGGGACGGAATTGGCGGATTTCGGAGCCTCCGCTTGCGCGGTGACGGCTTCTTCCGTTTTGTTTTCTTCGGGGGCGGGTTTTTCGTCGCTCATGGGTGCTGATAAAGGTAAAGTTTATTTCTTCCGAACCACTCCGACTGTTTTCTTGGCGCCCTTTCGAGTTCGGGCGTTTGTGTTTGTCCGCTGACCCCGCACCGGCAGGCTTCGCTGGTGCCGGATCCCGCGGTAACAACGGATCGCCATTAAACGCTTCAGGTTCCCGGTAATCTCCCGCCGCAAGTCCCCTTCGATCGCGAACTTTTCTTCCGTGATCAAATGGGTAATCTTGTTTAATTCCGACTCGGAGAGGTTGTCCGCACGGGTATTCGGATCGATTTCGCTCTTCGCCACAATTTCGCGGGCGCGAGTGGGCCCAACCCCGTAAATGTAGCGAAGGGAGTATTCGATTTTTTTATTGCCGGGGATGTCGACACCAAGAATTCGTGGCATAGTCAGAAATTGGTTTAAGTCCTTTAATAGGGAGAAACAGATTAAAATAAGGAAGTTGACGGTTTTGAAAAGAATTATTTTTCCGGAAACGTTAAAATTTCAGCTTTTCTGGGCTGGATAAGAACGGTGTGTTCGAAATGCGCGGTCGGCAGGCGATCCCTTGAGACGGCCGTCCAACCGTCCGCAAGGACATCTACTTCGGGGCCGCCCATGTTGACCATTGGCTCGATCGCAAGGGTCATCCCCGTCTTCAGCTTCGGGCCGGTTCCCCGGCGGCCGAAGTTGGGAATCTGAGGTTCCTCATGCATCGACTTCCCAACGCCATGGCCTACGAAGTCGCGCACGACGCTGTAACCACGTTTTTCAACAAATTGCTGGATGGCCGCGGAAACATCACCGACCCGGTTCGAGGCGGTCGCCTTTTGAATTCCCGCAAAGAGGGCTCGCTCCGTCGTTTCAACCAGCTTCCGGGTTTCCTCGGCCAACTCCCCCACCCCGACCGTTTTGGCATTATCTCCAACAAAGCCTTCGTAGACGATATTCACGTCCAGAGTTACGATATCCCCATTTTTTAGGGTGTGCTTCAGACTGCCGATGCCGTGAACGACTTCCTCGTTGACGGAGATGCAACTGTAAGCCGGGAAAACTCGGGAGCCGACACGGTAATTAAAGCAGGCACTGACCGCCCCGTAGGCATCCATCAGCTTTTTCGATTCCTGGTCGAGATCGTAGGTCGTCACGCCGGGTTCCACCATCGATTCGAGGCGGTCCAGGATGGTCGCCGCCACCGTGCAGGCCTGGCGCATCCGGCCCAGTTCGTCTCCGGTCTTAATCGGAATGGTGGCGGATCGGCGAAGCATCTCGGAGTTCAGGCTCGGTAAATTTTTCAAGAACGGGTAGCCGGACTCAGGTGTTGAAAAACGAGAGGATCAGACCGAGCGAAAGAAGGACGCCGGCAATCAGGATGAACGGTTTCCAGAGGTCGAGGGACTCCTTCCAGTTCTGGTCGGGAAGCGCCTGACGGGAACGGGACGAGCGGCCCCGGATCCGCCCCTTCTTTAGAAAACCGTCGTAATGGCGCTGCAAGAGGTAGGTCTCCACCTGCCGCATCGTATCGAGAACGACCCCCACCGTGATCAACATGCCGGTTCCCCCAAAAAAGAGGGCAACACGGAAGGGGATTTTGTAAAAGTTCAACAGCATGTCCGGAAAGACCGCGATAATCGTAAGGAAGGTCGCGCCCGCGAAGGTCAAACGGGTCATCGTGTAGTCCAGAAAGCGTGCCGTCGGCTCGCCAGGACGCACCCCGGGGACATACCCCCCATACTTTTTCAGATCATCCGCAATCTGGATCGGTTTAAACATGATCGAGACCCAGAAGTAACTGAATATGAAGATGAGGAGACCGTAGGTCGTATAATAACCCCAAGTCCCCCAAGCGATGAATTCCGCCATCCGCTGGAAAAAAACCACTCCTGTCGCGCCATAGAGAAAGGTCAGGATCTGATTTGGAAACATCAGGATGGCACTCGCGAAAATAACCGGCATCACGCCCGAGTAATTGACTTTTAGCGGTAGAAAGGAACTCTGCCCGCCATAGACCTTCCGCCCAACCACTCGCTTCGCGTATTGGACGGGGATTTTCCGTTGCCCTTGCGTCACCGCCACCAGCCCCGCGACCACCACGAAGAAAAGCACCCCCATCAGGATCCCCTGCGGCAATCCGAGGGATTGCGTTTCCGCACCCACCGGAGTGTTGAACATCGTGATCAGCTGCGAGACTGCGCCCGGGAGGTCCGCCAGAATACTGACCGTGATCAGCAGCGAAATTCCGTTACCAATGCCCCGCTGGGTAATCTGCTCTCCCAACCAAACGAGGATCATCGCCCCGGAGGTCAGGAAGAGGGTCGAGGTGATCATGAACCACGTCGCGTTCACGATAATGATCGGACCATAGACATTCGGGTCGAATCCCTGAATTAGCGCGCCAGGGTTCCGGGTCAGGGCCGATAAGAGAAGAATCGATTGCACCAGGCAAATCGCAATCGTCAGGTAGCGGGTAAACTGGTTGATCTTCTGGCGACCGATGTCCCCCTCCTGCTGGAGACGGGCAATCGTCGGGAAAACCGCTCCCATCAACTGCATGATGATCGACGCAGAAATATAGGGCATAATTCCCAGTGCGAAGATTGCCCCGTTCAGCAGGGCTCCGCCCGTAAACATATTGTAGAGCCCGAGGAGACCGCCCCCCGCCCCGGTATTCGCGACATCGGCGAAAAAATCACGAATCGGCGAAGGATCAAATCCCGGCAGGGGGATATTGGCTCCCACCCGGGCGATGAAGAGCATCGCGATCGTGAAGATGATCCGTTGCCGAAGCTCGGGTATCTTCAGGCTGTTGGTGAACGCGGAAAGCATGAAAGGTTAAAAGGCGGGCAGGTTTTGGAGTTCGGGCAGGAATCAGGAGGATTCGGAATCAGGGGAGTCGGCTTCTTCGGCTTTCGCCTCAGCGGTCTCCGCTTCCAGGGTGATCACCGTTCCGCCCGCTTTTTCAATCTTCCTGACGGCAGAGGAGGAAAACTTATGGGCATGCACAACCAGGGCACGATCCAGCTCCCCATCTCCAAGGATCTTAACCCGCATACTTCCCTTCCGGATCAGCCCGGCCGCTTCAAGCGCGCTCGGATCGATCGTGTCGGCTTCCACCCGGGCGAGGTCGCCAAGGTTGACCACCGCATATTGCGTCCGGAAGTTCTTGTTGTTGAATCCACGTCGGGGTAGTCGGCGGTAGAGAGGGATGTGCCCCGACTCAAAACCGGGGCGCTGGCTGAAGCCGGAGCGGCTCTTCTGTCCTTTTTGCCCGCGCCCGGAGGTCTTTCCGTGGCCGCTCCCCTCGCCCTTTCCAACCCGCTTTCTCGGGCGGTTCGGGCCTTTCGGTAATTGATTTAAACGCATCGTATCAGGAGGTTAAAAGTTTAGGATTCTTCGCCGGCCTCGTGGGCGTTAGCTTTAATGTCTTCCAGGGTTTCTTCGATGTCCGCGTCGTTGACCGACCGGCGTAATTCCCGCACAGCATCGTGTGAGCGAAGCTGTTTCAGTCCGTCAAGCGTCGCATTTACCACTGCGAGGTGGTTGTTCGATCCGAGGGACTTGGAGAGGACGTTCTTTATCCCCACCGATTCCAGGACGGCGCGCACCCCACCTCCCGCGATGACTCCCGTCCCTTCAGATGCAGGACGCAGCAGAACCTTCCCGCCGTCGGCCTCGCCAAGAACCTGGTGGGGAATCGTGTCCCCGTTCAGCTGGATCTCGATCAATTGCTTCTGGGCTCTCTCGGTGCCCTTTCGGATGGCTTCGGGTACTTCTTTGGCCTTTCCGTATCCGACACCAACTTTGCCATTTTGGTCTCCGCTGACGACAAGGGCGGAAAAACTAAAGCGGCGGCCGCCTTTCACGACCTTGGCGCAGCGATTGATAAAGACGACTTTGTCGACGTAGGTGGGCCCCTCAGATTCGGCTGCAGCCGACGGGTAGTTGCGATTCGCATTACTCATACTAAATAAGATTAAAAGTTTAGGCCGGCCTCCCGGGCCGCGTCGGCAAAGGCCTTGACACATCCATGGTAGCGACGCCCCCCACGATCGAAAACTACCCGCTCGGTTCCTGCCGCCTTCGCGCGTTCACCGATCATCTTCCCCAGCTCCGTCGCCCCGGTTACCGTCGCCCGCAGGTTTTGGTCCCGAAGATCTTTGTCCAGGGAGGATACGTAAAGCAAGGTTTTGCCTGCTTCATCGTCAATGCACTGTGCGTAAATGTGCTTGTTACTAAAATGCACGGAGAGTCGCGGACGCTCCGTCGTCCCGGAGACTTTTTTGCGAATCCGCCAGCGGCGCTTTTGCAGAAGTTCTTTTTTCTTGTCCAGTTTCATGATCTTGCCTCCCGAAATTAAGCGGTTTTCTTACCTTCCTTGCGGCGGACAAAGTCACCGACCACCCGGACTCCCTTACCTTTGTAAGGTTCCACCGGATAGTAGGACTTGATCGCGGCGGTCACCTGACCGACCAGCTGCTTGTCCGCACCCTCCACCTTTACTTTGGTGTTTTCCGCCACCGTGACCGTGATCCCGTCCGGGATCGGGTGCTGGATCGGGTGCGAATACCCGAGGGAGAGATCCAAAACCTTCCCCTGCACGGAGGCGCGAAAACCAACACCATGGATTTCCAGGTCCTTGGAATAGCCTGTCAGGACACCCTCCACCATGTTGTTGATGATTGAGCGCGCCGTTCCCTGCATGGAACGGGCGAGACGGCTCCGATTGGCCGGCTCGACCTTGATCTGGCCTTCGGTTTCCTCAATCGCCACACAACGGTGGAATGTCTTTTCCAGTTTTCCTTTGGGTCCCTCGACACGGATCGTGTTCCCATTAAGTTCCACCTTTACCTTATCTGGTAGGGTGACGGGCAGTTTTCCAATTCTACTCATGATGTCTCGAATTATGGAACGGGACGGCCGGTCTAACGCGCCTTGGGGCCCCGCCCTGCATTCTTATGTTGGTTGCGTGTGCGTAAAAATTACCAAATGTTGCAGATGAGTTCTCCACCCACCTTGTTTTTTCGGGCCTCGCGGGCGCGCATCACCCCTTTGGATGTCGTCAGGATCGCGATCCCGAGGCCTCCAAGAACCCGCGGAATATCCTGGTATCCGTAGTAAACGCGACGCCCGGGCTTGCTCTTTCGTTCCAAGCCGGTGATCGCGGGGGTCTCGTTGACGTATTTCAGGGAAACCTCCAACTGTTTGAACGAACCTTCCTCGACGGGCCGATAATCGGTGATGTAGCCTTCGTCTTTAAAAATCTGGCAGAGACTTTCGCGAATCTTTGAATGCGGACAGGTCACCGTCTCCCGGTTAGCGTTGCTGCCGTTACGGATGATCGTGAGGAAGTCCCCAATTGGGTCATGGATAGCCATAGGATCAAATGCTAAAGGTTACCAGCTCGACTTGGTCACGCCTGGGATGTGGCCGCCGGTTGCCAGTTCTCGGAAGGTGAGGCGGGAGAGACCAAACTTGCGCAGGTAGGCGCGCGGACGTCCGGTTACATTGCAACGGTTGCGCAAGCGCACCGGGCTGGAGTTGCGGGGGAGCTTGGTCAGCTTGCGCTGCGCTTCGTAGAAGGCCTCGTCGTCGGTTTCGGGATCGGCGAGGATGGCCTTCAGCTCAGCGCGCGTTTTAGCGAATTTGGCGACCAGGCGTTCCCGCTTCTTGTTGCGGGCGATGGAGGATTTTTTAGCCATAGTAAATAATTTTTGAGAAAGGATTATGCGGAGACCGCGGCCTCTGTTTCGCTGGATTGGGCGGAGCCGGATTTGCGGAAGGGCATCCCGAGCAGCTTCAGTAGCTCGGTCCCCTCTTTATCCGTCCCTGCGGTGGTGACAAAGGTGATGTCCAGACCGGTGGTCCGCTTCTGTTGATCGACGTTGATCTCGGGAAAAATCGTGATGTCCGAGATCCCCAACGTGTAATTGCCGCGCCCGTCCAACTTCCCGGGAACGCCACGGAAGTCCCGGATCGCGGGTAAGGCGATATTGATCAGGCGGTAGACAAAGTCCCACATCGCGTTGCCCCGCAGGTCCACCTTCGCCCCGATCGGCATGCCCGCCCGCAGCTTGAAGTTCGAAACTGAGATGCGCGCCTTTGTGATCACCGCTTTCTGTCCTGCGATGTTGCTCACCTGGTCGGCGATCTCCTGGACAACCCCGCGGTCCTGCACGCCAAACCCGGTATTGACCACGACCCGATCCAGCGTTGGAACCTGATGTAGGTTCTTGTAGCCCTGGGTCTTCATCAAATCGGGGACGATCTTGTCTTTATAAAATTGCTTTAATGCTGGTGTATCCATGGTTCTTCCTCGTGGGGGATTCAGGCACCCTCACCTCGCTTTGTTGCCCGAGCGTTATAAGTTTCCGCGAGCATCACGTTGGAGCGGTGCAGGGAGGCTTCCCGTTCCGTAATTGCGCCTTCCGGATTCTCCTGCGACTTCCGCTCGTGTTTCTTGCGGAGGTTTACCCCCTCCACCAGGACTCGGTTTTTCGACGGAATGAACGAGAGGACCCGCCCGCGCTTGCCCTTGTGGGCTCCCGCAATGACGACCACTTCGTCGCCGGATTTCAGTCGTGTTGCCATAATTATAATACCTCCGGTGCCAGGGAAATGATCTTCATAAATTTTGCCCGCAGCTCACGTGCAACCGGTCCGAAAATGCGAGTCCCTCTCGGATTCGTTCCATCGCTACCAAGGATGACGCAGGCGTTCTCGTCAAAACGGAGATAGCTGCCGTCGGCACGATGGATCGGGGCCTTGGTGCGAACCACGACCGCCTTCACAACTTCGCCTTTCTTCACCGTGGCATCCGTCGAACTGTCACGAACGTGAACCACGACAATATCGCCGATTCCTGCGGAGCGCTTCTTCTGCCCCAGTCGGCGAATCATCATCGCGGACTTGGCCCCCGTGTTATCGGCCACTTCTAAACGGCTGTTCATCTGAATCATCGGATTTCCTCTTGCTGAAAAATGTAGGTGGGCTCCTGCTTAGACCCCAAGGGCTGGTGCCTTTTCAAGGATTTCGACCAGCCGCCAGCGTTTCATCTTGCTCAGGGGGCGGGTCTCCATGATGGACACCTTGTCCCCAACTTTTGCCTCGTTTTTCTCGTCATGGGTGTGCACCACGGTCTTGCGTTTCACCTCCTTGTGATAGGCGGGGTGAGCAATCTTGTATTCGTAGGCAACCTTGATGGTTTTCTGGCCGCTGACGCTGACAACGACGCCAATCAGTTCCTTTCGGCGGTTGCGTTCAACTTTTAATGTATCGGTCATGATGGTTTTAAGTTTAAGAGCGGTTTTCAACCGGCTGTTGCTCCCGGAGGAGGGTTTGGATACGGGCCACTTCCCGGCGTAGCTCCTTTAAGCGGTGGGAGTGCTCCACTTGGCCGGTCTGCTTCCGCAACCGAAGATTTAGTAGCTCGTCCCGGGTGTCCCGCAGGGCTTTCTGTAGTTCGGGGAGGGATTTTTCTCGGAGTTCTTTCGCTTTCATGTGCTGTGAAGGGAAGTTGGGCGTTAAAGATCCTCGCGGGAAACGAAGCGGGTACGGATCCCCAATTTGGCGTCGGCTTTGCGCATCGCTTCACGGGCGACGGTTGCCGAACAACCCGAAATTTCAAAGAGAACAAGGCCTGGTTTAATCACCGCGCACCAGTACTCGACGTTTCCTTTTCCCTTACCCTGGCGGGTTTCCGCAGGCTTTTTCGTCACTGGTTTTTGCGGAAAGACACGGATCCACACTTTTCCCCGGCGTTTCAAAGTCCGGGTGATCGCAACCCGCGCCGCTTCGATCTGGCGGGCCGTCATACGTCCACGTGTCAGGGCTTGGATGCCGAAATCCCCGAAAGCCAGAGTGTTTCCGCCCTTCGCATTCCCGCGGTTCCGGCCCTTGTGGACCTTGCGGTATTTTGTTCTCGATGGTAGTAGAGGCATGGTCCGTCAGTTTAAAATTCCGGTTCATCGAGGCAGATCCAACACTTCACGCCGATCACCCCGTAGGTCGTCCTTGCTTCACAGAAGCCGTAGTCAATATGTTCCCGGAGCGTATGCAAGGGCACCCGACCGGAACGCTGCTGCTCGGTGCGGGCGATATCCGCACCACCCAGTCGGCCTGATACCTGCAAGCGAATTCCATTCGCACCCATCGAAATCGTCGTCTGGACCGCTTTTTTCATCGCCCGGCGGAAGGAAATCCGACGCTCCAGTTGCAGGGCCACCGATTCCGCCACCAGCTGCGCACAGAGGTCCTGACGCTTGATCTCGTGAATATCCACCAGGACCTCGCGATCAACGATTTTACCCAGCTCCTCTTTGATCTTATCCATCTCGGAGCCCTTCTTTCCAATAACGATCCCTGGCCGTGCAGTGAAGATCTTGACCCGGATACGGTTGCTCGCGCGCTCGATAAAAATCCGCGGAACGGAGGCGTAGCGCAGCTTCTCCGTGAGGTAGCTCCGGATTTTTTGATCGTCTGCAATATATTTCGGGAAATCCTGTTTCGTTGCGTACCAACGGGAATCCCAGTTGCGGTTTACTGAAAGGCGGAAGCCGATTGGATTTACTTTTTGACCCATGATGAAAAAAATCGAAGTTAGGTTTTGGCGGTCGGCAATTCGTCCGTCAGGACAATACGGATGTGACTGGTTCGCTTTTTAAAGGGGTGGGCCATCCCGCGGGAGACCGGACGGAATCGACGAAAGGCGGGACCATCTTCAACGATGGCCTTTTCGATCGTCAGCACATCCCCGGTGATGTTATTGTTATTTTCCGCATTGGCGATGGCGCTCTGCAGGGTTTTTGCGAGAAGACGGGCGCTCTTGCGCGGAATGAACTTGAGCAACTCAAGCGCGTCGGCCGCGTTTCGTCCCTGAATCTCCCGGGCAATTTCCCGAACCTTCTTCGGCGACATTCTGGCAAATTTGGTGTAAGCTTGGACTTGCATGACGGGGACGTTTAAAGGATTGATGCGTTTCGGGATTTGACTCGGACAGGATCCCCCTTGATCAGATCGCGACCCGCGGATATCCGAGTTATAAGGGCGGCGGTTTCATTGCGACGGGTTGCGATCACAATCAGTTCCGCCACTGGAACTCCATTCGGCTCCACCACGAGGATCATTCCGGGACGAAATCCCGATGCAGAGCCCCCCCGGCAAAGGACCAGGTCCGGTCCTTCGCTAACTTCGATGGCGCCTACCTTTCCGCTGAACCGCTCCATCGGCGCATCCTCGGCGACTGCGGAGAGAACCAGCGCCATCAATGCAATCAGAAACGATGTTAACCGGGACCACGGACGGAACGCAACTGGGAAGGAAGAAGGCATGGCGAAATGGCGGATAAAAAGTTATTTCTGGGTGTGAGCGCTGTGGCCCTTAAAAGTTCGGGTCGGGGCGAATTCCCCGAGCTTGTGCCCGACCATGTTTTCCGTTACGTAGACCGGGACGAAGCCTTTACCGTTATGAACACTCAGGTTCAGACCAACGAAGTCGGGCGTGATCGTGGAACGCCGCGACCAAGTCTGAATCGGTCGGCGGTCATCGGTTTGCTGGGCCTTCTGAATCTTATTCATGAGGCCGGGATCGACGAAGAAACCTTTTTTAATTGAACGTGCCATGGTCGGAAAACGTTAACCTTGTTTAACTTTGCGTCCGTTGCGGCGCACCAGAATGTCTTTGTTGGAGCGCTTGGACTTTGGCCGGGTCGGGAAGCCCTTGGAGAGCTGACCCCAAGGGGACATTGGGTGGCCACCACCGGAGGTCCGGCCTTCCCCACCGCCCATCGGGTGGTCTACCGGGTTCATCGCCACACCGCGGACCCGCGGACGACGTCCTTTCCAACGGTTGCGCCCCGCCTTGCCCATACTTTCCTTCTGGTGGTCGCCGTTTCCTACCATCCCGATCGTCGCCCGACATTTCGAGTTCAGCAGGCGGATTTCACCCGAGGGCATGCGGACCGTCGCCTTTTTTTTATCGACGCCGACTAACTGGGCGGCGTTGCCCGCCGAGCGGACCAGTTTTGCCCCTTTTCCGGGCTCCATCTCAATGGCGTGGATACGCGTCGAGGGCGGAATAATCGAAAGCGGCATCGACCAACCTACATTGAATTCCGTGGCCCTTTCCACGTTGCCGATGCTGTCCCCGACATTGAGGCCGCGGGGCGCCAGGATGTAACGCTTTTCCCCGTCTTGGTAGCAGATCAGAGCGATCAAAGCGGTGCGGTTTGGATCATACTCAATCGCTTCTACTTTCGCCGATACATTCAGCTTTTCGCGATGAAAGTCGATCGCGCGGTAGAGACGCTTGTGTCCACCGCCACGGCGGCGGGAGGTGATCCGGCCATAGGCATTGCGGCCTTTTTTGCGGTGGCGGCTGGAGGTCAGTTTCCGTTCCGGGCGTTTCCCTGAGAGCGTTTTCTTATTCCGCTCGAGGTAGCGCTGTCCGGGCGTGACGGGTTTGCTGGCGACAATAGGCATGAGATTTTTTTCCTCTCTGGTTTATACCATCTCGATCGTTTCGCCCTCCTTGAGGGTGACAATCGCTTTTTTGTAGCCGCTCTTCCGCCCGGTATTTTGCCGACGGGTGCGGTCCAGGGTGAATTTCGGCTTCACGTTCAAAATGTTGACCCGTGCCACGGACACCCCGAAGGTTTGCTCCACCGCCTGCTGCACCTGCTTCCGGCCAGCGGATTTCGCCACCTCGAAGGTATACTGGTTGAGATTCGCAGTCAGCTCCGAGGCCTTTTCCGTTACCCGGTATTCAAGTAGGACTTTATTTGCGTCAATCATCCTTCTGATTCTCCATTCAACCGAGTCAGGACCGTATCGAGACCTTTTTCCGTTAGGATGATCTGGTCGTAAAAAACCAGATCATAACTGTTTAAGGTGCTTGAGCGGGTGACCGCAACCCGTGGGAGGTTCCGCGTGGCAAGGGCGGCATTGTCACCGAAATGGTCGTCCACCAATAGGACCTTCCCGGTCGGCGCGATCTGTCCGACAATTGAGTTCATCATTCGCGTCTTCGGTTCGGAGAGGTTGAAATTCTCGATCAGGGAGAGATCCCCTTCCGAAGCACGTTCGAAAAGCGCGCGGTTGAAGGCCAGATCCCGCATCTTGCGATTTAATTTCTGGGAATAGTCGCGGGGCTTCGGCCCGAAAGCGATCCCTCCACCGCGATGCTGCGTACTCCTCCGAGTTCCCTGGCGGGCCATCCCCGTTCCTTTCTGCCGAAAAGGTTTTTTCCCGGTCCCGGATACTTCGGCGCGGGTTTTCGTGCTTGCTGTTCCCTGGCGCTGGTTTGCGCGGTAGGCCAGGATGACCTGACGCAAGGCGTCTACTCCCTTCTCCCCATCAAAAGCGGGAAAATGGGAGACTTCCTTCTCGGAACTCTGGGTTCCGTCCGCGGTGTAAAGTTTCAATTTCATCTTAGGCGGCTCCTCTGCGTTTCTTGATGGCGGGCCGGACGGATACTATCGATCCGTTGTAGCCTGGAAAACTCCCCTTTACCAGCAACAGGTTCTTCTCCGGAATGACCTTTACCACTTTGAGATTCTGGGTCGTGCGGTTTCCCCCACCCATGCGCCCGGGCATCTTTTTCCCTTTCAGAATTTCACCCGGCCATTGGCACATCCCATAGGATCCACCGCGCCGGTGAAACATCGATCCGTGGGACGCCGGCCCACCACTAAATCCCCAGCGTTTGACCACGCCTTGGAATCCCCGACCTTTCGCCGTCGCGATCACGTCCACCTTCTCGATTTCGCTGAAGGCGTCTATCGTCAGTTTCTCTCCGACTTCATAGGTCTTTGAAGAATCATCAGTGCGGAATTCCTTCAGGCAGCGGACCGGGTCTACACCAGCTTTCTTCAGATGACCGAGCACAGGTTGGCTCAAACGGCTTTCCTTCTGAGGGCCGAAACCGATCTGGACCGCTTGATAGCCGTCTTTTTCCTCGGTCTTAATCTGGGTCACCGAGCAGGGACCCACTTCGATGACCGTCACGGGTATTAGACGATTGTTTTCGTCAAATACTTGGGTCATCCCTAGTTTTTTTCCTGTTAGTGTAAAACTCATGGTGCTAAGCGGCAGGTGGGATCGGCTCCCGTTTAAAGACCTGCTTTAGTCTTCGGGTTGGTTACTTTGAGGGATTCGGTTAAAATAATGAGGTTGCGGAAAGAAATCGATCGGGTCCTGACTCAGCGCTGGGTTTCGGAGATTTTAAAAACTAGTTCGCCGAGGATTGACCGGGGAAGATTGGTTTCGAGTTAGACTTAAACGTTGATCGTGATGTCGACGCCTGCGGGGAGATTAAGCTTTTTGAGCTCGTCCACCGTTGCTGCGGTCGGCTCGAGGATGTCGATCAGACGCTTGTGCGTCCGGACTTCAAATTGATCCATGGACTTTTTGTCGACATGCGGCGATCGGTTCACCGTGAAGATTTCGATTCGCGTCGGCAGGGGCACCGGGCCAGCAACCCGTGCGCCGGAGCGCTTCGCGGTTTCCACGATATCCGATGCGGACTGATCGATGATTCGGTAATCAAAGCCTTTTAGGCGAATACGAATGCGTTGAGTAGCCATGGATGGAAAAGAACAGAAATGAGTGGGTAAAAACGATCAGGTGCGGGCAGGTTCGCGGGAGGAAGTCTCGACGATTTTGCTCAGGATGGAGGACGGAACCTGCTCGAAGTGCGACGGGGTCATCGAATAAGAGGCCCGGCCCTTCGAGAGCGAACGCACGTCCGTGGCATATCCGAACATCTGTTCAAGCGGCACGTGGGCCGTGATGATGGTCATGTTCGTCTTCGACTCCATGCCTTGGATCTGGCCACGGCGGCGGTTGAGGTCGCCCATAATGTCCCCTTGATACTCGTCCGGAGTCGTCACTTCCACTTCCATAACCGGTTCCAGCAGGATTGGTTGGGCTTTGTTCATCGCATCCTTAAAGGCGAAGATTCCCGCCATCTTGAACGCCATTTCGGAAGAGTCTACGTCGTGAAAACTGCCATCGAAGAGTTCTACCCGGAAGTCGACTACCGGATACCCGGCCACCACCCCGTTGTTCGCTGCCTCAAGGATGCCGTCGAAAGTCGGCTTGATGAATTCTTTCGGAATCGTCCCGCCGACAATCTTATTGTCGAGATCGACTCCCTTGCTCTTCTCGTTCGGGGAAAGCCGGATTTCGCAATGCCCATACTGTCCGCGACCGCCCGATTGACGGACAAATTTCCCGGTTCCTTCGGAGTTGCCAAGGATGGTTTCCCGGTAGGCGATTTGCGGCTTTCCAGCTTCCGCCTCAACTTTAAATTCGCGGAAGAGCCGATCCCGGATGATTTCCAGGTGGAGTTCGCCCATCCCTGCGATCAATGTCTGCCCGGTTTCCTCGTCGGAGCGGACCACGAAGGTGGGATCCTCTTCTGCAAGACGCTGGAGGGCGAGGGACATTTTTTCTTGGTCGGCTTTGGTATTGGGCTCGATTGACATCGAGATAACCGGGTCCGGGAAGGAGGGCGGCTCCAATTGAATGTCCAGTTCCTTATCGCAAATAGTATCCCCTGTCACCACATCCTTGACGCCGATCAGCGCGCAGATATCCCCGGAATAGGCGACTTCGATATCCTCTCGGGTATCCGCCTTCATAATCATCAATCGGCTGATTCGCTCGGTCTTGCGGGTACGGGGGTTGTAAAGGGCCGAACCTTTTTTCAAGGTCCCTTGATAGACCCGGTAGAAGACCAGTTTTCCAACATAGGGGTCGGTCATTAATTTGAAGGCCAAACCGGCCACCGGAGCTTTATCGTCCGGACGAATCAACACCTCTTCGCCATCATCATTTTCTCCCCGCATTGCTGGCAGCTCAAGGGGGTTCGGGAGGTAATCGACCACCGCATCCATCAACATCTGGACGCCCTTGTTCTTAAAGGCAGAACCGGGGATTACTCCAACAAAATTGAGACTCGTTGTCGCCGCCCGGATCGCCGTCCGCAGCTCATCCACCGAAATCTCTTCGCCTTCGAGAAATTTCATTGCGAGGTCGTCGTCAAAATCGGCTACAGCCTCAATCAACTTTTCCCGTGCAGCAGACGCTTCTTCCACATACTCCGCGGGAATGTCTGTGGTGTCGAACTTGATTCCCGCCTCATCGCTTTCGTCGTAGAGAAAGGCCACCATCCGCACGAGGTCGATCATTCCCCGGAAATTTTCCTCCGCTCCGATCGGAAGATAAAGCGGGTGGGCATTGCCCCCGAGCTTCTCACGGATTGTTTTACAAGCATACTCAAAATCGGATCCGGTCCTATCCATCTTGTTGATGAACGCGATGCGGGGTACATGATACTTGTCCATTTGCCGCCACACCGTTTCGGATTGAGGTTGCACTCCTTCCACTGACGTAAAGACCGCTACTGCGCCGTCGAGGACCCGTAGCGAGCGCTCTACTTCGGCCGTAAAGTCTACGTGGCCGGGGGTGTCGATGATGTTAATCTGGTGCTCTATCCCCACAAAGGGTCCGTCGGATGTCGTCCAGCGGCAGGAAATCGCGGCAGAGGTAATCGTAATCCCCCGTTCCCGCTCCTGTTCCATCCAGTCGGTTACCGCGCTGCCTTCGTGCACCTCGCCCATTTTGTGGACGACGCCGGAATAGAAAAGAACGCGTTCGGTCGTGGTCGTCTTCCCAGCGTCAATATGGGCGGCAATCCCGATGTTCCGCGTATATTCAAGCGGGAATTTCCGTCCGGAAGAGTTTACTTCTGAGAGGTTAGCCATGGTCGGTCAGTTTGCAGTCAGCTTTAAATCAAAGGGGATCACCAGCGGAGGTGAGCGAAGGCCCGGTTTGCCTGAGCCATCTTGTGCGTTTCTTCTTTCTTTTTCACGACCGCACCCGTGTTGTTGTAGGCATCGAGAATTTCCTGTGCCAAAGCTTCCCGCATCGGCATTCCACCACGGCTGCGGGCGGTATTTACCATCCAGCGAAGCGCGAGGCTTTGCTGCCTTTCGAAAGAGATTTCGACTGGGACTTGGTAGGTTGCCCCGCCGACCCGTCGGCTCTTCACTTCGAGTTTGGGCCGAGCATTCTCCAGCGCTCCAAGGAGAATTTCCGTGGGGTCTCCCTTCTCCAGTTTTTCGGATACCCGTTCGATCGCACCGTAAACGATTCGTTGCGCGAGGGATTTTTTTCCGCGCTCCATTACGGTATTGACCAGGGAGGCCACTAGGAGATTGTTGTAGCGGGGATCAGGAATGGCTTCCCGTTTGTCGGCTCTGTGTCTGCGGGACATGATAGAAACTCCTTACTTTGCGGCTTTCGGCCGTTTTACCCCGTATTTGGAGCGGCTGCGGCGACGTTTCTCCACCCCAACTGCGTCGAGAGTTCCACGGACGACATGGTAACGCACTCCCGGAAGGTCTTTTACACGGCCTCCACGAACCAATACAATACTGTGTTCCTGGAGATTGTGCCCTTCGTCTGGAATGTAGGCGATTACCTCGTAGCCCGAAGTCAGGCGCACCTTGGCCACCTTGCGAATAGCGGAGTTCGGTTTCTTCGGAGTCCGCGTCATCACTTGAACACAGACGCCCCGACGAAAGGGACAACGCCGAAGGGCGGGGGATTTCGACTTCCCTTTGACAAGCTTCCGGGGCGATCGGACGAGTTGATTAATGGTGGGCATTGTTTAAAGATATAAATGCTTTCCTGCTCCCATCATGTCATCTTGAAGAAAAGGACGGAGGCGGAAAGGGAACTTGATTGATTAGCTCTATTGAAATTCAGGCAAATTAGAGCGAAAGAGGATCAAAGTACTACTCAAAATTTTGGAAGCAAGGATTTTTCAAAAAAATTTCATACCTCTGCCGGGATCCGGGCAGTGAAGCATAGGATTCAGACGAAAAAAAGCCGGGACGATCAAGGCTCCCGGCTTTTTCTGAAGGGACTCAAGGTCAACCCGCGTCGGCGGTAAAGGACTCCTCATCCTCATCCCCAAAATCCACCCCGAGGGTGTCTATTTTCAGGTGCCGGTATTTGGGGAGGCCGGTTCCAGCGGGGATCAGATGACCCATGATGACATTCTCCTTGAAGCCGGTAAGACGGTCGATTTTGCCGAGGGTGGAGGCCTCGGTCAGAACCCTCGTGGTTTCTTGAAAGGATGCCGCGCTGATGAAGGATTCTGTTTCCAGGGAGGCCTTTGTGATCCCGAGAAGGATCGGTTCACCCTCCGCTGGCTTACCACCTGCCTCGACTATCCGGTCATTCTGCTCAAGAAACAGAAAACGATCAATTTGCTCACCCCAGAAAAATTCGCTGTCGCCCGGATCGGTGATGCGGACCTTTTTCAGCATCTGGCTGATGATCACTTCGATGTGCTTATCGTTAATCGTGACTCCTTGCAGGCGGTAAACCTTTTGAATCTCGCCGAGGAGGTATTCCTGGCAGGCGTTTGCGCCAAGGATGTCGAGGATCTCGTGAGGGTCCCTCGCACCTTCCGTGAGGTGTTGCGCCTTTTGCACAATATCGCCCGGCTGGACAATGATGTGCTTGCCGTGAGGTATCAGGTGTTCCTCGCTGTTTCCTTCCTCATCGGTGACGACCAGCTTTTTCTTGCCGCGAATGGTCCCTTGGAGGGAAACCTCCCCGTCATTCTTGGCCATCTCTGCGGCATCCTTCGGGCGGCGGGCTTCGAAAAGCTCGGCAATTCGGGGCAAACCCCCGGTGATATCCTGAGTTTTAGAAACTTGTCGGGGAGTCTTCGCCAGCATCGCGCCGGGGGTGATCGTATCTCCTTCGTTGACGACGACCTGCGCACCCACCGGGATGGAATAGCTTGCCATGACCTTACCGCTTTCATCGCGGATGTCCACCTGCGGATTTAGATCCTCCTTGTGCTCGGTCACTGCGGTGGCGATCGAACCGGTGGCCTCATCGAGTTCGCGCTTTACCGTAACCCCGGGAATCATGTCCCGGAAAACGATTTCTCCTGCCCGCTCCGAAAGGATCGGAATATTGTGCGGATCCCACCGAGCCAGGTAGTCGTTCTTGTTAATCGCGTCTCCGTCGCCCTTGAAAAGGACCGAGCCGGCCGGAATCTGATGGCTCTCAAGCTCGCGATCATCTTCATCCGTAATCAGAATCATCCCGGTTTTATTGAGGACGATATTCGCACCCTCTGCCGTCTGCACCAACCGGAGGCCGCGATACTTGACCAACCCTTCGTGCCGAACCTGGATTTCCGGGCGTTTGGAAATCTGCGAGGCGATCCCACCGATGTGGAAGGTTCGCATCGTCAATTGAGTACCGGGCTCCCCGATTGATTGCGCCGCGATGATCCCCACCGCGGTTCCAGTGTCCACCAACACGTTAGTCGCCGGATCCAGCCCGTATTCATCGGCCGTGATCCCGATCCGTTTACGACTGGTCAGGGCCGACATGACTTTCACCCGCTCGATGTTCAGCTCTTCGATCATCCGCGCCTTTGCCTCGGAGATCAGTTCGCCGTTCTTCACGAGGATCTCCTCCGGGTTCAGAGGATTATGGATGTCCAAGGAGGAGCAGCGGCCCACAATCCGGTCGTAGAGGGAAACAATCTCGTCGTCGCCTTCAATGATCGCGTGCTTCCAGATACCGTCGCGGCGGCCATCGTCTTCCTCGTGAATGATGCAGTCCATCGCCACGTCGCAGAGTTTACGGGTGAGGTAACCGGCGTCCGCGGTTTTCAGCGCGGTGTCCGCAAGGCCCTTCCGCGCACCGTGCGTCGAAATAAAGTATTCCAGGACGCTCAGCCCTTCACGAAAGCTTGAAAGGATCGGACGCTCGATGATCTCGCCGGAAGGCTTGGCCATCAACCCACGGGTCCCGCAGAGCTGGCGCACCTGCTGCCGGTTGCCCCGCGCACCGGAATCCATCATGAGGAAGACTGGGTTAACGTAGCTCTTGCCTTCGTTCTCCTTGAGGTTTTCGAAAACCAATTTCGCGATCTCGTCGGTTGCCCCGGTCCAAATGTCGATAATCTTGTTGTAACGCTCACCCGTCGTGATCAGTCCTTTGCGGTATTGACCTTCGACCTCGTCGATCTTTTTCCGTGCGCTCTTCACGACCGCGGGTTTGTCCTCGGGGATGATCATGTCATCGATCCCAATGGAGATCCCCGCTTGGGTCGCGGTTTGGAAACCCAGGTCTTTCAGGCGGTCGAGCATCTCGATCGTCGTCTCTTTTCCGGCCTGCTTGTAGCAGTCGAGGATGAGGTCCCCCAGCTTTGCTTTCGCACAGGGAAAGTTGACAAAGCCAATCGACTCTGGCCAGAGAGAGTTGAACAGAATCCGACCCATCGTTGTGCGGATCACCTTCTTCTCCTTGTTTCCGTAGAGCGTGTCTCTTCCGTAATCCGGATTGATAAAATCGATCCAGGAGTGCTTCCCGAACTCCCCTTCGATTTCACCAGCCAACGCCTCGTCGAGTTCGGAAACCAGAGGTACCCGCGTTCCCGCGGCCGGCTTTTCACGGGGCTCGAGGGTTAAGTAATACATCCCCAGAACGATGTCCTGCGAGGGCGTCAGGATCGGCTTCCCCGAGGACGGGGAGAAAATATTGTGGGTGGCCATCATGAGCAGCTTCGCCTCCATGATCGCCTCCATCGACAGCGGGACGTGAACCGCCATCTGGTCACCGTCGAAGTCCGCATTGTAAGCCGTGCAGACAAGCGGGTGCACCCGGATCGCGTCCCCTTCAATCAGCACCGGCTCGAAGGCTTGGATGGACAGGCGGTGAAGGGTCGGTGCCCGGTTTAAAAGAACCGGATGCCCTTTCGTAACTTCTTCAAGAATGTCCCAGACCTCGGGCGAGCGTTTTTCGATCATTTTTCGTGCGCCACGTACTGTATGGACGAAACCAAGCTCCTTCAAACGACGAATGATAAAGGGCTCGAAAAGGATCAGAGCCATCTTTTTCGGAAGACCGCACTGATTCAACTTCAACTCGGGCCCAATCACAATTACCGAGCGGCCCGAGTAATCGACACGCTTTCCGAGCAGGTTCTGCCGGAACCGGCCCTGCTTGCCCTTCAACATGTCGCTCAGGGATTTTAGCGGACGGTTCCCCGCTCCGGTCACCGCACGGCCGTGGCGACCGTTATCGAACATGGCATCCACCGCTTCCTGCAACATCCGTTTCTCGTTGTGGATGATGACGTCGGGCGTTTTCAGCTGAAGGAGGTTCTTCAGACGGTTGTTCCGGTTGATAACCCGGCGGTAGAGATCGTTCAAGTCACTCGTCGCGAAGCGTCCACCTTCTAGAGGAACCAGCGGGCGGAGGTCCGGCGGAAGGACCGGGAGTGCTTCCAGAATCATCCACTCCGGGCGGGTGTTGCTATCGATGAAGCCCTGGATGACTTTCAGGCGTTTCGCCAGTTTCTTTTTGATCTGCTTCGATCGCGTGGCGTGCATCTGCTCCTGCAGTTCGCCCACCAATGGCTCCAGTTCCATTTTGCGCAGCACCTCCCGCAGGGCTTCTGCCCCCATGCGGGCTTCGAAGGCGTCCTCACCGTATTCGTCCTGGGCCTGGAGGTATTCCTGCTCGGTTAGTAGTTGTTTCTCCTCCAGCGGGGTTTTGCCGGGATCGACCACCATGTAGTTCTCATAATACACGACCCGCTCGAGATTGCGGGCGGTCATGTCGAGGAGGAGACCGAGACGGCTCGGCATGCTCTTCAG
>CAYQKH010000003.1:0-5845 GCA_964417945.1 uncultured Opitutales bacterium
AGGACCCCCGATTTCAGACTTCGATGATTCCGGTCGGCGACGGCCTCCTCCTCTCTCGCAAGCGATAATCCCAGGCCGCAAGGTAGATCCCGACCTCAACAGGCAAGCCGCCGCCTTCGGGTAATCTCTCCTAGCGGTTTCGCTTCCTCCACTGTTTCCTGAAAAGCGGAACCCACACCTTTTCAATATGGGCAAAAGCATCCTCGAGCCCCCCATCGGCGTAGATTCTTCCGATTTCCGCCTCCATCCGGGTGGGTTTGCCCAAAGCCGCCAAAAAGGCGTTGGAAGTCATCAGGACGAAAGCGGCCTCCCGATCCCGATCCGGAATCCAATCCGTCTTCAGGATCCATTCCCGTGCAAACAGGGCGAGAACCGCATCCCCCATCCAGGCCTCCGTGCGCTCCTGTTCTTCCGCGGTCCGCTGTATCGGGTTCGTCATCCTCTCGAGAGCCTGAATGGGGCGGTCGTTCAATCCAGTGCCTTGCCGATCTCCGCAAGGGCTTCTTCGAGAACCCCGCTCACACACTGGTGCGGCAAGTCTCCTTTCATCAACGGGACAAATTCGGCGGAATAACCGTTTCGTGCATAGCTCTCGGCGTCGGGGGCATAGCCAAGGGCTCCGTTCACCAGACTGGTGACAAGGGTCCGGTCTCCTCCCACCGCTTCCCGAATTCGGTTTTTTGAAGACTGGTAGATTTCAAATGGGGCTCCCAGCAAGCGGACATTCCCAAGGCGGACCCCCGATAATCGAGCCTTCGGGTTAAGCTCCAAACCGAAGCGCATCCGTTCCCGCAGCTTTCTCAGTCCCATCAGCCGGACCATGTGCATTCCCCTTCGTTCGAGGGGATTTCCATCGCCCCCTTCCAACGGATGATCGTCAATATCTGTTTGGTGCAATTTCGACTCCAGATCCCGGATCTTCGCATTCACCGCTGGCAGGTCCCAATCGACCCGCGGAAAAGCGATCCAGCGGGATTCCACTTGAAGCCGGGGCTTCATCGGCTGGGCCGCTTGTATTCCCGCTTCGATGAAACCCGCATAACGCCTGGAAATCAGCTCCAGAGCACGCAGGCTGTCCTCGGCGGGCCGGTGTGAAATCGAGGGGTTTACATCACCGAGGGCACCCGGCAGAAAAAAGGCCACCAAACCGGGATGCGCCTCCTCCAACTGGTGGCTGGCCAGACCCACAAAATCGCCGTGAATCTCCGTGTTGTAATCGCAGCAAACAACCGGGTGGCAGCCGAAATGGTGAAGGAGTCCGATCGGTCCTGATTTACCCTCCACCACCAACACCCCGCAGTGCGTATCCGTAAACTCCGGCTTCGCGGGACGCCACTCCGGATCAAGGAAAGGGTCCACCGGGAGGTGACGCTCGTAAGCTGCATCCAGCTCACGGTTGATCGCAATACCTTCACAGGGCGCTTGCGAAAAGTGGAGGGTCGCCGACTCCACTTGATCCAGCGCACGCCGGGCCGCGGCGCTCACCCGATGCGGAAGGGTTTCGACATAGAGGTCGTCCATAAAGCCCCATCCGATATGGCCAACCGTCTGGGGGCCGCTGTGGGTATGCGTGCAGCCCAGGAAGACCGCCTCTTCCGGAACGCCCGTCTCCGAGGAAACCAGAGTGCGGATTCGGGCTTCCAGCTCGCGAGTCAAACCGCACAATTCCAGGGAAAGGATCAGAACCGACACATCACCCAGCTGGAAAAATGCTGCGCGAGCCATCAGAGGCTTCAGCACTTCGGTCGAATTCCGATTCAAATACGGCCCGAACCCAGCGAGGGGCACCCCCACCCGTGGCGTAATCTCCGCCTTTCCAAAACCGGCGCCTAAGGGTCCTTTCAACATGAAATTTTCTTCTTTCGTATTAAACGATTCAATTATAGTGGCCCATATACCGTTCCATGCAATCCATGACAGCTGCGACGTTTTTTATCGGGGTCCCCGGGTATAGACCGTAGATCAACATCAAGCCGCCCCGGGAGCTTCCCAGGCGGACCACCTCGGTCCGGATCAGCTCTTCGATATCCCGAGGCTCCCCTTCCACCGTTACGCTTTGACGGTCCACATCCACCTGCAGGCAAACCCGCCCCACCAGGTTTTCCGCAATCCAATCAATTCCGTTTACGAGATCCTGAAGATTGAGGACATCCACCCCGCATTTCAGGAGATATTCTGCAAGAAGGCGGATATCTCCATCGCAGTGCATGTGGATAATCACCCCGGAGTCAATCGCGGGTCGCATCAGGCGCTCGTATACCGGAAGAATGAATTTCAAGAAATGGCCGGGGGATAACATCGGGCCGACTTGCATGCCAAGGTCCTCCGGGTAGCCCATCATATCGGGTTCCAGTTCCAACCAGCGATCCACCACCCCCCGGTTGAAAGTTTCCACCATTTCGATCAACGCGCGCAATTGGAGGGCTTCATCCTCGAAATCATAGGTCAGATTTTCATAACCACGGATATCCTGTAGCCGGAGAAAGGTATGGCCGTGCGGTAAGGATCCCCAAACAAATTCTCCTCGTGCTTTCATCTCCGCGACCTGCGCCCGCAACTCTCTCCAATCCACGGGATAGGTGCCGTCCGTGGCGACCGGATCGGGGGCCCGATAGTTCGCGAAGTCCTCCCAATCTTCCAGTGGGTGTCCGTGCACCGCGCCGGTGATTCCATCGTCCGTCGTCTCCCACACACATCCCCAGGGATCCCTATAGGGCGTGGAGGCCCGCTGGTTCAAAAGCAACTCCGGTTCCTCCATCTCCTCGGCATTGAAGTCCGGGAAGAGGCGCGGGTGGGCGGCCATCAGCTCCCGTAATTGCTCGTGCTCATAGTGGTGCCAGCAGGAAGCGTTGACCGAAACCTGCATCGGAATCCATTCGGGATTTTCGAACCGGATCGCCCGCAATCGGTTTTCACGTTCGTTCATTAACGATTCCGTCTTCAGCGTGCCTTCGAAATTTTTCCCGCCACACCGGACGCAAGTTCTTGTCCCGGAGCCGCCAGATTTGATCCCCACATTGAAGCGTAGAGGCAACCAGGTGCTTTTCCGGAAGGGTCTCGCTGGTAAATCCGCTGATCGTCAACTCGGCCCCAGGCTCCAGCGGACCGATCACCCGTTGCACCGGCCCGGTTGGACCAAGGTGGATGTTCCAGTGGTTTCCTTCTTTATCCAACACGTGCAGGTGCATGCCTTCCGGTGCTTTCCCAGTTGTCTTCTCGCAGGGGTGGAGGTGGACGGATTCAAGAATTGCAGTCATTTCAAGGGAATCCACTGAATCACCCGACCGCGCAATGCCCTCCTTGTCACCCATCCCTTTTTGAGCTGCCACAGGAGTGGCAAATAAAGCCCCGATCACCAAGCTGGTCGCCAGCAGGACTAACATACTTTTCATCATAGCATTCTACCCCCACTTCAAACAGGTGTCCAGTGACATACGCTGCGGCTTGGCGATTCCTCCCGAAACCGACTGCACCCGCTTCTAAGAGACCTGACTCTTCTCCCAGCGCCGAAGTTCATCGATTGAGGCGTCCACTTTCTGGACGATGTCCCCGATGCGCTGCATCATTTTCTTGGACGGCCGCACATAATTGAAGGCGGTCTCCAATGAATGGTCCACCTTCCAGCGGCAGTTCGGCACCTTATAGACGGAAGGGTCGTATCCATGACGCTCCAGGTTATCCATCCACAGGATTCGCGGTCCACTGTAGCCCTTCCACTGCAACCGTTTCCACTCCGTAATCGGTGCCGGAACATAGGCAAAGGCGTGCCAACCTTCGGCCTGCAGCGCCTTCGCATACGTATCTCGAGAAATTCCCGCGCGCTTGCTGTCAAAGTTCATCGTCACAAGATGGTAGACCGGTTCGCTGGATTTCGGGTAATTCGGAAAGGAAAGGTAGGGGGAGTCTGCCAGGTACTCCTTCAGGAGAAAATAGTTCGCCTCCCGGCCCGCATTTTCGCGATCCAGCTTTTTCAGCTGTTCTCTTAACAGGACGGCGTTCACCGGGTGGAGTCGGTAGGTATAAACCAACGAATCCACATAGGGCCGAAGTTCATCCGGGAAACCCGGATCGGATTGCCGTCCCATGTGCTGGCAGAGCAGACAAGCCTTCCAGTAAACCTCCTCGCGAGGAGTGACCAGATAGCCCGCCTCCGTCGTTGCCAGCAACTTACCGCCCATGCACGAGAACCCGGAAGCGTCACCAAACGATCCCACGAGTTTTCCGCCCCATTTCGCTCCATGAGCCTGGCTCCCGTCCTCAATCAGGTATAATCCGTGCCGATCCGCAATCGCGCGCAATTTGGAAACATTTGCAGGTTGTCCGTAAAGGTGGACCGCGAGGATCGCCCGCGTCTTCTTGCTGATCAGCGGCTCAACCGTCTTCGGGTCGATTAACCCCGTCTTCCGGTCGACATCCGCGAAGACCGGGATCGCCCCCTGATGCAGGATACAGGAAATGGAGGCACCCCAGGTATAGGGGGTCGTAATCACTTCGTCCCCGGGTCCAATCTCAAGCCCGGCTAACGCCATCTGCAGCGCCCCATGGCCCGAACTCGTGCCGAGGCAGTGAAGCCCTCCGTGATACCTGCTGATCGCCTCCTCGGCCTCCTTGATTTCCGGGATTGCCCGATTCAGACCGATCGTTTTCCCCTCGTCCAACAACTGCACAACCCGGTCTTTCGCCCGCTTCGTAAAATTTGGAAAAGACGGATAGTCCACTTTTCCCACCGGCTTACCACCGAGAAGGGCCAATGCCGAGCGGGAGGGTGCTGTTGAATATGCGATCATAGGACGTATTCTCTTGATAAAAAAGGTTGGATTCAGGCTGTAATCCCCATTCCTGCACGATACCATGCGAACATGCAAATCCTCATTATTGGAGGAACCGGAACCATCAGCACCCCAATCGTGGAATTCGCCCGCGGTGCCGGTCATTCCGTCACGCTCCTCAACCGGGGAAACCGGCCCCTGCCTGACGGTGCGGAGATCCTTCAGGCGGATCGCAATGATCCGGATGCCCTCACCCGCGCCCTCGCAGGCCGGGCTTTTGACGTCACTGTGGACATGATGGCGTTTCACCCGGTGCACCTTGAGCAGCTTACCCAGGCCCTTCCTCGGCACGGCCACCTTGTTTTCTGCTCAACCGTTTGCGCGATCGGATTCCATTGGGAGCGGTGGCCGGTTCCCGAATCGACGTCCTGCCGACCGCACAGCGCATATGGCGAAGGCAAGGCCGCCGCCGAGGATTGGCTGCAGGAATATTCCAGAAAGACGGGCGAGCCGTTTACCATTATTCGGCCTTCGACCACCTACAGTCACTACACCGGTATCTTACGCCAGATCTGTCTGGATGGCTTTCAGTGGCTCGCCGCCATCCGGGAGGGCCGCCCGATCCTCATCGCGGATGGGGGCATGGGCATGCACCAATTCATGCACGCTGATGATTGTGGACGGGCCTTCTACTCCGTTCTTCATAACCCAGCCTGTTTTGGGAAGACTTACAACGTAGTCGGACCCTTAACCTCGTGGAGAGTCCACCACGAAAGCGTGATCAGCCTTCTCGAGAAGTCAGTTCCACTAGTTAGCGTTCCAAGGGAAGCCATCCTCGAGGCGATTCCCGGTAACGCCATCTTCGAGAAGATCTTCCAATACCATGGATATTTTGCAGGAGAGGCGATCACCTACGACACCGGGTTTGAACCCGCGATTTCCCTGGAGGAGGGCCTGCGAGCCGTCATCGACCAGTGTACTGCACTGGAAAAAATTCCCGATTCCTACCAGCCCGAGTTGTGGGAAAGACAACTATTCGAGCGCTTCTCCTGATCTTAACGAAATCTAGAGGCAGC
>CAYQKH010000003.1:5855-40194 GCA_964417945.1 uncultured Opitutales bacterium
ATTTTATTACCCAAGGACGGGAGCCTCAGCTAAAACCGTCGTCCTTTCCTCGGTCAACTGGGGCCTTTTCGACAGTTTCGCCTCCATGAGATCCGCCCAAGCCCGCAGATAGACAATCACATCCTCCCGGGAATTTCGTTTGAGATAACGAAAGCCACCGGGGAGTGCCTTTAAAACCTCACGATTCGAAAGGTATTCCAGTTCCCTGATGTCCGTCGGGTAGAGACCGGCCTCCACAAGGGCGTCCATCACATAATCAATGTTGAAACCCGTGTGCGGGCAGTAGGGTTCAAAGTGCTCGGACTGTTCGGTCCAGTCACCATGCCGACGCATCGCGCGGCGGTGGATTTCCTCAGGGGAAAGGCCCGTCAGGGTCTGCGCCAAATGCCCACAATTGCACCGGCCCATGTGCGCCCACATGTATTTGTCGCCGCCTTCCAGACGGTCGGCGGTTTTCCGGAGCGCATCGATCAGATAAAGGGAGGTAAAAGCCATACCACAAAACATAGAAAGGGCGGTGTGATTTTCAAATCCTGCCCCGGCCCCGCGTCCGAAATTCTATTTCCTAATACTAGCTGTTAAAACAATTACCGCGGATCAAGCTATTTACTGTGGTGCTGGAGAATCGGGTTCTTCCCTTCCCTCACGAAAACGCAGCTTTTGAAGCAGAAAGATCCCAATGCATAACGCGACAATGGATCCAGTCAAAAGACCGATTTCCAACATCGCCAGTTTGAACACCTCCTGGTTCTCAACGGTCGGCTTTCCCATCTCCGCAGTAATGATAAGCATTCGCCGAACTGCGGCGATCACCCCCACAACTAGAAAGGGTTCACAAGCCAAGCGGTGATATTTCAAAGTGTATCCAACCGTATGCAGGATCTCCGCCAGCATAATGACCAGTAGTAAATCTTCCAGCGCGCGCAATACGCTGTATTCGATTCCCCTGCGCGAGATTGCCTCCAGAAAATGATAGGCGGATCCTCCAATCAGAATAACCGCTCCGATGATCAAAAACAGTGAGACAACACCGTAAATTACCGTTTCCGCACGAGTAAAACCACTCAGAATCATTTCAAAAGCGGGGGATCTGGAAGCGGCGTCTGAATGTTTAGACATATATTAAACTATCAAAGCTCCCCTGAATTACAAACTAGGGATCCAATTCCAGTCTTCCCGCCGCCGTCCCAATCCCCGTTCCACCAAAGTCGTTCCCGCAATAGAAAAGGCGGAGCCCGTCTCCCTCTCTCAACACATTCGGGTATTCGACCATGTTCCGCTCCCACGGGTGTTGAGGATCGGGCCCCAGTGCCAATTGCGTTTTCCCATCCGGGCGGACCCAGTTGGTGCCGTCTTCGCTGATGGCCTCCGAGATGGAGTAAAAATCGAACTCGGTCCCGATCCCGCAGTAGAGCATCCGGTAACGCTCACCCTCCCTCCAGACAAACGGCGCGGTTGTTCCGACGTTTTCGGTGGATACATCCTCTCGCGGACTGAGGATGATCCGGTGGTCCTCCCAGTGAACCCCATCTCGACTGTGGCAGACCGCACAGTGCTTTTCCTGGTCCACAAAGAGGTCCTCACTCTTCGTTCCGACCAACAGCGAATAATACATCCGGTAGCGGATGGAGCCATCAGGTGAGCGGTCCTCGAGGATACTTCCCCCGCCCGCGATGCCCCGGTTATTCGGAAAAGCGGGATGAAGTTCGCCCGTGATCACCGGCTCTTTCGAATACCGTTTCCAATTAAAACCATCCTCACTCGTCGCCAGCCCAATCCCACAAAAGGCCTGCAACCCCGAATCCGATCCATCATTCCCCGTGTAGTAGAGGTGCCAGCGCCCATTGAATCGATGCACACACGGCAGGACACACCAATACGCATCAAAAGCTCCCGGTTGGCCCAGATCCAGGATGGGCCCATGCCGGGTCCAATTCTCAACTTCATCGACCTCTGCCGTGGCCATGCTGATCCGCTGGTGCCCCGCCCCATCTCCTCCCGCATAGTAGAGCCGGTATTGATCTCCGACCCGGACACAAAACGGATTCATCATCCGCGGTCGGTCGACCGCCCCCTCCTCCAGCGGCCGCAAAACCGGATTTCCCGGATCGCGTGTCCATTGAATCGGCTTCCAATGCTTTATCATGCCAACGCGGAACTTACCCATGGTCCTTTAAAAACTCCATCCGTTTAATCCGCTCAATCTGCGGCCTAATCGCTCCGTTTTCTCCGCGACCTCTTCTTCAGAATCTCATTCTTCCCTTTGGCCGCACGCAAGCGTGGGCCCTACCATTCCATTTCCTCCATGCCCTCCCTTGCCTCCTGTAAGAGAATCCACTGCAGCTCGCAGGGCTCGCATATTCTCCACCGACGTCTCCGGGGTGATTTCACAACCGGCCGACACGATGCAACGCCCACCAGCAGCTGCGAAATCCCGGTGAACCGATTCGCGGATGTGGGCTTCCGTCCCATTGCTCACAACCGCAACCGGATCGCATTTCCCGCAGAGCACCTGCCCGGGTTTCAATAGTTGAGCAAAAGGCGCCATATCCGCAACCAGGTGATCCACATCCACAATGTCCGCCCCGGTTTCAATCATCTGCGGAAGAATCGCCGTCGTATCCCCGCAAATGTGCAGTTTGGCAACCGCCCCCAGCTCATGGATCTTTTCCACCATGCGCCTCTCCCCCGGCCCGCCAAATTGCTTATACAAGATTGGTCCGATCTGGGAACAAAAGGCATCGCCAATCCCAATGGCGTGCGCTCCCGCTTCAACCTGGTAGCGGATAAACTCCAATGCACTCTCCACTATGACCTCCAGGGCCTCCTCGACCCCCTCCGGATCATCCAGGAAATCCATCGCCGCGTTGGAAACCCCGCGAAGGTCGGCATATTCCGCCACCGGGCCTTCCACCCATCCAACCGTGAAAAGTCGGTCGCCCACCCGCTCCTTGAAGAGTTCCAACTCCCGCAGCCGGTTCCGGATGCGCTCACGCTCCAGAGTCCGGAACGGTTTCAGTCGGCAAGCCGCCTCGACGTCCGGCAGGTGTCCTCCGGTATCGATGGGTAGGGCGTCCTCGGGATACTCCACCTCAATGCCGAAGGCCGACGCCTCCGCCCACGGGTCGGACATCACCGTGACCCAATCCAGGTCAAAATCCTCCGCGCACCGGATCATCGCTTCGCATTTCTTTTCCGGAAGCAGGCAGAAGTCCCGGTAGGGAATCCCCGCATAGCACGCTGCCCACCGCATGAGGATCGGATGACAAGGTGGCCGATCCACCGATTCCCCTTTCAAAAAAGCCCGGGTCCGTTCCAATCCATTCATGGACTGACTCTGAATCCCTGGCAATCAGGGGTCAACCACTCCGCTCTTGAGTTCCATTCCGCGCACCCATTTCGTCAACCGGGATATTTCTCAAATTTGTTGAACGATCCGGGTCAGCGGCCAGACCACTACATCAATGCTCCGGGAAAACAAGATGGAGGGATGCCGCTCTCCCACCGGAAACGGATCGACCAGGGTATTCACTCGCAAGTCCACTTCTGCTTCCTCCAAGGGCCACTGCGGGTGGTGGATCTCCCCGCGAAATAGCGTCCCTTTCCGGTTCGTCGTGTAGAGGCAGTAGCGTTCCGTGGACCAGCGCTCAAAGCTGTCAGCAGCATACGCCTTCTTCCCGACCGGCCAATAAGTCCCGTCGAACATCCGATCCTTTCTCCTTTCATGGTAGTGCACTTTCTCCCCCTCCTCCTCCACCCGGATCTTCGCCGGGAAATAGGGCAGATGGAAAAACGTCCGCGCAACCCAGACGGCGGGAAGGTTCGTAATATCCAGGCTGAAGAACCAGACCCCCGGCCTTCCATCCCGCACCACGTAGGTCCGCACATTGATTTCGGGAAAATCGCAGAAAAGAGACGGTGCGGGAAAGCCGCGCTTCGTCACCCCTTTCATGTCGAAAGGTATTACCCCGATCCAGGCCATCCCGTCGTAGGAATCGATCTCCAAATCTTTCGGGATTTGCTCCCGGATCGCCGAGGGCTCAACCGGCCAATGCAGAAAGAGCAGGTTCTTCCAAGTCTGCTTCATCGCCCATTTCCCCGCCGGCAGGGGCCAGGGTCGGTGGGCGGTATGGCTCAACGTTGGATGAGACAACTGCATCACGTTTCCTCCTCCGGTAGTAATGAAAACCCCTGATCCGGGTAATTGAAACGTTCACTTGTGCGCCGGTCACCGCACCGGCGAATTTCATTCACCAATTCATTCTTCATTTCCGAGGCGATCGCCTTTCCCCTTTCTGTGTTCGCTAGATCGTGAAATTCATAAGGATCCTTGGTGAGGTCATAGACTTCCTCATGGCCATCCGCTCCGAGGATCCACTTCCACGATGAGGACCGAAGTGCAAGCGAGACCTTACCCACCGGGTAGCTCAATTCGGTGAGGGTGGTAGAGCGGGTTCCTTCCGTCCGCTCTCCGCGGACGACGCTTCCGAAAGGGATTCCGGGTAACCGTGTAGCAACGTCCCAGCCCAGCAGGTCGGCCAGGGTCGGCAACACATCCACGAGGCTGACCGGTGTATCACACGTGGAAGGCGCCGTCCCCGTAGCAAGGCATCGGGGAGGCTTTACGATTAAGGGAATACGAATCGCTTGCTCGTAGAGGCTATACTTTGACATCCAGCTCGGCCCCCTCGAACCCAGCAGTTCCCCATGGTCCGAGAGAAACAGAATAAGCGTATCCTCGTAGAGTCCGCATTCCTTCAGGGTGCCTACGACTAATCCATGAGCGGTATCCGCCAGCGTGATACAACTCATGTAATTGGCGACGACCCGCCCGAGGTCCTCCCGCCGAATGGCGGAAAAACGTCCATGTGGAAACCCCTCCGGTGGATCGGGCGGAAGGGGGACCTTCCCAGGGTCAACCCTCCCATCAAAGTCAGCCGGGCAGATGTGAGGTGCGTGGGGCATGGGCAGGCTGCAGACCAGAAAAAACGGTCGGTCCCGGTTTTCCCGAACGAAACGGGCGGCCTGTTCTCCGATCCACCAATCGGGGCGCTCCGTTGATTTTAATTTGGAAGTGAACCCCAGGAAGGATTCCGCCCGGCCATCCCCACCCCTATCGATCCCATGGGTTTCGCGCTCCGCCAGCAGCGCCTCCATCCAATCCCGATGCTCCGTAACGAAATCGGTGTCCATAGCTTCTCCGGTCTCACGGAAATGACCCGCCCGGCAGTCAAAACCGTAATAACTCCCCGGCTCCACCGGCGCCGTGTAAGGGAAAAGGTGCATTTTGCCGAAAGCACCCGTTACATAACCCTGCTCCCGAAAGAGCCGTCCCATCGAATGCCCGGGAATTTCCTCGGGGCGCAGAAACGATTCGTTGCAGTAGACCCCCGTTTGGAAGGCATGTAATCCATTGAAGAGGTTGTGGCGACTCGGCAGGCAGGGACTCGTCGCGCAGGTGGCCTGGGTGAACCGAATGCCGTCCTTTTCCAAGCCATCGTAGGTCGGCGTCTGCAAATCTCCGAATCCTACGCAACCCAACGCATCATGGGCATGCTGGTCCGTGATCAGCAGAACAACGTTCATCCGGTGTGAGGAGAATTCCTCCCGTTGCTTATCCAAAAGCAGCCCTCAGCAGCGGCCGCTGGAACGAGATCGGCATCGTTTCCCCATCTCCGCGGACGGTCCCCGGCACCATGAAATGGATCGCGAAACCGCGCCGCTGGTCTTTTGTGGTATTCGGTTGGGTGTAATGAAACGTCTGGCAATGGTGAAAGAGGCAACCGCCCGCTGGAAGGTTCACTACCGCCGCCTTCGACTCATCCACGCCTTCGATCTCGAAAAGCGCGTCCTTGTGGTCTTCGGCATGATTGGTGAAATCCACTGGTGCGAGGTGACTGCCCGGGATAAGCTGCATGGCACCATTCTCCCTTCGGACATCATCAAGGGTCAGCCAGCAGCTCACCAGGTTTGCCGGCCGACATTTCCAGTAGGCGTTGTCCTGGTGCCAGGGAACGGGACCGCCGGTATGCGGTGGCTTGAAGAGGGCCTGGTCGTGGTAGAGTTGAATATTCGGCCCAATCAGATCAGCCACAACATCGAGAATGGCGGACTCATACCAGAGCCGACGGAATTGCATATTCCGTTCTCCCAACTGCATGATCTGGTAAACCTGCTGCTTTTCGGCCTCGGCGAGGTTTCCGCTGGCGTCCGTCGCCCGCAAAACCCTTCCGGTTTCTTCCTTCCGCGCTTTATCAATTTCCCGGTCGTATTCTTCCTGGAGAAGGGCCACATGTTCCTCTGTCAAGACGGGTCCATATCGCAGAAAGCCATCCCGGTGAAAAGTATCCAATTGAGTCTGTGTTAATGCCATACCCTATTCTGGAAGACCGAGTTGGCCGTTGCAAGATCACGCCGCGGGGATTTGCCGATCAAATTAGGGAAGCATCAGCTGGCCCTGCGGTTCCTCTTCCCACCTGGATCAGCTTACAGTTTACAGCTTACGACTTACGGCTTACCTCTGTGATCTTACCCTATTCTACATTGCCCATTCTCATTCCTCCTTCCCCATGCCCCGCTCCATCGAACGCGAACTCCAACGCACCCGTCCCAATCGGGTGGTCTTCATCCCCGGCAGCCTCGATGGATCCACTGCAGACACCGGGAACGAACACTTTATCGTTTTCCTGAACGGGCATGGTGAGCATCGTGCCGTCTGGACCCAGAGCACGTTCGAAGGACGGCCTGATATGCGGATGGTCTTCGCCCGCAGTCCGGATGGAGGCCACACCTGGGAGAAACCCCTAACCATTGCCGGTCCCTCGGAAGGTAAGGACGACACCGCCCGCTGGGGATTTCCTCTCGTTTCCTCCTCCGGCCGGATCACCGTCCTCTACAATCGCTACGCCGGGCGGCACGACGTCGCCTATTCTACAACCGGTGTCATGGCTGGCATTTTCAGCGACGACGACGGTCAAACCTGGTCCGCCGAGCAGCAGATCCTCATGCCGCGAACCATCTGGGATCATCCCGACCCGGAAGTCCCCTGCAACTGGATCGTCTGGCAAAAACCTGAACGGCTCTCCCATGGAAAATATTTCGCCGGGTTTACCCGTTGGGTCACCCCCGGCCTTTTCGGACGGAAGCGCCTTGACGCCTGGTGGGCCATGCCTTCCATAACCGAGTTCCTGCGCTTCGAAAATCTCGATCAGGATCCGGAGCCCCGCGACCTCGAAATCTCCTATTTCATGCAGAATGAAGCCGCCCTCCAGGCCGGTCTCCGCGGCCACCCAGAGGTCCCCGTTCTTCAGGAACCCTCCATTGTCCCCCTGCCTGACGGCCGCCTCTTCTGCGTCATGCGGGCGACCACCGGAAGCCCCTATTATTCCCTTTCTTTCGATCAGGGCGAAACGTGGCAGCCGCCGCTCCCCCTTCGCCAGAACGACCGGTCGCTCCCACTCCTTCATCCCATCAGTCCCTGCCCCATCTACGCCATCGCCCCAGGAGAATACCTGTTCTTTTTTCACAACCACGACGGGCGGTTCGGCAGTTGGACGATGATGGACAGCAATGTCCACCGCCGCCCGGTCTACTTCCTTCGCGGACAATTCCGCCCCGGGGCCCGCCAACCGATCTGGTTTTCCGAACCGAATTTCTTTTTCGACAACGAGGGTGTTTCCCTCCTCCGGGCGGATCTCTCCCTCTACACCAGTACGACGCCCACCGACGAAGGTCTCATCTTTTGGTATCCCGAACGGAAATTTTTCCTTCTCGGGAAAGAATTTACTCGCGAAGGAATCGCCGATATCGAGATCCCCGCTGCCCTATGAAACCCCACTCCCGCGAATTCCTGATTGCGGAGATCCAGCGCCGCGCCGCCTTCCATAAGGCCCAATCCCGTCTCGTCGTTGATTACTACCGCATCCGCCGAAAACGTGCCTTCCCCCTTCTCACACGGAAACTGCCCGTCTCCGAGATGGAGATCCCCGGCATCCCGAAGTATCCATGGGCGATCTGGTTTTTCTGGGAGGCCGAGGAGCGCTGGAACAGCTTGTCCTGGGTCGCACGCAACGACCGCGATACGGACGCCGATGCCCTTTACTGGAGCGAGATCCAAGCCCTTGCCGAATGGCCGCTCTACCGCCAGTTCAATGAGCCCGACCTCAGCATCGGCCACGCCGCCCGCAACCTTTGGAACGCCCTTAACCGCGACGACCTTCCCGCAAGGCTCAACCAATCTATCAAAAATGCCTTCCGCCGCATCCTCGAGGAGGGTCTTCCGAGATCCGATGCCCTTCACGAAGCCTACTCGTCTCCGGACCAGATCCTCCGTGAAGAGCGTCCCGAGTCCTTGCTCCGGAATATCCCGTGGATCGGGACCGTCGGCCTTGCCCTCGCCGCCCACGGATGCCAACACCCCGCCGCCGAAAAACTCGATCGACGCCTCGCCCTCCTCCTTGACACCTATCTCGATTATCGAAGACACGGCCATGCCGAGGGGACTGCCTACGATGGCTATATTCTGGATTTTATAATACCATGGCTGGAAAATTTGCCCCGTGATCGCGTCCGACCATTCCTTCAACAGGAACGATTCGAAGACATCCTGGAGCAGTCCCTTTTTCTGCCCGTCCCCGGGGACCTCGGGCGCATTTCGGAGATCGGAGATAGCGAGCCGCTCCAAATGCCTTTCCACCTCACCGCCCAGGCCCGCCTCCTCGCCTTTCGCCACGATCCCCGCGCCCTCTGGCTACTACGCCGGGTCCCCCTTTCCTACCTCAGGACCGACGCAATCGCGGCCCTTCTGAATACCGATCCCGAGGCGGTGGAAGCCGCACCCGAGGGCGGGTTCCAGGATGGCCACTACACCCTCAGCCTGCGCACTGGCTACGCCGCGAAAGACCTTGCCGTCGTTGCCTCCTTTTCCCGTTCTCGTATGCCACATCTGCCGCCCGACGCCGGAACGCTGGAAATCGGCACCGCCGGTCGGTGGATCATCGCCGACCCCGGCTACCAGCAGTATATCCCGAACTCCGAAAGGGAGTTCACGCTCGGGGTTGCCGCGCACAACGCGCCCGTCCTCAACGGGCAAGCCCCTGGCTCCGTCCTTTCCCAGCGCAACTTTTCCGCTTTAGTGGAAGATGGCCTCTACCGGCTCGATCTTGAGTTGACGACCGCCTACCCCGATTGGGACGGCGTCGCGGAAATCCAACGAACACTCTGGCTCGCCGAAAGCCGCCGGATCGTCGTGGCGGACACCCTCCCCGATGATGGGGTCGAAACCGTTCAGTATTACTGGAACGCTCATCCCGACTGCGCATGGTGGGGCGATTCCGCCGGGATCTGTCTCTACCTCCCAGAAGCCACCCTTTGGATCCAATCCCCGCAGACCCCCCTCCGCGAACAGGATATCGTGCGGACACGGGGTTCGCGCGGACACCTCACCCTTGCCAGTAATCGCACCCCCGACCTCCCCGTCGTCTGGTGGGTCTTCTCTCTCGGCAAAGAGCCCGCCGCACTCGATCTGCAGAATGAAAATCGCCGCCTTGTTATCGCCGAAGAGGAATACGTATTAAGTTCATAGCGATCCCTCACTGCCCAAATGGGTCCTCTGGGATTAAAAGACCTGCCCCGGGTCGCGGCGATAGGGGTCCCGTCTTTTCGGTCCCTCACTCCATGCACATCAAAACAGTGGCTCAAGGATGCTCCAAATTCGAGGTTATGGCGAGCAGTATACCCCCCGTTGCCGACCTCTCCCGTCGCCGTTTACCCCACCCCTGTATCCAGCCCCGCCACCAAGAGGTCCACGCTCATCCGCTTTGGCACCGTATACCATGCCGGCATCTTCCTTCCAGGTGCTCAGCCATAGAAGAGAGATTGCCTCAGTTGTGAAACTTGCGGAAAGCCAAAGTCGCGTTGTGCCCGCCAAAACCGAGGTTGTTGCTCATCGCCACCTCGATGTCCTGCTTCACGCTGGCGTTTGCGACCACGTCCAAGTCGCATTCCGGGTCCTGTTCTTCCACGTTGATCGTCGGAGGCAGGGTTCCCGTTTCAATGGCTTTGCAGCAGATCGCTGCTTCCAACCCGCCGGCCGCCCCCAGGAGGTGGCCGGTCATCGACTTCGTTGAGCTCATCTTCAGCCGGTGTGCCTCCTCTCCAAAAACCCGCTTGATCGCGGCGGTCTCAAATTTGTCGTTATATGGGGTCGAGGTGCCGTGAGCATTGATGTAGTCGACCTCCTCGATCCCCAGACTTGCATCTGCAAGGGCAATTTCCAGGGCTTTACCCAAGCCCCTGCCCTCCGGATCCGGCATCGTGATGTGGTAGGCATCACAAGTCGCCGCATAACCGACAAGCTCGCAGTAAATTCGGGCTTCGCGCGCTCGGGCATGCTCAAGGGTTTCCAACACGAGGATGCCGGACCCCTCACCCATCACAAATCCGTCCCGGCTTTCGTCAAAGGGACGACTGGCTCGTTCAGGCGTATCGTTGAAATTCGTCGACATCGCCTTCATTTTACAAAATCCGGCATAGCTCAAGCGCGTGATAGAAGCTTCGCTCCCCCCGGTCAGCATCACGTCCGCCTCGCCATTCTGCACCATCCGAAAGGAGTCTCCAATCGCATGCGCGCTTGTCGCGCAGGCCGATACCGTAGCGTAATTCGGACCGCGGGCTCCGTAGTGAATCGCTAGCATCCCCGAAGCCATATTGGAAATCAGGGAAGGGATCATGAAGGCCGAAACATGCCGGGGACCCCCGTCAAATAAGGCCTTTGTCTGGCTCTCAATCGTTTCCATTCCCCCGATTCCCGAGCCGACGATGACGCCAAACCGCTCAGGGTCCACCGATTCGATCTTTAAACCCGAGTCCTTGATCGCCTCCATCCCGGCCGCCATTGCGAAGTGGCAATAACGGTCGTTCCGTTTAACTTCTTTCGCATCCAGGTAGGCGGTCGGGTCGAAATCCACTGCCTCGCAACCGACTTGCGAAGGATACCCTTCCGGGTCGAAACGGGTCACTCGTCGAATCCCGCTGACTCCCGATTTGATGTTATCCCAGAATGTATCAATATCCTGACCAAGACCCGAACAGATACCAAGGCCGGTCACGACAACTCGCTTTTTGGGAGCCGTGGAGTCCATGAAATTCAGTTTGGACCGCTTTCCCCTGGGGGGTGCGCGGAATCAGCCCACTTAGGCCGACTTGCTTTTGATGTACTCGATAACGTCTCCGACCGTCTGCAGTTTTTCCGCATCAGATTCCGGGATTTCACCTTGGATTTCGTCCTTAAATTCCTTTTCAAATTCCATGATCATCTCGACCGTATCCAAGCTGTCCGCATTCAGGTCATCCAAAAAGCTCGCTTCGGGAGTCACTTCACTCTCCTCCACATTCAGTTGGTCCACGATAATTTTTACAACTCTGTCTTCGATATTCTCTGCCATGATAGGGGTGCCAGTTAAATAAAAGAAAAATTTGTTCACATCACCATACCGCCGTCAACTGTAAAAACCTGCCCCGTAATGTAGCTCGATTCCTCTCCGCAGAGAAAGGATGCAAGGCCCGAAACGTCCTCCACGGAACCCAGTTTTTTCAAGGGGATGAGGCGTGTGATCTGCTCCCGGGCCTCGTCATTCAAAGCCTCCGTCATATCGGTCTGGATAAAGCCGGGGGCGAGGGCGTTGACGGTCACCTGGCGCGCGGCGAACTCCTTTGCCAGAGCCTTCGTCAAACCGATCATACCGGCCTTGGTGGCTGCATAGTTGGCCTGGCCGGCATTGCCCATAAGCCCAATTACCGAAGAGATATTGAGGATCCGCCCCCAGCGCTTCCGCGTCATCGGTCGTCCGAGGTGCTTAATGAAGTGATAGCAACTGGAAAGATTGGTTTGCAGGACGGAATCCCAATCCTCGTCGGACATGCGAAAGAGCAGACCGTCGCGGGTGATGCCAGCATTATTGACCAATACATCCACTGTCCCGACCTCCTCCAAGACAGTTTCACAGAGCCTTGCGACCGCGGCTCCGTCCGACACGTCGACAGGGTAGGCGCAGGCGCTCCCGCCCGCGGATTGGATAGCTTTAGCCGCTGCACCACAACTCTCCGGCGATTTGCTGACACACACCAGCTGAAATCCATCTCTTGCCAGGCGCTCGGCTATTGCCCGGCCGATTCCACGGCCGGCACCCGTTACAAGGGCAATCCTGGGGGTAGAAGATTCTCCGTCTATCATTGCGCGAACCTTTCAATCATTTACTGGGGAGACCAGACAAATCAATAAACGTCCCGCTGGTAGCGTTTTTCCTTTCGGAGGGTACGAAGAAAATTCTTCGCCTCCCGCTCTTCATAGCCCCCTTCTTCCTGCACAATCCGCAAGAGCGCGTCGTCAACATCCTTGGCCATACGGGAAGCATCCCCGCAGACGTAAAAAGAGGCACCCTTTTCCAACCAGCTCCACAGCTCCGCAGCGCGCTCCAGCATCCGGTGCTGGACGTAAATTTTTTCGTCCTGATCCCGCGAGAACGCGAGGTCCATCCGGTGCAACAGGCCGTCTGCCTGGAAGCGCTCGAACTCCTCACCGTAGAGAAAATCCGTCTGCTTGTGCTGATCGCCGAAAAAGAGCCAGTTCCGGCCGCTCGTGCCCTGCTTTTCCCGCTCCTGCAAAAACGCCCTAAAAGGGGCGATACCGGTTCCCGGTCCAACCATAATGATATCTGTCGAAGGATCTTCCGGCAGCCGGAAATGAGATTCCGCGATGTAACTCGGAACCGATGCCCCGATCGGAGAGCGATCCGAAAGGTAGGTCGACGCCACCCCGATGCGATCACGGTTGTTCGTCCGATAACGGACAGTTGCCACCGTCAGGTGCACTTCCTCGGGGTAGTGCAAGGGAGAGGAGGCAATCGAATACAATCGGGGAACCAACTTTCTCGGCAGCCGGGAAAAGGCTTCCGCTCCCATCTCCACCGATGGAAACTCCTGAAGCAGGTCGATGAATTCCCGATCGGCTAGAAACTGCTTCAGCGTGCTCGCCTGATCCCGCTCAAGCAAGTTTTCGAGCACCGCTTTTTCCTCAGCATCCGTCGCTGCCTCCGCGAAGGCCTTGACCGTCGCCTTCGATGGAGCAGCCAGAGAGATCCGGTTCTCCAGCACCGCACGGAAGGGTTCCGACGGCTCCCCATCTTTCAAGACCACCGGTTCTTCGCCCGTCCAGGAACGCGCCCCGAGGATTGCTTCTACCTGCGATGGGTCGTTTGTCGGGTAGATCCCGAGGGAGTCCCCGACCGAATAACTGAGGCCGCTGCCGCGAAGGTCCACAACGAAGTGCCGGGTCTCTTTTGCTGATCCCTCCTTGTTTAGAAGCCGGTTTTCCCGCAGGCAGGCGGGGAATGGATTTTCCTTGGAATAAAGGCTGGAACGTTCTGTTGTCTCCATAGTTTAAAAGAATTAAATACAATCCTGAACCCTTTCAATTGTCCAATCCCGAGGTGATTTTATGCCCAGCCCTTCCAGCGAAAAAATCCGCCTGCAAAAGATTCTCGCCGATCGCGGTCTCTGCTCTCGCCGGGAGGCCGATGCCTGGATCGAAGCCGGCCAAGTAAAGGTCAATGGCCAGATCGCCCTTCCCGGAATACGGGTGGACCCCGACCAGGACCAGATCGTCGTCCGGGGAAAAGGCCTGCCTAAAGGCGTCGTCGCTGAAGAGCTTCACCTTCTGCTGAACAAGCCCAAAGGATTGATCTGCAGCCATCGCGACCCCCACCACCTTCAAACCATCTACGACCTGCTCCCCAAACGCCTCCAGAAAAAGAGGCTCCTCTGCGCCGGAAGGCTTGATAAAAACAGCGAAGGGCTTGTCATCCTGACCAGCAGCGGGGAGTTGGCCAACCGCATCATGCATCCCGCCAACGGGGTCATCAAACGATACCGGGTTACCCTGAATCGCCCGATCGAGGAGTCCATGATTCCTCTCCTTCTCCGCGGAAAACAAATCGAAGGAGAGTGGCTCAAGGCTGAAAAAATCGTCCCGACCCGCCGGAAAAAGTGGCCGACCGACTCTCTCGAAGTTCACCTCGTCCACGGAAAGAAGCGGGAAATCCGTCGGCTCTTCGAAGCTCTCGGATTCTTTGTTAAGCGTCTTCAGCGCTTTCAAATGGGCGGGCTCGTTTTGCGCAGGCTTCCACCGGGAACCTACCGCCCTCTTACTCAGTCCGAAATTGAGACATTATTCAATTGATCGTTGCCCACCCTGCCGCATAAAAGTTAGGCTTTGTCATGAAATTCCTTAAAGGATTGGCCTGCATTACCTTGGGCCTTTTTCCATTCTACCTTTCCGCGCAATCCGGCGGCATTCCGGTTTTCCTTGAGCCCGTTCTCGGTGGGACGCGAGTTGCCAGTATCCCTGTAGGACAAATCGACTTGATCGAATCCTACCCTGTCCTGGACGACGCCAAGGCTGAGGAGGGATGGCGATTCGCGGAGTATGAGGGAACGTTTGCCGGCTTCGTCGATCCCTCGTCCGTAAGAAAAGGCCTCGACGTTGCCCCGAGGACCCCTGTTTTTCTCCGCCCCGATTCCACCAGCCCGGTCCTCGCCCTCATCCAGGAAGGCGATACCGTTGAAGTTATTCGTGTCGCCACCGATTGGGTCGAAATCGAGTTCCAGAAGCTCGTTCCGGTTTATTTCCAAGACCCTGCCGTCACCGGGTTCACCTCTGCTCCCGAGCCGCAACGCCAGCCCTCCACCCCGAGGGAATCCGGCACCCCGGACGAACCCATTCCAGTCGAGCCCTTGCTCCGTGCCGGTGAAGAACCGGCCAGTCTTCCCCTTGACGAAGAGGAACCTCGCACACTCGACCCGATTCGGACACCTCCTCAGGTGGACATATCACCCGGCCTCAGCCCTGACCGGGGCACCACACGTGCACCGGAGGGCGCGCCCGCAAGCGACGTTCCGCGCTCTATCGAGGGCAAGCTCGTCCGGGCCACCCGCCTTTTTGGCTTCAAGCCCCGCTATACCTACGAATTGAAGGCTCCGGGTGGTCGCCGCCTCGCTTGGGTAGACCTTTCCAGGGTCCTCGTCAGCAGCCTCGCTCCTTATGAGGGCAAACAAGTCCGCATCTACGGGGAAATCCGCTCCAACACCGACGATGTTGCACCGGTCGTTTTCGCTCGCACCCTACGGTTGCGCTGATGCAGGTTAGGAAGATGTCTCGTATCATTGACGGCAATGCAATTGCCGAAGCCATCATCGAGGAACTGACAGCCGAAGTGAACGGCTTTCCCAAAATCCTTCCCCCACCGAAGGTGACGTTTGTCCGTGTCGGCGACGATCCCGCATCGGTTTCCTACGTGAATAAAAAGCAGAAGACCGCCGAGCGCATCGGGATCGCCAGCACCGTTCAAATCCTCGATCCCGGTATATTCCAAGATGAGCTTATCGGGGAAATCCAGACCTTGAACCGAGACTCCTCCGTTCACGGCATCCTCGTCCAAGCCCCACTCCCGGATGCCATTGAGGAACGGGTCATCTTCAACACCGTGGACCCGGACAAGGATATCGACGGGCTGAATACCATCAATACCGGTCGAATTGCCCAGGAGGACCCCTTGGGGTTCGCCGCCTGCACACCGTCCGGGATTATCGAAATCCTTGAACGGACCGGGGTCGAAACTGAAGGTCGCCATGCCGTTATCCTCGGTCGCAGCATCCTCGTCGGCAAGCCTTTGGCCCTCCTTCTCATGCAGAAGAAGAAATCCGCCAATGCCACCGTCACCCTTTGTCACTCCCGCTCCCGCCAACTCGCGGACCTCGCCCGTCAGGCCGATATTCTCATCGCCGCTATCGGGCGCCCCCACTTCGTTGGGGCCGATATGGTTAAACCCGGCGCCGTCGTCATCGACGTCGGGATCAACCGCGTCGAGGCCCCCGAGAGAAAACGGGGTTACCGGCTTGTCGGTGACGTCGACTTCGAGGCGGTTGCTCCGTTAGCTGATAGGATCACACCGGTCCCCGGCGGCGTCGGCCCGATGACCGTCGCCATGCTCATGAAAAACACCGTCAGGGCCTACCGGAAAGCGGTCGGAGCTTGAGTTCCCCGGGAAGCAGCAATCCGGACGAGCCTCCGAGGCTCACGGTCCAGGACATGATCTTTCGCAAAGGAGGGCCTTTTCCACCGGCCCGCCTCAGCCATCGTTCCGCCTCCTTTATTCTCGACACGGTTCTCATGGGCGCCGTCTCCTTCTTCATCCTCACACGGTTCATCCTTCCTACTCACTTTCCCCTCGAACTCGAAATTTTCGAACAGTGGTATTTCGACTACTCCGAACAACAAAAAGAAAACCCTAAACCATTTGCCTCGCCCCCCTTTGAGAAGCTGCCTCCAGAGGTCTGGAGTATGTTGCTCGTCGCCCAGAATACCTTTGTTTTCTTCTTCTGGATCTATTTTGCCCTCTCCGACACCTTTTTTCAGGGCCGGACTCTCGGAAAGCGAACCTTTCGACTCAAAGTTGTCCATATGATCTCCCTCGGCGCGCCTGACCTCGCCTCCGCCTTTATTCGGGCCAGTTTCAAGACGATCTGCATCTTTACGCTTTTCCCTTTTGCTCTCATCAATTTCCTTGTTGTTTTTTTCCTTAAATACCGGCGCGCCGGGCACGACTTTTTTAGCAAGACTCTTGTTGTAGAGGACAATGTCCTTCCCCCGCCCGGCGCTGATTCCAATTCTCCGTGATCACGACCTTGGCTGCTTTACCTTGAACTTCGCCCTGACACTGTATCATATATCACACGCTTGATATTTCTTATTCGGATTCACGCGAACCTCGCGCCTCTCCCCTTTATGACCGTCGCACTCGAACCTGCCTCAACCAGCCCCGCCAGTCGGCAGCCCAATATCCTTGTGGTCGACGACCAGCCGATCAACGTGAAGCTGTTGCAAAGAAAGCTCGAGCGCCAAGGTATGCAGGTCAGCATTGCCTGCAACGGCAAGGAAGCTCTCGAAGCCGTCGAACAAACCCCGCCCGACCTTATCCTCCTCGATGTCATGATGCCCGAGATGGATGGCATCGAAACGTGCGCCCACCTGAAAAGCAATCCCAAGACCGAGACCATCCCCGTCATCTTTATTACCGCGAAAACCTCTAAGCAGGGGAAACTCGAAGGTCTCGGTGTTGGTGCCGTGGACTACATCACCAAGCCTATCGATTTGGACGAAACCCTCGCCCGCGTGAACACCCAACTTCGTCTCCAGGAGATGTTCCGGGAAAATCTCGAGCTCCAGCAGCGCCTGAGCGAGTCCCGCCGCGCGGCCGCCGTCGGGGCCATAACAGAGGGCATCGCGCACAACCTCAATAACCTCCTCGGAGTCGTCGTCGGCTACCTCGACCTGATCAAAGTCGGTCTCGATAACCCCGAACGAATCAAGCGAAGTGTCGATCTCATGGATAGCGCTATTAACCGGATGACCAATATTATTCGGCAGCTCAGCAGCATCGCCTCCAACGAGAGAATGGACCTCAGTCCGATGAACCTACGCGACCTCATCAGCGGAGCGATTCAGCGATTCGAGCGCGATTACGGGCTCAGCGCCGAGATCAAATCCATTTCCACGATCCCCGCCGACTATAAGGCGGAGGCCAACCTTGAAGCCTTCGAAAGCTCCCTTGCCTCTCTTCTGATTAATGCCTGGGAATCATACGGGCCCGATCATGAAGGTCCCCGGCCTATCACCCTCGAGAGCAATATCCTTCGCGAATGGAACCGGCGCTACCTTCAGATTTGTGTTATCGATGAAGGTTCTGGAATTAAACCCGCGGTCCTTGATACAATGTTTGAACCCTTTATCACGACGAAAACCTCAGTGGGCCGAGGTATGGGCCTCACCATCGCCCGCCACACCCTCCGCAATATGGGGGCGGACCTCCAGATCTCTGATCGCAAGGAAGGCGGAGTCGTCGCCGAAATCCGCTTTTTGATTTAATCATGTATAAAGTTGGATTTATCGGAGCGGGCCGAATGGCCGGGGCCATGGTCCGCGGTATTCTCGCCAGGGAGACCTTCCCCCCACATGATCTTGCCACCGTTGGCGGAGATGACGATACGGCAGCCAGCCTCGCCACCGAGACCGGAATTCATGCTCTTGATTCCCTCTTCGAATTGATCCGGGATTCAGAGATCCTCGTTCTTGCTTTCAAACCGCATCATCTCGATTCCCTCGATTCACCGGTTTCGGAAATTTCCGCAGGAAAATGTATTCTTTCCATCCTCGCCGGTATCCCTATTCAGCGGATCTTTCACCACTTCTCATCTGCTTCCAATATCATCCGGGCCATGCCCAATATCCCCGCCGCCATTGGACAGGGCGTCACCGGGTATGCCAGCTGGAAAGCCATTGAAGGAGGCGACACCCGGGCCGTCTCCCACATCCTTGAGGCGATGGGGCCTGCCATTAAAGTGGAGGAAAGCCAGATCGACGCCGTCACGGGGATCAGTGGCAGCGGCGTGGCTTTTGTTTTCCAATTCATGAAAGCCCTTCGCGATGGAGGGATGCAGCAGGGCCTTTCCGTGGAGCAGGCCGATGCTTTTATGCTCCAAACCATCCTCGGCGCCGCCCGGCTTGTGGGGCATTCCAAACAGTCCCTTGAAACCCTTATCGACCAAGTCGTGACCCCGGGGGGCACGACTGCAGCCGGCCTTGCCGCCTTGGAAACGCGGGATTTCGGCGAAATTGTCAAGGCTGCGGTTTCCGCCGCAACCGACCGCTCGAGGGAGCTTTCAGGGGGACAATCCTGACTATCCTCTGAAAAGAGCAGCCAGCCGAACCCGGTTCGGATGGCACCAGTACTCGGCCGATTCAGTTCTCAATCGGGTAGCGCTCGGCCAGTTCCGAGGCCACCCATGGGTTGCGGTCGCCCTGTTCTGCCCGCACCGCACCCACCTCATCAGCCGTTACATAGGAGGCACCATTTCCCCAGGCGTTCCGAAGGTAGCTTACCACCGCCGCGATATCGTAATCATTGCGAAACGAGGGATGACTCCCGAATGCCGTCATATTCCCGTTGTAGGTTTCGCCCAAAACCGTGATTTCACCGTTTAAGCCGTAAAGCACAAGGTTGATAACACGTTTCGGCTCACCCAAAGCCCACTGTGACCCGACAATCGGGGGGTAAACCCCGGGGGCACCCATCCCGGAGGTCTGGTGGCAGGTTGCGCAGTTCTGGTTGAATTTTTTTTCCCCATGGCTGAAAAGCCAGTCCGGATCGGTGCGGTCGATCGTCGGAGCAGAGCCCAACTCCGGTTCCCGGTATTTCGGATCAAAGGCATAGGCCGTGAATTCACCGGAATACTTCTCAATGTAGATCCCTCCCCAGAAGGTCAGCCCGCAAAAAAGAAAGAGAAGGAAAATTGGGACCGGGGAAAAGCCTTCCGTGGGCTCCTCCTTTTCACGCATTAATTGGGCGTGGACCGACTGAAGGCCGCTGTCGGCAAAACGAGCCGACTCAAAAGTCGATTTTTGCTCGCCGCTTGCATCGTTCGACAGGGTTTTTTCTTTCAAATCGGTCATCAGATTACTCGAGGATAGAAGCTTCTGGAAGGGAGTAGTCAATCCGCAGGCTTAACAAGTACTCAACGAGGGACTCCGCCCGCTCCGTCGGCACGACTTTAAAGCCCGGAGGCGGTGCGCTCGGGTGGTCCTCGGGAATGCGGACTGCGTAGGCCTCGGGTTTTTCCGTTGCGGGAATGACTTTGTAGAGAAAGCGAAACGGGGGCATGAGCGAGTTCGGGGAAGTAATCGTCGGATCCCAGAGATGGGAATGATGCCAATCCCGGCCTGCATCCCCCGTGTAGCGAATTCCTACCGAAGACAAATCCGGGCCAGTCCGCATCGTTCCCAGCAGAACACGCTCCTGATGGATGTAATCCCGCGGGACCGATCCCCGCAAGCCCCAGCCACGCTCGATATCGTTGCCGAAGTCGGAATGGCGCACCTGTTGCGAGTGACAATACAGGCAACCCATTGACATATAAACCTGCTTCCCCCGTTGGGCGATTCCAACTGGTGCCTGAGGATAAACCGGGTCCCCTGGAATACTGACCCCTTCCATCTGGACGCTGGGCAGCCCCTCCCGCTCGACCGTTGTCACCACTCCGGCGATTGGCTCATCGGTTGATGGATTTAAAAGGCTTTCCGATACCGGCTGGAGCTTGCCCCAGGCCGATTCACCCGGCTTAAACGGCACTTGACTAGAAAGAATCAAACCTGTCCAGCTGAAGGCGAGAGTAAAAAAGATGCCAAGAAAAAGTAAGGGGAGGTTTTTCATCGGCTCAGGCGGTCTCCTTTCCTAAAAGGGTCGGTCCTGCCTGGGAAACATCCGGACCACGGCGAAGGATCATCGTAAACACATTGATCGCAAAAGCGATGTGACCGATCGTCAGGAGCATCCCGGATACCGAGCGTGCGACCAGCCACGGGAAGGTATTTTTCATCACCTCAAGGAAGGTAAAGGCGGGGAGTCCGTTTTCGGTCATCGCATTCATCTGGAGGCCTTGGATCCAACCCCCCACCGAAAGGGCCACAACCATCATTCCGATTCCTGTTGCCGTGCACCAGAAGTGTACGCGGATCATCGCCGCCGATGGCCATTCCCGGTAGAGCATCCGCGGCATGATAAAATAAACCGCTCCAAACATCACCATTGTAAAAAAGGCATACACCCCGTGGTGGGCATGCCCGACCGTAAAGTGTGTGAAATGGGTGACGACGTTCACGTCACGCAGTGCCATCAACGAACCGATCAGGCTGACCGCCGTGTAGGAGATCGCCCCGAAAACTACGAACCGCAGAGTCGGGCTGCGCCAGACATCGCGCATATGACCCGCGACCGTGAAGTGGTGGTTGATCGCCGTGACCACTACCGGGATTACCATCATCACGCTTCCAACAATTCCCGCGGTCTGCAACCAAACTGGAATCGGCCCGCCGATCAAGTGGTGCACCCCCGCCCAGTTGTAAAATAGAGCGAGCGACCAGAATCCCAGAACCGATAGATAATAGCTGTGGATCGGTCGCCCTAATACCTTTGGAATCAGATAATAAGCCGCCGCCAGACCCATGGGGGTCAACCATAAACCCAAAACGTTGTGGGCAAACCACCAGTTCGTAATACTTTGCACCGTTCCTTGAGCTGGCGCGAATAGGATCATGACTTGCGCGACAAAAAACAACCAGGGAAACCAGAAAAGCGCCCCAAGAATATACCACTGGGAGACATAAACATGGTCACCCTTGCGATACCGGAAGGCGAGAATCCCCCAAATCGCGATCATCGCGTAGGAGATCGCCATCAGCGGCGTTGCATATGTCGGCATCTCCTGCCATTCCACCGAGGTTAAATCTCCAGCAAGAATTCCCACAATTCCCACCGTAACCGCTAGGTTCCAAAAAATGCCCGCAATAATTAGCATCCCCCCATGCCGAACTTCCGCCTTGCAGAGCCGAGCCATCATCCAAAGGCCTACAGCGAAAATCACGTTGTTCGACCAGCCGTAGATCATCGCATTTAAGTGGGCGGAGCGGACTCGACCAAAGGTCCAGATCGCGCTTTCCGTCATGAACTGCGGGCTGTGCGCCTTGTAGGCAGCGATCAGTGCGAACACCGTTCCGATTAACAACCACGTCACCGCCGACAGGATAAAAAAGAGAGCCGGCGCCCGCATCGAACGGTCGATCACATTGAGAAGAACGTGCTCCTCAAGGTCACGAGATTTATATAGCGTTTGCGGTGGGGTTTCGACTGTTGCGGCTGTAGTCATGGATTAGAGGAGAGTCCCTTCGCGTTCGGGTCGAATCTTGCGGGCACGCTCAGTGTTGGGAAGTCTATTTCCGCCCATGGGGAATTCATCCTGAAAGGTCCCCTCCGGTTCATCTTCATCGAAAATTACCCGGGCTCCTTTTTCGAAATTCTTGAGTTGGCCTTTCCGTGAAGCCCAAAACAGGGCGTAAACGGCGGACGAGAAGAAAAGGAGTCCGAAAATCAGGATAATCGCGATGTAAACATTCCAAGACATAGATCAGATTATGAGGCCATCCCGACCAAACAAGGGACAGCTTGAGTTATGATGGCTTCTGGATGCTATTTCTGCTTCTCCTTATACTCTTGGACCGTCAGCTCCATTGCCCGGGCCACCGGAATTTTATAACTGTTAATTCGCGGATCTGCCTCCTCCAGAGAGTTCATCTCTCGTGTGGAGTTCGCCTCTACTTCCCGCAGGTATTCGAGGCGTTGCTGGGTCGTGCGAGCCAAGGGATCCTGGTCACGTTGCGGTAGGTAAGTCAGAAAGAGGATGAAAAGAAAAAGCAGGATGCTGCCCAGTGCACCTACGATGCTCAACATTCGGTTCTTCGAATCCGCCGAGGGGGAATCTGTTTGGCTTGAATCACTCATGACAGTTCAGGGAATCTTCAATGCGAGGATCCCGGATCGGGATGACCTCCGTTTTCTTCATGCTGTTCAAAAAGGCCCATACACAGATCCCTCCAATCCCAACCACCGCGCCGACATCAAAGAGAATCGAGAGGGGATCGCCGATTAACGGTGTGATCGTGTAACCCAGCGGAGCTTCTGGAGTGACCTCGGCAGGGATCTTGCGCGGAATGATATTGTAATAAAGGTCAACGAGGTGGAATACGAGGATCCAGGTCGCGATGAAGGCCAGCCTCGGAATAATCACCTTCGTTTTGTAAAAGAGCAGGACCGTGAAGGGAAAGAAAAAGTAGAAAAAAACCAGGCTCATCATTACCCAACCCCAACCACTCAAGCCGGTGCCATCCAGGGAGAAGAGCCGCATATTATACCAGAAAGTTACTTCGGGAATGTTCGCGTTGTAGATGAGGAAATACTGGGAGAAGGCGATGTAGGCCCAAAAGACCGTAAAGGCCAGCAGCATGCAACCCAGCAAGTAGCGGTGGCCCTGATTGAAAAGGCCACGCAGCGGACCAGCCGCCACCAAAAGGATTCCGATTAGGATCCCCACTGCGGTCGCAGAACGAATCGCACCCGCGAAAAACCACACCCCATACATCGTTGAAAACCAGTGAAATTGCAGGCTCATAAACCAGTCGAAGGCCGCAAAAGTAGCCGCGATAGCCAGAAAAGGCAGCCCCAGCGCGGATACCACCCGCGCGCGCTTTGCGTGGGCAATCTTTCCGTCTTTATCCATTTGAAAACTACTTCTCCGGAAAAACTCCGCCAAGCCGATGAAAACGGCAAAATATAACGCGGCTCGGGCCAGAAAAAACGGCACGTTAAGGTAGGGCTCTTTGGCCTGGTAAAGGACGTCTTCCGCAACCGTGTAGCCGCTGTAAAGCTCAAGGTTCGGATCCATCCACTCCCAGAGGATTCCCGGCTGAGACGAAAAGAGGATGATCGCAACCAGCGGCAGGAAAAGGACACCGAGATACTTGATCCCGGCCATGGCATGCTCGAATTGTCGCCGGAGGACGATCGGCCAGCCCGCATCGAAAATATACCAAATCGCAGTGATGAACATCATTCCGATCCCGATCGAGAGCCAGAAGGACATGCCCAACAGCCAGCTCGAGACATGTCTCGACTCCCCTTGACCGAGTCCGACACCGATGCCGGCCAATCCGACTACGATCCCGATAAGCCCAATGATCAGGGAGGGGCCAGCATAAACTTCCGGTCCCCGGCTGTTCACGGTTCCTTTGGGAATGGCGGGGGATGGTTTGGCTGCGCTCATAATCCAAGCTCTTTGAGTTGCTGCGGGGTCAGGTCTGCTTCCGTTGCGGTGTAGGCTTTTTGCAGGGCCCGAATATAGGCGACCACCGCCCAGCGTTCCCTTACCGTCAATTTATCCCCATACCCCATCATCGTGTTGTAACCGTTGGTTATCGTATTGTAGAAATTCCCGTCCGGGCGCTCGAGGTAGATACCGACGTGCAAGCTCGCGGCCGCGATTCCGTAGTTCAGGGTGACACCGTTACCCTGCCCTGTCGCCCCGTGGCAGACCGCGCAATGGATATCATACTTCTGCTGGCCAAGGGCCATAAATTCGGAGGTTACCTCAAACGGAATCGTTTCAATCTCGTTGCCCTCCGCATTCTTCCCGGTCACCCATTCCGGGTTCTGGATGGTATGGTTTTCATAATCCGGAGAAAAGACCTCACGGGCCTCCAGCTCCGTTCCCCGCATCACGGTCCCGGATACCGGCAGGCGGTCATCCATCGAATTCGGGAAAAAGCTATTCTCACCCTGCGGATGAAATTTTTGTTGCCGGTCCATGTCCGGGAAAATGTAGAGCGGGGTTTTCTCCGTCTTCGCTCCACGGAAGCCCGCCATCGAAAGCACCGCGATGATGACAAATACAAAAGTGATGAAGAATATTCTCATGAGAGCTTACTCCGGAACGTATTCCACTGAGGTGGCCCCCAGTTTAGTCAGGAATGCGCGGGTTTCGTCCATGTCGAATTTTGGATCGTTGCGATCTATGGCCACAAAGAACCGGTCGTCGGTTACCCCTTCGAATTCCGGGTGGTTGAATACGGGGTGGTGGTAGCGCGGGAGCAAGTTAATGATGAACATCCCTGCCAGGGTTCCAAAAGCGGCGAGAAGGATCGTCATCTCATAAGCGATCGGAAATGGGAAAACCGGGCTGTAGAACGGCTTTCCGCCCACGATCAGCGGGTAGTCGAACTCGTTCATATACCAGACGATGAGGTTCCCGAGAATGAACCCGGTAATGCCCCCGATCAGGGTAAAGATCGGCACCTTGGAACGGGGCTGGCCGCTCACCTTGTCGATCCCGTGCACCATGAAAGGCGTGTAGGAGTCAAATTTCCGATATCCCGCCTGATGGATGTTTTCACAAGCGTGGTAGATGTCCTGGGCGTTTTCGAATGCAGCCATCAGGCCCCACACCCGGTTTAAAGGTTCTGCTGGTTGGGTCGCCATTAGTGATGCCCTCCTTCATCGTGGTGATGGACCGGGGTTTTTGCTTCGTATTGGTGGCTGTTCCGGTGATCATTTGCGCGGTAGTGCGGGTCCGCCTGCGGCATCGACAAGGCTTTCACTTCACTCAAGGCCATCAGCGGAAGGAAACGAACGAAAAGCAAAAACAATACGGTAAAGATTCCGAAGGTGCCGAAGAAAGTGAAAATGTCGACGATCGTCGGAGAATAGTATCCCCAGGCGCTGGGGAGGAAGTCATTCGCAAGGGAGGTTACCGTGATGACGAAACGCTCAAACCACATCCCGACGTTCACGAAAATCGAGATCACCCATACCAGCGCCGTGTTATTGCGAATGCTCTTAAACCAGAACAACTGCGGGCAGATCACGTTACAGCTGATCATAATCCAGTAAGCCCAGGAATATTGACCGAACGCGCGGTTCACAAAAGCAAAGCCTTCATAAGGATTCGCTCCATACCACGCGATGAAGAACTCCATCATGTAGGCATAGCCGACCATGGATCCCGTCGCTAAAGTGATCTTGCACATGTTATCGATGTGCACCTGCGTGATCAGGTCGTGCAGACCATAAATCGCCCGCAACGGTAGCATCAGGGTCAGGACCATCCCAAACCCTGAAAAGATCGCACCTGCTACAAAGTAGGGCGGAAATATGGTCGTATGCCAGCCCGGGAGGATCGATGCCGCGAAGTCGAAAGACACGATTGTGTGCACCGACAAAACCAGCGGTGTGCAGAGACCCGCTAATAATAGGTAGGCCATTTCAAAGTTGCGCCAGTTGTTGGTTGAACCCCGCCAACCACAAGCCAGGATCGTGTAGAGGTATTTGCGGAATAACTGATATTTTTCCTGAAAAGCCCGTTCCAAACCGGATTTTGCATTGGCGATGCGCACTTTTGCGACCATCCCGCAACGGTCCCGGATCGTCGCGAAATCCGGAATCATCCCCATGCACCAGAAAAGAAAGGAGACCGTTCCGTAGGTGGAAACCGCAAATACGTCCCATTCCAGCGGGGACCGGAATTGCGGCCAGATCCAGTTTGCATTCGGAAGCGGGAAAAGCCACCAGGCGAACCACACCCGTCCAACGTGGAAGAGCGGGAAGATTCCTGCGCATACCACCGCGAAAATTGTCATCGCCTCCGCGGCGCGGTTGATCGAGGTCCGCCAATTCTGCTTCAAGAGGCAGAGAATTGCCGAAATTAAGGTTCCCGCGTGACCGATCCCGATCCAGAACACGAAGTTCACGATTGCCCATCCCCAGGCAATTGGGTTGTTCAGTCCCCAGACCCCCACCCCAGTCGAGACCAGATAGGTCAAACCCAGAAGGGTAAAGGAGGCCGTTCCCGCTGCGATGGAAAAGGCCACCCACCACCAGGTCGGGCACTTCTCCTCAACGATCCCGATGATCTTGTCCGTCACCTCGTGAAACGATCGGTTATTTTCCACGAGGGGACGCTTCGGGAGGCTGACCGGATCTACCTTTTTCAGGACTTCCGGTTTCGCCGCCTGGGCTTTCTGAAATTCTTCCGCTGAAATCGCCATGGTCCGCTTTTCTTAATTCTTAATGTGCTCCATTGTGCGCGGCTGTATCTTCGCCGTGCCCTTTTTCGCCGCCATGGGCACCATGACCGCTCCGAGCTTCGTATTCCTGCCGAGTGAACGGGTGCGTGTAGGTATCCGGCATACGCGGGTTCGGGTTGCGCAACCGCGCAAGGTAGGTCGTCCGTGGACGGATGTTTAAATAGCCGAGAACCGAATAGTCCCGATCGTTTAGCTTGCTTTGGTAAACTTCGCTCTCGGGATCCGAAATATCCCCGAATACAATCGCCTCCGATGGGCAGACCTGCTGACAAGCGGTCTTGATCTTTCCATCCGGAACATGGATGTCGCGCGGTCGACCGGCCTTCGCCACTGCCACCTTGTGGTTGATTTTTCCCGCTTCGATCCGCTGCACGCAATAGGTGCATTTTTCCATCACTCCACGCATCCGCACCGTGACGTCCGGGTTGGCCTGCATCTCTATGATCTTTCCATTTTCACGGTCGATATTTTTCTCGCCGAAGGGTCCCTTGTATACTTCGTCCATCGACCGCTTGTTCCAGTCAAAAAAGTTGAAGCGGCGGACCTTGTAGGGGCAGTTGTTGGCGCAATAACGGGTGCCCACACAACGGTTGTAAGCCATCACATTGAGACCCTGGTTGTCGTGTACCGTTGCGTTCACCGGACAGACGCTTTCGCAGGGGGCAAGCTCGCAGTGCACGCAGGCGACGCCTTGAAAGGTCACCTGCACATCCTCCGGGATCGGTAGCGCTTCTACATTGTGCATCGGTGCCGCACCAAGGCTTTTCTGCACTTCATCATCATAGGAGCCGTGGTCGTTGGCCGCAGAAAAATAGCGATCCAGCCGGATCCAGTGCATCTCCCGGCCACGAAGCACCTGGTCCTTCCCTACGACCGGAATATTGTTCTCGCTCTGGCAGGCTACCACGCAGGCGTTACAGCCCATACAGAGATTCAGATCGATGCTCATGCCCCACTGCTGCGGGGGAATAAAGTCTTTTGCGTTTTCTTCCTTGCTCCAAGTTCGGGAATAAGAGGGAGGCGCACCGAATGCCGGGGTTTCGTAAAGCGATTCTCCGCGGGGTTGATTCAGGGCCTTGAATTCAACACTTTCGTCTTTGAAACGACCGTAGATCGGCGGGGAGTGCGATTCCATCCCCATCGTGTCGACGAAAGAGCCCTCTTTTCCGTATTTTTCTTCATACTTTTTCGTGCTCTTAACGTAGTCATCCACTGTCGCCTCACGAACGATTGCACGCCCTTCAATCGACCAGTGCTGCTGGGTGTTCGCCAGTTTATAAACAGCTTCGTCTTCCAGGATGCGAAGGGTTCCCCCGGTCAGGACCGTTTCTTCAGCGACCTTCAATGGATAAAAGTCAAATCCGGTTCCTGAGCCGACACGGCCCGTCGTCCGACGGCCATAACCGAGTGGGAGAATGACTGTGTAAGAGGCGAGTCCCGGCATGACATGAATCGGGCCGCGAACGGTTGTTTCGCCGACTTTCAGCTCCGCCATCGGTGAAAATTCTCGACCACGGTTGAAAGTCCCTTTGTTCACTTGGAGAGCAAATTTCTTCATCCCGAGCGGATTCTGCATGACGCCTTCATCCCCGATTAACGGATATCCGCTTTCGTCCTGAAGTTTCTTCGCCAGCCGTGGGCTTACCAGAATCGCGTTGTCCCAGGTCAGCTTGGTCAGGGGATCCGGGCACTCTTGCAGCCAGCCGTTGTTAATATAGCGTCCGTCCCAGACGCTGGCATCCGGCACGAGGCGAACTTCGAGTGAATCGCCTCCCAGTTTCGGGACGTCAGTCTGGAATTCAACCGCTTTCCGATTCAGGTAACGACTGACGGTCTCGATGTCACGAGCTTCGAAAATCGATTCCTCCGTCACCCCTTCCGCCAGCAGGGTATCGAAAGCAATCTTCAGGTTTTCCGGCTGGATCAATGCATTAAAAGTTGTCCGGACCTGGTTGTAGGAATTAACCTCAACTTCCCCGAGAACCCGGCTGAGGAACTCCACCTCATCCATCGTTTCGAAGAGCGGCTCGATCATCGGCTGGACGGGAACATAGTATCCATCCCACGTCAGGCCGTCGCCCCAGCTCTCGAGATAGTGGGAAGCCGCAACATGCAGGTCGGATCGCTCACTCGTCTCGTCCTCGTAGGTGCTAAAGTGCAACACTTGTCCGACCGACTCCTGCAGCGAGGCCCAATCGAGAGAGGACGGGGCGTTGTAGACCGGATTCCCGCCGACAATGATGAGGGTCTTGATGTCACCCGTGCGAATCGAGTCGGCCAGTTCGAATATCGTAGAGGCACCCGGTCGGTTCAGTCGGAAATAGTCGACCAGCCCGGATTCCGGCGCCTTGAGATAACCGTTGATGACCGCAACGAGCAGGTGAACTTCCGTGCTTTGGTGAGATCCCGCAAAAACGAGGGATTGACCGCGCTGCTCCCAGAGATCCAATGCACACTCCTTTATCCAGCTTTCCTTGATGTGGATCTTACGCCCTTTTTCGCGCAGAATTTCGATCAGGGAAGAGCTTGCTTCGGCCAGTTCGAGGATTTCCGCAGCCAACCGGGCGGTCAGCGCAGGAATTTCTGTGGAGGCCACCCGCGCCCGGTGGTCTGCTTGGGCCCCGGTCAGAGTCAGGTCGGACTCTGCCACGTAAAGACGGCTCATTTTGGGGGCATCCTTCGAATTCTTTACCTTGCGCGTCTTTGCGAAGGCTCGTCCGTAAATCACGTGTCCCGGCTCCCCTTTTAGAAAATCGCCATCCAACGACAAAATGCGTCGGGCTTTTTCAAAATGGTAAATCGTGCGGACCCGCTCCTCCTCCATTTCCGGAATCAGCTTCTCCGGATTACTGAAGTCCACCGCATTATACTCCGCCCAGATCGCGTTCGGGTATTGCAGACGTAGTTTCCGGACCAGCCGGTCACGAGTCGGCGAGGTCGATCCCACCGCCAGAAAAGCAACGCCTTTTCCCTGCCCGCCTTGTAGTCGCGATTGAATCGCTTGTAATTCGGCTTCCACCGCCGTCGGTTTCAGGCGGTTGCCTGAGGCGTCTCGTGTGGATGTCGAGCGGTCTGGGTCATATAGCTCGAGGCAACTTGCCTGAGCGTAAATATCCGTCCCTCCTCCCGTTTGGCGGTAGCTGGGATTGCCCTCGACCTTCGTCGGTCGGGCCCCGTGTGTCTCCACCACGAGAGGGATGTTCTCGTAATTCCCGGGCATCGAGCTGGAATAAAAGACGGGAACGCCCGGAATCAGATTTTCCGGCTGCTGTGCGTAGGGAAGCACATGCAATTTCGGGCGCCGGCACCCCGAGAGACCAACGCCCGCCAGTCCGAAAGAGGCCGCCATGATCTTCATGAAGTGGCGCCGGTCGACGGACTCGCCCTCGGAGGCACCTTCAGGAAATTCCCGATCCACCCATTCCCGGAAAGCCGGGGTTTGTTGCAGATCATCGAGGCTTTTCCAGTAGCGGGATCCGGTCAGTGGTTTGTCCACGGCTGATGGAGGCTTGGGTTTTGAATCACTCATCGGTGGCAGCCCGAGCAGGAAATGGGCGGGTTGATATTCCAGTCATGAACCAGTTGTTCACCCAGTTGTAATTGCGCCTGGCGGGTTTCCGCTTCCCAGTTCAGGTCGTAAATGTTCTCGGGTTCGCGAATATACTTTTCCGGGTTTTTGTGACATTCGAGGCAGAAGGCCATGCTCAGGGATTTGGCATGGTAAACCACCTCCATTTCATTGACCTGGCCATGGCAGTGCACGCAACTGATTCCGCGATTCACATGGATCGCGTGGTTAAAATAGACATAATCTGGCGTTTTGTGGATCCGCACCCACTCAATCGGTTCACCCGTGTTGTAGCTCTCACGAACGGGTGCAAGCTGGGGGCTGTCCGCCAATACCATGCTGTGGCAATTCATGCAGGTGTTCGTTGAGGGAACATTGGAATGGCCGGATTGATCGACAAAGGTGTGGCAGTAGCGGCAATCCATCCCCAGCTGCTCTACGTGCAACGCGTGGTCGAAAGCCACCGGCTGGGTCGGCATGTAACCCACTCGAGTATATTTGGGCGTAAAATAATAAGTGACCCCCGCAATAACCGCAGAGCCGGTCATCGCCAGGGCGATGATGACTTTTAGCGGGATCAGGTTTGCCGATTTCGAAAATAAATTGGCCATGGATTAAATACGTCGAGGGACAATCTCAGGCGGACAAACCGTCTAAATCCCGTCGGCTCACCGCGTGCTTTGCGCCGACAACCGGTTTCCCATTCGGGCCCGAATGGGAATTGTCCTTCGCTTCTGTGGAACTCCGCCCGGATCCTTGGTTGCGTAAAGCGAAGCAACCAGCAATCCCGGTTAATGCGCTGCTCAGCAGAAGTTTTCTACGTGTCAGTTTCATTGTTCAAATACCGTCTGGTCATCCGATTGGTCGCACCTTGATTGGTAATACCAGCTTAAGGCTCTCAACGATTCAAGAAAGATGTCCAGGTTGTGTCGTCAGTATGCAGTCAATGGTTTTGTAACCTTCGAGCAATTCTTTTCTCCCGTCGCGGAGTTTAAAAATTGCTCTTAATAAATGGGATAAGTCTACGAGACCAAAGACGCTTCCCGAAGGACCTGCACGCGCTCCGGTCCTTTCCGCTGTTCAGAAAAATTGGCTGCCCGAATGGAAACTAGCGCACTGGAACCCAGCATCAAGAGCGCCGCCACCACCGGATGCAAAAAACCCGCCGCCGCAAGGCCGATTCCGATGCCGTTATATCCCGCCGCAAACCAAAGGTTTTCCCGGAGGGTTCTCTGCAGGTCCCGACAGATTGTTACCGCTTCCCCGATTCGGTCCAGATTGGATCCCTGCAAGAGCCCGGTCGCCAGCTCCCTCGCCAGTTCCGCCCCGTCGGATAGCGCGAGCGAAGCGGACGCTTCTCGCAAAGCGGCCAAGTCATTCAGCCCATCGCCAATGTAAAGCGGATGTTCTCCCGCTTCCCTGCTTCTCCGGACGTGTTCGCCTTTTTGCGCCGGGGTAACGCCGGATGCCGCCGCTAGCCCCTTCAGCCGCGGCGAGAGGGGCGCGGTGTCCCCCGTCAGGATCTCGGTGGAGATACCCAGCCGCTCCAATTCAGAAAAACAGGCGATCGCACCATCACGAAAGGTTTCCTCCATCAGAAACCCGATTTCCGGACGGCCGTCCAACAGCAGCACCACACGATAGCCGAATAACGCTGGATCCATCCCGGAAGGATGCCCGAGGAAGACCGGAACCCTGGTCTGGTATCCCGAGCCGCGGTAATTCGCGGTTATTCCCTTCCCGGGAACCAGCCGCACGCTGGAGAGCTCAACTGATTTGTCTGAAATGTCTCCGGGATTTTCAGTTTTCGACCACTGTTGTAGCGCACGGGCGATCGGGTGGCTTTGGCCCGCTTCCAGTCGGCCCACTAATTCGGCAAGCTCCGGAATCGTCACCGAAGAGGAGGCTGAAAGCCGCTCCCATCCGGACACGGCTACTCCTGCCTCGCTTAATGTTCCCGTCTTGTCATAAAAAATTCGGCGAGTTTGGGCGAGCGTATCCACCAACTCCGCAGAGCGCGACACCAGCCCCAGCTGGAAAAGCCTCCAAAGCCCCGACCAGACCGCAATCGGAGTCGCCAGCCCGAGCGCACACGGACAGGCCACCAGCAACACCGCCATACTGTTGAAAAGGGCCTCGGGCCAAGGAACAAAACTGACCCAGCCCAAAAAAGTTCCCGCACTGATCAGGAGCACTGTCGGCAGGAACCATTGCGTGATCCGATCCGCCTGCTCCTGCAACCGGGACGGTTTTTCCCGCGCGCTCTCCAGAGCACTCAACAATGTATCCAGCGAACGCTCGCCCTTTCGCGACTGCACTTCCACCTCGATCCGCCCATCGATCGACCAGGATCCGGCAACAACCGGATCACCCAGACCCGCTGACCGCGGGAATGGCTCCCCGGTCAGGGTCATCTCCTCCAAGTAGGCCGCCCCTTCCACAATTCGACCGTCGACCGGAATCGGCCCACCCGGGTCGATCCGTATCCGATCCCCCGCCGAAAGATCACCGACCTTTACCGTCTCTGTCCCGCACCCGCAGGAAGTTACGCGCTCCGCATGGTCAAATTGGTTTTCAAACGCCTGGGCCACCCGACGAAGCTTGTCACGCGTTCGTTGCCCGACGAAAGAACCTGTCGTGTAGATCACCAAAACCACCGAAACGACTTCGTAGTAGACGCTGCCCTCTCCCGTCATCGTCGAAATGAACGATGCGGCGAACCCCCCACTCGCGGTTAAGAGGAAGAGCCCCTCCACCGTGAGGCGTCGTCGGCGCATCATCGAGAGCGCATTTTGCAGCAGCACTGGCCCCAACAAAGCCACCACCAGCAATGTCGATAAGAGCATCCATCCATGCCCAATTAGGTAGCCTTGAGAGACGAAGGCCGGTGGGTTCAGGTTGAAGGCAAGGCCCCATACCATCGTCTGCCCCGCCACCACCAGTGCGATACCGAGGCGCAACCAGATGTCCGTCGGCAATTCCCTTCCTCCACAACAGCTCTCAGCCGACCGAAAAGCCTCTATATCACCCTGTTCGCTGCAACAAGCCATCTTCTCCAATCAAGAGCCTCGACCCCGCCGCTGCAACACCAGCCGTAATTTCTCTTTCCCGAGCTTTACCCCGGCCCGCCGATGTCCAGACTTTTTGGTATGGGTTCTGCCAGCGAGCAAATGAGCACGTCTTCCGCACGGGAAATCAGCGGGCGCAAGGTCGTGCTCTGCATCCTTCTGCCTCCCGCCCTCATCGTGGGGATCGGCTTCGTCCTCCTCGCCCCCATCCTGACCGCGAAGAAAGAGGGGCACCTTTACGTCGGTTTGCGCTTCGAGGATGAAGCTTCCGTCCAATTCATCGATCGGAACGTCGCTAATCCGATGACCCGCCTCGACCTCTTCGCCGGACTCAAACCACCTGGGGAAACCACTTCAGTCGCTTCCTATGAGGGCTTGCGCAAAGGAAAGAATATTGTCGAAACCGCCGCCCTCCCCAACGGATTTTACCAGCTGGTTTTTACCTCACCGGGATATCGCCCGGTCGTTCTCGGCGCCGAGCTCAAGGATGGGGAATTTATAAAATCGCCCGCTGCGATGGTCCCGGCAAATGTTCGCCTCATGGACCAGTTTGTCGGAATCGTCCTGGAAGGCGCCGACACTCCAACCCTTAGTCCAGGTCCCGGGCAAGCCCGATAAGTCGGTCACCCGCACGGCTCAACATCCGGTCGTGCCGACGCGCATTCGGATCGTAGTCGGACAATACAGTCCAGAATCGCTCAGAATGATTCATTTCCTTCAGGTGTGCCAACTCGTGGTAAATGACATAGTCCTGCAGGGTCGGCTTCAGGAATAGAAGCCGCCAGTTCAGAGAAATCTCCCGTTTGCCGGAACAAGAGCCCCAGCGGCTTCGTTGGTTGCGGATCACAATCCGTAACGGCCGCACCCGCACCTCCTTTGCCAGGCATCGGGTTCTTGCCGTTATGACCTCGCGCGAGAGGCCTCGCAGCGCACGGTAAAGCGAAACCTCCGTTTCTGCATGCGGATTGGTCTCCAATACGATCACGCGATCATCCGGCAAGGAGAGGATCCGCGTCCTTCCCACCTGAAAACGAAACCGTATCGCCCATATTTCACCGTCGATCGAGACCTGCCGCTGCTTTCGCAGATATTCGAGAAGGCTGCACTGCGGTGGAGCCTTCTCCA
>CAYQKH010000003.1:40204-41590 GCA_964417945.1 uncultured Opitutales bacterium
CAATCCAATCTCCATTCTGGTCCAAAAATGCAAAACCTTCCTTGTAGGACGTCCTCCACGGAATCGAAAGAACCACCTGCTGCCCGCTCCCTACCCAGACCCGGAGATACTTCGCCCGGCGAGAACGGCGCACCTCCACGGGAATCATTAAGGTCCCCGTAAGGGTGCGAACCGGAACCATTTTCGGCGTCCACTTAACCTTTGGATAGACCGGATTCCTCATAGCCCGAAACCAATTCCATCGTCTTCCGACGAAGGGCCGCTTCCGGGTCCAACCCCGCGCGACGGGCCGCCGCCACCCATTCCAATAATTCCTCCCCCAGTCGGCTTTCCGTCAGCCCTCTCGTTTTCTCCTCAATCCGCTCCTCCGAAAAATGACCGTCCGGCGGAAGGGCTTTTCGCTCAATCTGCTTGAAGACATCGTAGGTAAACAGGAGTGCCGGCAACTGGGGCGGCAGCGCTTTGAATATCGCCGAATCGAAATGCCCCTTTTCCGCTTTTTCCTGTTTTTTTATTTTCTCCCATTCGACCAGGACTTTGTCCGAGGTATTCAGTCGCTCCCGGGCCTCCGCATCGCCAAATACGTGGGGGTGGCGCCGGATCAGCTTTTCGGTGATCTCCTCCGCGACGCCTTCCAAATCGAAGTGGCCCGCCTCGCGGGCAATTTGCGCGTGCAGGACCACTTGTAAGAGAACATCCCCGAGCTCCTCGCGCATGTGTTCCATGTCGAGGCGGTCAATCGTATCGAGCAGTTCGGAGCACTCATCAATCAAGTGTCGGGTCAAGCTCTGGTGGGTTTGCTCGCGATCCCAGGGACAACCCTCAGGCGAACGTAGGATCGCGACCGTCTTCTCCAATGCTTTCAACTTCGTCATTTTGCAGTCACTTCTTATCAAACGGACAACAACCGTCCTTGCGAGCCAGAACCGACGGTTTGGGGTTACAATCCCCCGCTCATCTCCTGAAACTCCAGACTCGCCTCCCGGATCCCCTCACCCGATGATCCCAAAAATGGACAAACTGGCAGAAATTATGCAGGCCAAGCGCCGTCAGGTCGCCGCCGTCGCCCGGCCGGTCCGGGATGAGGAATTGCTGGCGTTCGGACGGCATCGACCCGACGGCCCCTCCTTTTGCGAGGCCCTTGCCGCCCGCGATCATCTCGCCGTCATCGCGGAAATTAAGCGGAAATCGCCCTCCGCTGGCCCCATCGCGGAGGGTATGGAAGCCGAAGAACAGGCTCGGCTCTACATCAATGCGGGCGTCGACGCGATGTCCATCCTCACCGATGAAACCTTCTTCGGCGGATCCCTGCGGGACCTCTGGGAAGTTGCCGACTTCATCGCCGAGCACCAGCTGGTCGCCAAGCTGGAGCTTGCCCGACGGATA
>CAYQKH010000003.1:41600-59167 GCA_964417945.1 uncultured Opitutales bacterium
CCTGCCTACGCAAAGACTTCATGGTGCACCCCGTGCAGGTCGTCGAGGCGGCCGAAGCCGGTGCCCGCTGTATCCTCATTATCGCGCGTGCCCTCTCCCTCGGCGAGATGGAGTTGCTCTACCGCTCCGCCACGATGGCCGGGCTCGATGCCATTTTTGAAATTCACTCCCTCCCCGAGCTTGAGACCATCCTCCCCCTCCAGCCGTTAATCATCGGTGTCAATAACCGCGACCTTTCCCGCTTTGTCACCGATCTCTCTATTTCCGAAGCGATCATCCCGCAAATCCCGGAGGGTATTCTGTCGATCAGCGAGAGCGGCATTTTCGACATCGAGGACGTCCGCCGCGCGCGCGGGGCCGGCGCCGATGCCATCCTCGTGGGGGAAGCACTTATGCGTATTCAGGACGAAGACGAGCTTGAGGCCACCGTCTCCGCCTTTCAGAAAGCGAACTAATCGAATGGCTGGCCTGGACCCCCTTTCACCCAGCCGCACTCGCGCCGTCCTTGAGGAATTAAATCACCGCCCCAATAAACACCTCGGACAGAACTTCCTCATTGATGCGAACATCGTCCGCAAATCCCTCTTCCTTGCCAAACCCCAACCCGGCGAGGCTGTCGTCGAGATCGGACCCGGTCTCGGCACCCTCAGCCGCGCCCTCCTTCACTCCGGGGTCCGGCTCTACGCCATCGAACAGGATCCAGTTCTATGTCGCTATCTTGAAAAATCCCTCGGGACAATCCCCGGGTTTCACCTCCTCGAAGGCGATGCCTGCCGCGAACCCCTCGCCGGATTCCAGCCCACAGCCGATCAACCCTACCTCATCGTTGCCAACCTCCCCTATGCCATCTCCAGCCCCTGGATGGAAGGCGTCCTCGAGCAACCCGTCCTCCCAAGGGTCATCGTCATTCTCGTCCAGAAGGAAATGGCCGACCGGATGACCGCCAATCCCGGTTCCAAGGCCGTCGGCGCGCTGACGATTTTCCTCGAGGGCTGCTATGAGCCCATCCCCGGCCATCGGGTCGCCCGAAGCTGCTTTTTCCCGATGCCGAAGGTGGATTCCATTCTTTTCAACCTCCGGTTAAAGCCGGGGCCGCGACGCTATCTCCCGGAAACCCGGAATGCCGTCCGCGCTATTTTTACCCAGAGGCGTAAACAGATCGGTGCCCTTATCCGGCAATACCTGCCCGATCCGGTTGCCGCCGCGTGGCGGAAGTCGCTGCCCTCAACAAAACGCCGCCCTGAGGAACTTTCTTTTCAGGACTGGACCTCACTGGATCAGGCCTTTCGTGATCGTAGCTCTTCAACCGATTCAACATAAGCCTTTGCCATCGAAGCTTCGCCTCGGAACCAGGGATTTCTCGCCCGTAACGTACGAGAGAATGGTGTCGCCGGTCGGGTCGATGTCATGAAGTGTGCGGCGGGAAATACATCCGGAATCGCCTCCTTCGACCCCGGTCCCGAGTCGCAAACCGGTTGGGGCGGACTTGCCTCCCCGAGCACCTCCGAGAATTCCAGCGCCGCGGAAGTTATCCGTCTCGACGAGGTCATCAATTATCCCGTCGACTTCATGAAAATTGATGTCGAGGGCGCCGGTGATTCAACCCTGCCCGATGCTGTAGACCACAAAACCTAGCTCCTTCATCCGACCCGAATCGAGGATCTTCCGCCCGTCGAAAAGGAAGGCCGGCTTCAACATCGATTCCTGGATCCGCTTGTAGTCCAACTCCCGGAATTCGTCCCACTCCGTCAGGATTGCCACCGCGTGGGCCCCTTCTGTCGCCGCGTAGGCGTCTTCGCAGATTTCGATCTGCTCCACCCGACCGGGGTGGTCCTCCACTTCGAGGTCCTGGTGGATCGTCGCTTCCGAGACTTTCGGGTCGTATATCGCCAGTTGCGCCTGCTCGACCAGGAGGTCACGGCAAATATAGATCGCGGCGGACTCCCGGGTGTCATTTGTGTCCTTCTTGAAAGCAAAACCGAGGATCGCGATCTTTTTCCCCGTTACAGTGTTGAACAGCGAGGTGATGATTTTCTGCGTGAACCGCCCCTTCTGGTAATCGTTCATCACCACCACCTGTCGCCAGTAATGGGCGACTTCCGACAAACCGTAATGCTCGCAGAGATAGACTAGGTTGAGAATGTCCTTCTGGAAACAGGACCCACCGAAGCCTACCGAGCTCTTCAGGAATTTCGGGCCGATCCGCGAATCCGTTCCAATCGCCCGCGCGACCTCGTCCACATCTGCTCCGGTCGCCTCGCAGAGGGCGGAAATCGAATTGATGCTGGATATCCGCTGGGCCAGAAAGGCATTCGCAGTCAGCTTTGAGAGCTCGCTTGACCACACATTGGTTGTGAGGATCTTTTCCCGCGGAACCCATGAGGCGTAAACCTCCACCAGTTTCTGCATCGCCTGATCGCCTTCCGGTCCGGGCTCACCACCGATGAGAACGCGGTCCGGGTTGAGCAGATCCCGGATCGCCGTCCCCTCTGCGAGAAATTCCGGATTCGATAGGATCTGGAAGTTTAGGTCCTCCGGCGCACTCCCCTGCAGAATGGTCTTAATCGCCTCTGCCGTGCGCACCGGGATCGTCGATTTCTCCACGATAATCTTGTCGCTCCCGGCATACTGGGCGATTTGCCGCGCCGTCGACTCGATGAATTGCAGGTCCGCAGCCTGTCCCGCCCCTACCCCGAATCGCTTCGTCGGCGTCCCCACACAGATGAAGAGAATTTCCGCCTCCCGTATCCCCTTCTTCACATCGGTTGAAAAAAACAGATTCTTTCCCCGTCGCGCCAAAACCATTTCATCCAGTCCCGGTTCAAATACCGGCAGATCGCCCGAATTCCATTCCGCGATCCGGCGCTCGTTAATATCAACGACCGTAACGGTAACGTCAGGGCATTTGTTCGCGATGATTGCCATTGTCGGGCCCCCGACATATCCGGCTCCAATACAGCAGATTTTCATAAGATCCAGTGGTTGCAATACGTTCGAGTTCGTTAATGGGGGATCCTACCCCTTTCCCGCAACGGAAAAGCTTCGCGAAAAGGCAATCCCTACTCTTCCAAAGCGCAGGCAGGCCTCCGCCATCCGGTCTTCCGCGATCGCTCCGAAGCTCAATCGAACGTAGTTTTTCGGTTCCCCGCCCGTGAAGGACAGGTCTCCCGGCACGTAGAGAACCCCCTCGGCAATGCAGGTCTCGCAAAAAGATGAACCGATACTCGTATCCAGCCCCTCCGGGCCCCTCATCCAGACCAGCAGCCCACCCGTCGGCTCCGCCCAGTCCCAACCGGCTTCCCGCAGTCCACTCGATTCAAGGGCCGTCACCATCCGCGATGCTTTGTCCCGGTAGTGCGCCCGCTGGATATCGAGGAGAGGGTCATACAATCCCCGGACCAGCAGGTCTTCGACGATCGCCTGGCAAAAGTTTGAACTCCCAAAATCCTGGTGTCCCTTTGCCCCCAGCATGCGCTGCAGCCATTCCCGATCCGTGCAGATTCCGAAGCCGATCTTCATTCCCGTGGCCAGCGGCTTCGTGAAGGTCCCGAGGAAAAGCTTTGGGAAGGAGGCGAAAGCCCACAGGCTCAAGGTCGTTCGTGCAGGGTGCGGCTCTTCGAAGAAAAGGTCACGGTAGGCCGCATCTTCGACCACCGGGATCCGTCGTTCGTGCCGCAGTAGCGCATCCGCCACTTCATTCTTCTCTTCCTCCGATAAAGAGCGGGCCGCCGGATTCGAATGGTAGCTCACTAAGTAAACCGCACGCAGTCGCTCGATCTCCCCCGAGTTCGAAAGCGTCCCGAGCAGCCGGTCAAGTCCCTCTGCATCCAGCGTTCCGTCCGTAAGCGTCGGCAGACCAACCGCCCGGATTCCCAGACCCTTCAACATTTCGAGGAAAACAAAGTAGCTCGGCCGTTCCACCAACACAAGATCTCCCGGATCACACAGCACCTGCATCGCAAGATAAAGGCATTGTTGCGATCCATTCGTGATCAGAAACGAATCGGCCTCATAGGCTTCGGGGTCTTCCCCCGGATAGCGTGCACACCACCGTGCTGCTGCCTCCCGTAGTCCCGGACGTCCCTGGTTCGTCCCATATTGGAGATATTCCGGATCCCCCTTGCTCAGCCGCTCAACGGTTTCACGGATTTTTTCACCCGGCAGAATTGCATTGTCGGTGAATCCCGCGGCGAGGGACAGCAGGTTCGGGTTCTCAAGGGCCTGCGCCATTAACTCCGTGATTACCGGGGGCTCCATCCGGTGACCCAGTTCGGAAAAATGGGGCTTGCCTCGTCCGGGATCGTCCATCGCTTCATCAACGCAACCTTTCTTCGTTCCCGCAAGGATTGAGTTGTCCGAGCGGTCCCTCATGCTAAGGTAGATTTTCCGCTTTGATTTCGATGAAAAAAACACCTTCCAGAGGAAAATCTCAAAAAATGCATCCGCTCCTTACCCTTCTGGGAACTCTCGCCTTTCTCTACCTTGCCGTCGCCGTCGCCGCCCATTACCTTGCCAACTTTCTCATCTTTCCAGTCTTTCCCTCCACCTACACCGCCGCGCAATATCCGCTCACCCTCCAGACCGAAAACGGCCTCAATATCCCCGCCTATCATCAGGAAAAGCCGGGGAATCGCTTTACCGTCCTCTACAGCCACGGCAACGGGGAGGACCTCGGTGACATTCGCTACACTCTCAATAAGTTCTCCGCACGGGGCTACAATCTCTTCGCCTACGAATACCCTGGCTACGGGCTTTCCGACGGAAAAGCCAGCGTTACCAACACCTACCAATCCGCAGTTGCCGCCTATCGCACTCTCACTGAAAAACGGGGTGTCGATCCTTCAACCCTCATTCTTTATGGACGCAGCCTCGGCTCCGGCCCCTCCCTCTACCTCGCCGAACGCTTCCCCGTTGGTGGGGTCATCCTCGATGGAGCCTTCGTTTCCACTTTTCGTGTGAAGACCGTCATCCCTATCTACCCCCACGATAAATTCCAGAACCTGCGTCGCATTCGCCGCCTGGAAGTTCCGGTCCTCGTCCTCCACGGTCGTCGCGACAGCACCGTCCCCTTCTGGCATGGCGAGGCGCTTTACCGGGCCGCCCCGGGTCCGAAGTGGAATCTCTGGCTCGATCGGGCCGGGCACAACGACCTCGAGGAAGTCGGCGGTGACGCCTACTGGGATGCTATCCACGAATTGTCCCGATACATCCTTTCACCCCAACCGACTTCCCAGTTATGAGCCAGTCCACCCCACCGAATTGCCTCATCCTCTACCATCCCGGCATGGAAGAGCTCGAAGCCCTTACCCCCGTCGACCTTCTTCGTCGGGCAGATATCGCCGTGACCGCCGCCAACCTCGGGGAAGGCATCCACGTCGAAGGCCGTAACGGGATTACCCTCCACGCCGATACCACTCTCGAGGATGTCGATCCTGCCTCCTTTGACGCCGTCCTCCTCCCGGGCGGCCCGGGCATTCAGGAGGTTCGGAAGGATACCCGCGTCCTTGAACTCCTACGTGCCGCCGATCGGCGTAAAGTCTGGATCGCCGCGATTTGCGCCGCTCCAGTCGTTCTCCACGAGGCCAATATTCTCCATGGCCGACATTTTACCGGTCATCAGGGGATTGCCGGTGAACTTCCGGAACTCGACCCCGCACAAGCCGTCGTTATTGATCACAACCTCATTACCTCGCGCGGGGCCGGTACTGCCATCCCTTTCAGTCTCGCCCTAATTGAAAGGCTTAAAAATAGGCAGACCAGCAACGAAGTCGCCCTCTCCATTCACTGGGCCGAATAATAGCTTCCCCCCCCATCTCCTCCCAGACCCTATGAGCCAGCATTTTGACTTTATCATCATCGGCGGAGGCAGTGCGGGATTCGCCGCCGCACGCACCGCACGCAATCAGAAGGATCGCGTCGCTATAATTGACGACAGCGACGATCTCGGCGGCCTCTGCATCCGCCGTGGCTGCATGCCCTCCAAAACCGTCATCTACTCCGCCGAGGTCCTCCACCATGCCCGGCACCCCGACAAATTCGGCCTCGTCATTCCCGAGGCGCGCCCTGATATGCCTGCCCTGCGTGAACGGAAGCGCGCCATGGTCGAGGAATTCGCCGAGGGCCGCGTCGAGACCCTTCAGTCCCACCTCTACCAACTCTACCGCCAGCGCGCCGCCTTTGTCGCACCCGACACCGTCAAGCTTTCGGATGGCACCCAGCTCACCGCCGATCATTTCATCATTTCCACCGGATCGGTCGTCAACTGGCCCAATCTTCCCGGCCTCAATGAAGTCGGTGCCCTCACCAGCGACGACATCCTTGAGCTCGATTCCCTGCCCGACTCCATCATCGTCCTCGGCGGCGGCGTCGTTGCCTGCGAGCTTTCGCAATACCTGAACCGCCTCGGGGCAAATGTTACCCAGATCCAGCGCAGCGACCACATCCTCAAGGAATTTACCGTCCCCGCCTCACAAGTCGTCGAGCAGGCCTTTCGCGATGAAGGAATCCGGCTCCACACCGGAACCCACCTCCAGCTTATCCAAAATACCGATTCCGGCGGCGTCCGCGTAACCTTCAACCATGGGGACGAGCTCCGTGTTGTCGAAGCCGATGCCCTCTTCAACGCCCTCGGGCGCAAGCCCAACACCGCCTCCCTCTGCCTCGAAGCCGCGGGCATTGAGGTCCGCCCCTCTGGTCATATCGCCTGCGACGCCTACATGCGCACGTCCAACCCGCGGGTTTACGCTGCGGGCGATGTCGCCGGTCCCGAGGAAATCGTTCACATCGCGGTCAAGCAGGGCGAGCGGGCCGCACGGCACGCCCTCGGAGACGAGGTCGAGCCCATCAACTACGATTTCCCTCTTCATGTTATTTTTACCGATCCGCAGGTCGCCTTGGCCGGTATGAGCGAGGGTGCCCTCCGCGAACAGGGGATCCCCTTCTTCAGCGCCTCCTACCCCTTTGACGACCATGGCAAATCCATCCTCATGGAAGCAAAATACGGGTATGTGCAAATCCAAGCCGAGGCCAGATCCGGCCGCATCATGGGCGCCGAATGCATCGGAAAGGATGCCGGTGAACTCATCCACGCCCTCAACGTTGCCATCGGACTCAAGGCCACCGTCTTCGACCTCCTTGCCATCGATTGGTACCATCCCACCCTCTCCGAAATCTGGGAATACCCACTAGAGGAAATCGCCGACCGCATCCGCTCCTCCAAAGGGGTCATTCCGTAATTATTGCAATCAACCTTTGCAGATCGCTACCACCTTTTCAGAAAGCAACATGGCAAGCTGTTTCAAGTTTTTATTATTTGCATCACAGAAAAAAGCGTAAGCCATTCATGAACTTCGGTGAAGCACTGGATGCCGCAGGTAATTTGGAAGATACGCCGACAGGTTGGAAGAAATATGAAGCATACTTAAAGTGGCTATCGGAATCAGATACGGCTCGGAAGGAAATGGCCTTCGAGAAGATGTGCCGAGGTTGGGCCTTGGGGTCTAAAGAATTTAAAAGATCGCTGCTTGAAGCTGTCTCAGAAGCCGGTGATTATCCGATTCAGCATTTCGAGGGCGCCGATTTGCAGGAAGCCAACGAATTGACGTGGATGGCACTGATCCAGAAAAGCCTCGCATACTTTAATAAGGGAGAGGCAGAAATACAATCCGAACGAAAGTCCGCAAAGTGGAAGGTCGCCATTGCAACTTTGCTTAAAAAGCAAACCAGTGCACCGAATACTTGGATCGCCAAGCAATTAAACATGGGGGTTCCTCAATCCGTCAGTCGTTACTCAAGCAGATTGTTAGCATTGCCAAAAAAGGAACAGCAGCACTACTTGGAATTGATTACAAAGATTACGGAATGACCCCTTTGGCGGAACCCCTTTGGCGGAAAATGTTTATTAACGTCAAACGACCTCCTTCAAATCCAGCCGCCCCTCGTAGAGGGCTCGCCCGATAATCACCGACTGCGGGTTGCCTTTTGAACGAAAAAGGGCTTTTAACGAATCCACATCCTCCGCTCTGGAAACTCCACCGGAGGCGATCAGCTCCACGCCTGTGGGAAGGGCCTCCCCCATGGCCTCTTGCGCATTCAGGTTTGGCCCGGTCAGCATTCCGTCTGTTGCGATATCCGTATAAATGAGGGTCCGGACTCCCAGCCCCGTAACCTCCCTGGCAAAGTCGACCGCATCCTTCTTCGAGACATCAACCCAACCCCGGGTAGCCACTTTTCCATCCTTGGCGTCGATTCCCACCGCGATCCTCTCTCCGAACCGATCCACCATCTCAGCAACAAATTCTGGTGCTTCCAAGGCCCGGGTCCCGAGCACCACCCGGTTTACTCCGAGTGTCAGCACCCGCTCGACGTCCTCAACGGTCCGGATTCCCCCGCCAGTCTGGAGGAAAAAACCGATTCCCACCAGTTGCTCGAGAATTCCCTGATTGTCCCGTAAGCCACGGAACGCTCCGTCGAGATCCACGACATGCAGGTTGGTGGCCCCCGCTTCCCGAAACCGGCGCGCCGGCTCAAGCGGGTCGTCGAAGTAGATCGTCTCCCGGTCTTTCCGGCCCTGACTCAGACGTACTACCCGGCCGCCTTTCAGGTCGATTGCCGGGAAAATTCGAAAATCTCCGCAATTGTTGGTTTGCTGGAATGCAGTTTCCATTTGCCAATACCTCGAAATGCAACAACCCGTATTGCAATGGCAAAAAATGTAACGGCAAAAAAATCCAGACAGAAACAGACGAACCCGGCTCCCGAGTTCCTCGTGGATCTACTCAATTCACGCTCTCCGACCGGCCACGAATTTGAAGCCCAAGCCGTCATCGACCGCTATTTAAAGCCTGTCGCAGACTCCTACCGGAAGGATGCCATGGGCAACCGAATCGCCACCCTTAACCCAAAAGGCGACCCTTGTTTCATGATGGCCGGTCATATCGACGAGCTCGGTCTCATCATTTCCTACGTCGACGATCGCGGCTATATTTACTTTGAAACCCTTGGCGGTCACGACGGCAGCATGATCTCCGGGCGACGCGTCGTCATTCTAACCCAGAACGGTCCCGTTAAGGGAGTTACGGGGAAACGTGCCATTCATCTCATGGCGCCGGAAGACCGGAAAAAGGTCCCCGAAACCCACGAGATTTGGATCGATATCGGTGCCAAAACTAAAGCCGAAGCCCTCCAGCGCGTTGCTATCGGCGATCCCGCCGTTTATGATCAAACCTTTGAGCTCATCCACGGCACCGTCGGCGTCGCTCGCGCATTCGATGACCGGGCAGGCGCCTACCTCGTCTGCGAGGTCTTGCGTCGTCTCGCCAAACGGAAAAAGTGCTCGGCCAAGGTCGTCAGTGTCGCCACCACCCAGGAGGAAATCGGCACCCGGGGTGCCACCACCAGCTCATTTGCCGTCGATCCCCAAGTCGCAATTGCCGTCGATGTCGGGCACGCCACCGACCACCCCGACGCTGATCCTCGGAAATATGGCTTCTTCGAGCAGGGGAAAGGCCCGATCCTCACCCGCGGTCCCAACGTCAACCCCCTCCTCTTCCAACGTCTTGTCGAGGTCGCCAAAGCCGAGAAGATCCCCTACCAGGTCGAGGCCGATTCCCGTCCCACCGGAACCGATGCCCGCGCCATCCAAATGGCTCGCGGCGGTGTGGCGACCGGGGTCCTCTCCATCCCTCTCCGCTACATGCATACCCCAAGTGAGCTCGTCGACCTCGAAGATATCGAAAATGGCGTCAAGCTCCTCGTCGCCTTTGCCGAGTCCCTCCAGAAAGGCGAAAATTTTCACTTCTAGAAGCTTGGCCTATTTTTGTCGGGCCGACTAAAAGGCTTCCGAGATATTCATTCCGAGCCCGCATTGTGGGAGTGAGCATGCTCCCCCGGGTTTGGAGGATACCAAAGACCGTCCCGACTTCACAGTTCTGCCTTAGGCAGCGTCTTGGTTGTTATTATCCGATTTTTCTTCCCGCCGAATATTCGGCTTTCCCCTGCCTTCCACGACCGCCCGACTGATTGTCACTTCAGCGATCGTCGGGTCGTGCGGCAGCTCATACATGATATCCAGCATGAGGTTTTCCATAATTGACCGCAGGGCACGGGCTCCCGTTTTCAGTTCCAGGGCCTTCTCTGCGATTGCTGTAATGCCATCCGCATCAAAATTCAATTTCGCCTTCTCCATCGAAAAAAGCTTGGCATACTGCTTCGTCAGGCTGTTTCGGGTGTTGAGGAGGATATGCTCCAAGTCTTCGCGGGTCAGTTGACTCAGGACGGAGACCATCGGCAGGCGGCCGATGAATTCCGGGATCATCCCGAAGTTGACCAAGTCTTCCGGCTGAACCTGCTGCGTGATCGCTGTCTCATCTACTATTTTGAGCGTTGAAGTAGTATCCGAAGAAAAACCGAGGACATTGCGCCCGACCCGTTCGCTGATGATTTTTTCAAGCCCCACGAAGGCTCCTCCACAAATAAAAAGCACATTAGAAGTATCTATCTGGATGTATTCCTGATTCGGATGCTTACGCCCGCCCTGCGGGGGAACATTGCAGACTGTCCCTTCGAGGATTTTTAACAATGCTTGCTGAACCCCTTCTCCGGAGACGTCCCGGGTGATGGAAACATTATCGGTTTTCCGGCCGATTTTATCGATTTCGTCGACGTAGATGATTCCGCACTCCGCCCGTTTGGTATCATAGTTTGCTGACTGCAGCAGGCGCAGAACGATGTTCTCAACATCCTCGCCCACATAGCCTGCCTCCGTCAGCGTCGTCGCATCCGCGATCGCAAAAGGCACATCCAGCATTTTGGCTAGTGTTCGGGCAAGCAGCGTCTTTCCAGAGCCCGTCGGACCGATGAGGAGAATATTGCTTTTCTCGATTTCCACTCCCAAAAAATCTGAAGAGTTTCCCGGAACCGAGTTCGCCTCGCTTTCCAGAGTTTCCGCTTTCAGTCGCTTGTAGTGGTTGTAGACCGCCACCGAGAGCACCTTCTTTGCGTGTTCCTGCCCGATGATGTGTTCATCCAGTCGATTTTTAATTTCATTCGGCTTTAGCAGTTTGAAGGTCTGCGGTTCTTCTTGGTCCGGTCCCTTCAACTCGCGGTCGATGATCGTTTTGCACACCGTGACACATGAATCGCAGATGTGCACGCCGGCCGGACCCGCGATCATCTTCTTCACTTCATTTTGCGACTTTCCGCAAAACGAACAAAAAGTCATCTTTGTCGATTTGGCCATGCCAGGTCAGGTGGTCGGAGCGTTTATCTGCTTTTTATTGAAAACTGCATCGACGACGCCGTAATCCTTAGCTTCTTCTGCAGTCAAATAATAATCACGGTCGCTATCGTCGCGGATTTTGTCAATGGGTTGTCCGCTGTGCGCGGCCAAAACTTCGTTTATTTTTTCCCGCCAGCGGACGATTTCCCGGGCCGCAATTGAAATATCAGAAGTCTGTCCACCGGCGCCACCCATCGGCTGATGGAGCATGATTCGGCTGTTCGGCAGGGCATAGCGTTTGCCCGAGGCTCCTGCGGCCAACAACACCGTGCCCATGCTTGCGGCCAAACCAATGCAGTAAGTCACCACCTCACAACTCAACATCTGCATCGTGTCATAGATTGCCATTCCATCCGTGATGCTCCCACCAGGAGAGTTTATATAGAGGTTGATATCCTTTTTCGGGTCTTCCATCTGCAAAAACAGCAATTGTGCGATAACCGAATTCGCGACGAAATCGTCGATCGGCGTTCCGATAAAGACAATCCGGTCTTTCAGGAGCCTACTGTAAATATCCCAGGCGCGTTCTTGGCGTCCGTCTCGTTCATAAACATAGGGTAAAGGTAAATAACTGGCCACTATTCGTAAGGGTTGATGGGTTTCCGTTTCTCCAAAAGATTGCTCGGATATACAGTTTTCTCAAACCGCCCCGCGATTTCAATCTGCTTATTCAGGATTCGGTCGCTTCCGCATCCCCGGATTTTTCCGCAGCGGTCTCGACTGCTCCCGCTTCCCGCACTCTCGACTCGGCCGAATTCACGAGAAAATCCAGGGTCTTATTCATGAGCACGCTCTCCTGCAGAGCCTGGAGCCGCGACCGGTCCTTCTGTAGCTCCTTTACTAACTGGTCGGGTTGCATCCGTTTCGCTATCGCTTCCTGCATGATTACCGGGCTCAAATCCTCATTTTCCACCGTAATTTTTTCCTTTTCCGCGATTTTTCCAAGGATGAAGCGTACTTTCACTCGATCCACCGCCGCCTTGCTCGCTCCCTCGTAAAGCTCGTCTTTACGCTTTTCAAACTCCTCCTGAGGAACCCCCTGCTGCAGGTAGCGAGTCATGAAATCGCGTAAGATTTCCTGCGTCTGCTGCTCCACTGCACTTTGCGGGATCGGGAAATCCACCGCCTCCAGAAGCTGCTGTTGGATCTGCTCCCGCTGCTTGCTGGCGTTGCCTTGCTTCTTCTGGTTCTCGATACTGCTACGGGTTTGCTTCTTCAAGTCATCAGCCGACTCCACTTGTAGGCTTTCGAGGAAGGCTTTGTCCATCTCCGGGAGAGAGCGTTCGCGCACCTCTTCCACCTCGATCGTGTAGGTCGCGTGCTTACCTTGCAGCAGCTCCACCTCGAAGTCCCCTGGGAAATCCATCTCCACTGCTTTGGTCTCTCCCGAGCTCATCCCGATCAGACCGTCCACAACCACCCGCACACCAGGGCTTTCTTCACTTCCTGCCTCCTCCCAGGTCGAACGCTGCGTTCCGTAAAGGCGGGCGTCCGGTGCGAGGTCGGCAATCTGTTCATCCCCGATTTTACCCGTGTAGCTGCAACGCACATAATCGCCCTTTTCGGCGGGGCGTTCCACCACGTTGTATTCCGCGCGCTGCTCCCGCATCCGCTCTATCGCTGCCTCTACCTCTTCATCATTCACCGTCTCCGGGTCGATTTCCGTCCTCAGCGTTTTGTACTCCGGTAATTCAAATTCCGAGATCACATCTACCGTGATCTCAAAATTCGCTTCGATCCCGGGGGTGAAGTCATCCGCGTTCATGTCTACCACGGTGTAAATATCCAATCCGCTTTCCGAGAGCGCCTTTTCGTAGGCATCCGTCGCCAGCTTCCGGTTCAATTCCTGCGCGATCTCCTTCGCATAGCGCTTTTTGACAATATTCGCGGGGGCCTTCCCAGGGCGAAATCCGGGGAGTCGAGCTTGCCCCTTGAATTCCTCCACCAGCTTTGCTTCGGCTTCGGTAATCGTCTCTCCCGGAATCTGGATTTCCAGCTTCTTCCGGGTAGGGTTTAGGTCTTCTACAGTTATATTCACGGTTAAAAGGATCTGGGGCTGCGCCCGAAAGTCAGTGACGATCGAGCAAACGGATTACAGAAATGGAACATTCCGCGGTGGTCAACGTTGATTTCCCTTCCCGTCTCTGACAGTTACTACATCAACCGCCCTTTCCATGCCTTTGTCCTCCAGCCGCTGTCTCGCCCTTTATGAGCAGCTGCAGCGCCACCTCGAAGCCGGCCTGACACTCCCCTTCGCCCTCGAGCATGCTCTGAAAGCCGACGAGCCCGCCCTCCGCCCTCTGATCCAATCCCTCGAGGCCGGAAAGTCGACTGATGCGGCCTTCCGCCAGGCGGGCGAAGCTTTTCCCCCTTTCGACCGCGAAATCCTTTCCGCCTCCAGTCGAACCGCGCGCCTCCCCGAGACCCTCGCCCGTCTCGCGGAATACCATACCCAACGTCTCAAGGCCCGAAATGTTCTCCTTGCCGCCCTCGCCTATCCCTTGATTCTCGCCCATATTGCCGCCGTTCTTTTTCCTATCCTCAGCATGATTGACTTCGAAGAGGGCGGCCTCGTCGGCGGTCCTCTCGCTTATGCCGAACGGGTTTCCACCCTTCTCCTCTTCCTTTGGGGCGGCATCGGCTTGCTCTGGGTCCTTTTCACCTCCCACTCTCGGCTCCTCTTCAGGCTTCGCGCCCGGGTTCCCTTTTTTGGGAAATACCAGCGCCTCACCGCCCTCTCCCATTTTAGTTTCAGTCTTGGTGCCTTTCTCGATGCCGGTTTCCCCGTCGACCAGGCCTGGCTTCGCGCCGGTCAACTCTCCGGTAGCCCTGTTCTCGAGAAGGCCGGGCAATCCATCGCCGACGGGGTGAATACCGGACATCGCCCCGCCGACCTCGTTCGGCTTCAGTCCGCCTTCCCCTACGATTTTCAAGGCTACCTGAAAACCGCCGAAGACACCGGATCCGTCCCCGAAACCCTCTACCAGCTCTCCCCGCGTTATAACCACGAGGCTCAACACGCTCTCAAGCTCCTCTGGATCTTGCTACCCATCCTCGTTCTCCTCTTCGCCGCCGCCTCCATCGCTTGGAAAATCTTCCAATTTTACGGTCAATATCTCTACCAGATCGAGTCGATGGTTCCCTGAACCTGCTCTACCCACAGGATCCGGTCTTTGCTTCGATGTCTCCCAAAAAAAGAAGAGAAGTAAATTTTTGAAAGGTCCGTTCAGAATGTGCTTTTCAGGCGATAACGGCTTCCGCCCATGGGATGAAGTCCTCGCCGAACCGCTCGTTTCGGAACCTCATCGTGCAGCCACCGTTTCTTTTTCCAAGCTCGCCGAGCTGGGGACCATCGACCTGACCCTGAAATTTTCCGTCGCCGTCCAGCGGCAGGTCTCCGCCTGACCCACCCGGCCCGGGCTACCTTGTTTTTGCGGGCCCTATGACTACTTATTGAACAACTTTACTTTGTGACTGCATATTTGCCCGGACCGATGAAAAGGAGAGCGGTGAAGACGATCCCCATTTCCAGAGGCCAACCCGCCTCAATCAGCCAATAGCCTTCCTTCACCGGAAGGTGGGAAACAAAGGCGACGAGCATCGTAAAAGCCAGCAGGAGACAGCTCGTCCGGAAAAAGACTCCGAGCATGAGGAAGACGCCACCGAGAGTTTCGACGAGGGCCGCGATAAACCCAAGTGGAATGTAGGTGAACTCTATTTCGTTCCCAAGTGCTGCGGTCTGGCTGCCCAACCACTGCCAAGTTTGCGGTCCCTTCATGAATTTTGGAACGCCGTGAAAAATGTAGAGGACACCGATCCCTAGGCGTAGCGAAAGGAGTCCAAGATCCGGATTTTTAAGGAAGGAAGGAGGCTTTAATTTCATCAGAGTATTTATTTCCAGTTCAAAGGTCGCGTTCGGGCTTCCGCCACAAGAGAGTTATACCCACCCAACCACTGGACCGCTTTGGGAACCGAAAGCGGCGCGTGGCTTTGGATCTGCACCGTCCAGTAGTTCCCCGATTCGTAGAAAAGGCCGCGTTCCCATCCACGCTCGCCTAAGACCACGTCCAGTTCGTGCAAGTGCGCTCCATCCGCCAGGCGCACCCACACCTCGTCCGCCGCCATCACCGCGCAACCCCGACTGGACCAGGGTTTTCCCGGGGCCTCAAGAGCAAGAGATTCCACAATCCGGACCAGCGGGTGCCCCTCCTCCACCTTGAGGATCCAGATATAGGAGAAGTTGCCTGTCGCATCCGGTTGGGTTTTTAGGTAGCCAAGCAACTGGCTTCGGCGGAGGTAGTCGGGGGAGCCCTCGGGCAGGTTTCGCAGTCCAGTGCTCTCGATCAGGCTCTCCATCGCTTTTTCGAGGAACCGCTCGGGCTCCCTGTCCCCGCGGGTCCGCTGATTCTGAATAAAAACGAGCAAAACCATCCCCAGCGCCACCCCTGTTAAGTAAATGAAAATTTTCTGCTTCACCGCCGTGAAGCCTCCACTGTCTCAGGGACGGGTTTCCCCACCTCTGTCCACTCCCTCCGGGCGCGGATGAAACACCCGACCAAGGCGATTCCCGGACCCCAGACCCAGCCGAGGAAAAAGACCCCGTTTGCCATTCCCTTCTGCAGGATAAAGCCGGGGGTCGCCGTCTCACCCAGAAGCGGACTGATCGCAAGGTAGTAGAGAACCCCGCCGATCGCGCCAACGATGTGGGCCGCCAGAAGGTATTTCAGGAATTGAGCACCGTAGAACAAACCGTCCTGAAAGCCCCGTTCAACCGTTGATCCGGGACGCATCGGACGCCTCAGCAGCCGCACCATCAGCAGGCCCATCCCTCCGCCGAGAAGGAAAATTAGGCAGACCGTAGAAACGATCGACAGGAGAATGAGGTTAGGTGGCATAAAGAATCAAGTTAAGAGATCCTCGGCGCGGTTTCAACGCCGACCCGGTTTTCCCTTCTCCAGCTCCCCAAGGTAGTGCCGCTTGATCCGTTGGACGATCTCCGAAATTGTCTGGTGGTCCGTCACGACCTGAGTTCCCGCTTTCCGATAAATCGGCTCCCGCTCCGCCAGTAATGCCTGGATCCGCTCCACCCGATCTTCGGCCTCCAGCAGAGGGCGGTTTCGCTGGTGGGACGTCCGGGCAAGAATCGTCTCCGGACTCGCAAAAAGGCAAACAACCCGTCCCAATTCCTGCAAGCGCTCGATCATTCCCGCCTGGACCACAAGTCCACCCCCGCAGGAAACAACCATCCCTTCTCCGGGATGGCCTGACTCGACGAAACGCCGCTCGCACTCACGGAAGTAAGCCTCTCCGCGCGTTGCAAAGATCTCAGGAATGGGTATCCCCTCCGTCTCCTCAATCCAGTGGTCCGAGTCGATAAACCCGTAACCAAGGTCCTCACTCAGCCGACGACCCACCGCGCTCTTCCCTGTCCCCATGAAGCCAACAAGGTAAAGGTTCGGTCGATCTGACGAGCGTGCCTTCTGCTTTTCATTTGATTCCATCACGTCTGCCTGCTTCTGTGAGTAAAATTTACCTGCCGGTCATTCCCGGCTATTGCTGGATTTACACATGGCTGCCGTCCCGGAAAGTTCAACCCCTGATTCCGCCTCTATCGCCGCCTCGTGGGATCGTTTCCTTCTGGATTTCGAACCCTGCTTTGCGGATAGTGTATCCGCTTTTTCCTCACAGTTTGACGTCCCCGCAGTTGAACGGGAAATCCTTCCTCTCTTTACGGAATATCTCCTCCGTCCGGGCAAGCGGATCCGTCCCTTTCTTTTCTACGCCGGATTCCGTCTCTTCTCGCCCCCTGAGACCCCTTTTCCGGCCTCTCTCTTTCCACCGGCGGCCGGGCTTGAGCTCTTTCACAATTTTGTTCTCATTCACGACGATGTCATTGATGGTGCGGAGACCCGCCGCCGGAAGCCCTCCTTGCAGGAGAGCATTCGCGAGGCGCACGGGTGCTCCCGGCGGCATGCCGAACACCTCGCCGTCGTCCTCGGAGATATGCTCTTTGCCCACGCCACCGCTCAATTTTCCGGTCCCTCGAAAGTGGACCGTATCCTTCCCGAGTTCCTACGCCTGGCACTCGAAACCGGCGCAGGGGAAGCCCTCGAGTTGCTCAATACCCTACGCCCCCTCGAGTCCATCGACGAGGCCACGGCGAAGCAACTGAGGATCGATCCGGACGAGTCCATCCTCGTCATCGATGTCGCGCCCGACAGCGGCGCCGCCGAGGCCGGCGTCAAGCCCAACGACATCATCGTCGGCATCGGCGGAAAAGATCGCGGCG
>CAYQKH010000004.1:0-56701 GCA_964417945.1 uncultured Opitutales bacterium
CGGACGACTGGGAGCCCGATATGGTCTATTGGGGACCTGAAACGAAGTGGCTCGACGATACCAATAGGCGCCGCGGCAAAGAAGGAAAACTGGAAGGACCCCTTGCCGCTGTCCAGATGGGCCTGATCTATGTCAACCCTGAGGGACCGAACGGAAATCCGGACCCGCTCGCCGCCGCCCGCGACATCCGCGAAACCTTTGGCCGAATGGCGATGAACGACGAAGAAACCGTCGCCCTGATTGCCGGCGGCCATACCTTCGGAAAATGCCATGGAGCCGCAGATCCCAGCCAGTATGTCGGAGCGGAACCCGCCGGCGCCACCATTGAAGAGCAAAGCCTCGGATGGCGGAATACTTTCGGTTCCGGTAACGCCGGCGACACCATCACCAGCGGCTTGGAAGGCGCTTGGACAACCACTCCTGCGCGTTGGAGCAACAATTACTTCGAGAACCTCTTCAACTACGAATGGGAGCTGACCAAAAGCCCCGCCGGAGCCTATCAGTGGAAGCCCAGGGGCGACGCCAGTGCGGGTCTTATCCCGGATGCACATGATCCGGAAAAGAAGCATGCGCCTTTCATGCTGACGACGGACCTCTCCCTAAAAGTCGATCCGGCTTATGAAAAGATTTCCCGACGGTTCTACGAGAACCCGGATGAATTCGCGGACGCCTTCGCTCGCGCCTGGTTTAAGCTTACCCACCGGGATATGGGGCCCCGCGCCCGCTACCTTGGGCCGGAAGTCCCCGACGAAGAACTTATCTGGCAGGATCCGGTTCCCCCGGTCACCCACGAGTTGATCAGCGATGCGGACATCACCGAACTGAAGGAAAAGATTCTCCAATCCGGTCTTTCTATCTCCCAGTTGGTCGGCACCGCGTGGGCATCCGCTTCCACTTTCCGTGGTTCCGATATGCGGGGAGGGGCAAACGGCGCACGGATTCGGCTGAGTCCGCAAAAGTACTGGAAGGTCAATAACCCGGAACAGCTGGCGAAAATCCTCGATACCCTGGAAGGAGTTCAGGCCGCTTTCAACGCGGCGCAGAGCGGGGGTAAGAAGGTTTCCCTTGCCGATGTCATCGTTCTGGGTAGCTGTGCCGCCATCGAAAAGGCAGCCAAAAACGCGGGAATGGAGATCATCGTTCCTTTTACCCCCGGGCGCACCGATGCCTCCCGGGAGCAGACCGATGTCGAATCCTTTGCCCCCCTCGAGCCCGAGGCGGATGGCTTCCGGAATTACTTGAAAACCAAGTATACCATCCCGGCTGAGGAAATGCTGGTAGACCGGGCCCAATTACTGACCCTGACCGCGCCGGAAATGACCGTTCTCGTCGGCGGCATGCGCGTTCTCAACACCAATGCTGATCAATCCAGTAATGGCGTCTTCACCGACCGTCCCGAGGCCCTGACAAACGACTTCTTTGTCAACCTGCTCGATCTCCAAACGGAGTGGAAAGCCATTTCTCCGGAACAGGACCTTTTCGAGGGCCGGGATCGTGCAACTGGTAATGTGAAATGGACCGGAACACGGGTCGATCTGATCTTCGGTTCCAATTCCGAGCTTCGCGCCATTGCCGAGGTTTACGCATGCGACGATGCCAAGGAAAAATTAGTCAAGGATTTCGTCGCTGCCTGGAGTAAAGTCATGAATCTCGACCGGTTCGACCTTGTATAAACGACCCGTATCAATCTTGCCTAAAAGAGGTCCGCAACGGGCCCCTTTTTTCAAACTAAATTGCTTGGCTGCCTGGTGATGATCCATTCCTTCTGCACCATCACCTGTCCTTATTGCATGGAAAACTTCGAGATGGCGAGCCCCGCTCTTTCAGAAGTGCCTACGGAATGGGATTATGATTGTGAAATCTGCTGCCGACCGATGGTCCTCCATTTTTCAACAGATGGAGAAGAGGTGGTGGCTGACGCGGTGATCGACCAGTGAACTGGCACGCCAAGAGCTGGTTGTTCATTCAACAAAGGTCCACCTTTCCCCCACACGTTCTTCGGGTGACCGTCTCTATGCTGCGCAAAAAGCGGAGGCTGGTGGAGCCGATCGGGATCGAACCGACGACCTCTTGCATGCCATGCAAGCGCTCTTCCAACTGAGCTACGGCCCCTCAACAAGAAAGCACATAAACAGAAGGAGAATGTCACCGGGGTCAAACCTTTTTCCGGCCCAACCGAACCCACCCTTGGTAATTTGGTTACTCGCAAGTTCTTCACATTCTCCGGAAGACTCTCCGGATAGGATCGAAAATTTTTAAACCAATCGTGTTCAGCGATTTGTGTAAAAATCTAAACAATCAAGAAAAACATCTACCTGATTATTCCCGAAATGGCGGAGGTTATCCCCAAGAAGCGCAAATGGTCAGGAATCGTCCACAGTGGAAGCATACTCTATTCCCGTAAGCATGGTAATGAATTTCTTCATTGCGGGGGTCAGAACTCGTCCTTTTCGATGGATGATCGCGAGAGGGCGCTTGACCGGTTTTCCGCCGGGGAGCGGGATCGACTTCAGCAAACCCTTACTGACCTCCTGTCGGACTGTGGCGGAGGGAACAACAGAGACCCCGGCATCTATTTCCACCGCACGTTTTACCGTCTCAATGTTATCAAACTCCATGTGAGGTGTCGCATCCACGTCCCCCTCACGCAAAAATTGGTCTGTGGCCTTTCGAGTGGGGATGTCGGACTCGAATCCGACCAGCCGACAATCTTTCAGATCTGCAAAATCGACTTTTCGCTTTTTCGCGAGAGCGTTGTTCGGAGAGCAAATCAAAACCAACTCGTCTTCAGAAAAAGGAAGAATCTCCAGTTGGCGCATTTTTGCGGGATACGCGATTAGCCCGAGTTCGACGCTGTTGTGAAGAACATCTTCATAAACCAGATTGGAGCGCCGATATTCGACCCGAACATTAACGTCCGGAAATTTCTGCATGAAGTTCTTTATATAGGGCTGCAATTCATGGAAGCCAATACTGTAAATCGTGGAGATGTGAATTGTCCCGCTGATCACCTTTTTCATTTCCTGAAGCTCACTGATTAGCTGATCATAAAGATGGAGAATTTCCTTGGAGGACTCGTAGAGCTTATTTCCCTCACGGGTCAGCCGGAATTGTTTTTGACTCCTGTCCACAATCAATACTTTGAAATGCTTTTCCATGGCCCGAAGTTGCTGGCTGACCGCTGATTGTGTTATCCCATTGAGCTTGGCGGCTCGCGAAAAGCTTTCGCTTTCCACCAGATTGGAAAATATTTTCAAGTTTTCGATGTGCATACATTGTCTATAAACAAAACTAATCCGTTTTCAAACCCTCACTCAATTTTCTTATTTCCATGATGATTTCTTTCGAAACCTTCGAATTGCGGGTGAAGCAACTACGGGACCGTGTGGAGGCGGCCTGTGCGCGATGTGGACGCAAGCCTGAGGAGGTTGCCATCCTGCCGGTAACGAAGACCCATCCCCTTACGGCCGCGGACTACGCCAAGAAAATGGGATTTCCCGCAGTTGGGGAAAACCGCGTTCAAGAGGCGGAGCAGAAAATCAGTGATCCGAGCACCCCTGCGGGCTTGCGCTGGGAGCTCATCGGTCACCTGCAGCGGAACAAGGCCCGGGATGCCGTTGCCCTCTTTGATCGGATTCAAACGGTGGATTCGGAGAAATTACTTCGTCGCCTCGAGGGACTGGCTGCAGAATCGAGCAAAGTCCTGCCTATTCTGATCCAGGTCAATGCCGGCGACGACCCGGCAAAGTTCGGGATTTCCCTGGACGCGGTAGACCCATTGATGGAGCACGCTCTTCAGGCTTCCCATCTCATCGTCGATGGCTTGATGACGATCGCACCATTGGATGACGACCCGGACATCGCCCACCGCTGTTTTGCTCGGCTTCGCGAAAAGCGGGATCGTCTGGCTGAATCCTTGAATCAACCGCTCCCCGTCCTGTCGATGGGGATGACCGGAGACCTCGAAGCGGCCGTCGCGGAAGGGAGCACCCAAATCCGGGTGGGCACGGCCCTTTTCGGTTCGAGGGAATAAGCTCCCAACTTCTATAGCGGTGGGCCCAGGTTGGAACAGGTTTAGCAAACTCAATAGTTCAAGCGAAAATCAGATTGGGAGTTGAAGGTTCAATGGTACCCGGTCATAAATTGGCCCCATGTCCCCCGTCATTTCAGAGAACCGAAGGCGCGCTCTCGCGAGGCTTCTGGACGACGATTCTGAGGTCGTCCGAAAAGCGGTTGTAGAGGAGCTCGAACGCTGCGGTGAAGAGGGTGTCGCGTTTCTGCGGGATCTAAGTGATACGCAAAACCGTGTCCTAGCCAGCCATGCTCGGGACTACCTTGAAATCCTCGGTAAGCAGGACACCCTCGCTGCATTTTCCGATTTCATTCGTTCCTTTCAATACGAGCTGGAAACCGGATGCATCCTTTTAGACCGCACGCTTTATCCAGATCTTGAATCCAGCCAAGTGTGCCTTTTTATCGACAAAATGGCATCCCGCTGCCGGGAAATTATGGTATTACCGGGTAGTCTCGTGGAACGCTGCAAGGTATTAAACCGTGTTATTTTTCACGAATTCGGGTTTCGCGGGGACGTTGAAAATTACTACGACCCGGAGAACAGCTTTCTTTCCCGCGTCATCGAGCGTCGTCGCGGCATCCCAATCTCTCTAAGTATTCTCTACATTCTGGTCGGTCAGCGTTGCAATCTGCCTTTGGAACCTGTTGGAGTCCCTGGGCGATTCATGGTGGGATGCTTCGAAGGCGTTGAGCCCTTTTATATAGACGCTTACGAACGCGGGCACTTCCGGACCACGGAGGATGTCGAACGCCTGGTCGAGAACCACTACGGGATAAAGGAGGACGGCTTTCTCAACCCGACTCCTGTAGGCGAAGTCCTCTGCCGCTGCTGCCGAAACCTGGTGAACCAATACTCGGCGCGGAATGACGCGAAAAGAGCACGGGTCTACAATCAATTCGTCACAGAATTCGAGGCGATCTACCGAAAGCAGGCGCGTCCCTGAAGCAGTGTTTTTCGACTTTGAAGCCCTGAAAAATTGGGACCGACCGGGAACCTGGCTATCGGTGGTCGGGTATCCCGTGCGACACTCCCTCAGCCCCCCGATGCACCGTGCGGCATTGGCGGTCATTGGGCGTAGCCACCCGGAATTTGCCGGGTGGGATTACGTCGGCTTTGAAATTCCTCCAGAACAATTCGTGGAAGCGCTTCCGTTATTTTTTAACAAAGGGTTTTACGGGCTCAACTTGACGTTGCCGCACAAGGTGGAGGCCCTCCAACTGGTTTCGGAGATAGATCCGGAGGCGACTCGAATGGGTGCCGTCAATACACTGGTGCGCTACGATGACGGTTACCACGGCTACAATACCGACGGCTACGGCTTACGCTCCGGCATGCGGTCAGAACTGGGAACCAGCTGCCGCGACCGCGACGTTATCCTCCTCGGGGCGGGCGGCGCATCCCGTGCAGCAGCCATTCAATGCCTGAAGGACGGTTGCCGCAGCCTTTGGATCGGCAATCGCTCCCCGGAACGGCTGCAATCGCTCATCGAGGCCGTTAATGGGGCATTGGGGGGAGCGGTTGCAAATCCTTTCAACCTGATGGACCCGCCAAAGGGCTTACCCTCCGCTCCCATTCTTATCAATGCGACATCTCTGGGCCTGAAGGACACCGATCCGCTTCCCATCGATCTGAGGCGATTCGAGGCCGGGACCTGTGTCTACGATATGATCTATAATCCGGCGGAGACCCCGATCGTTCGCCAGGCGAAGGAATTGGGCTTTTCCGCCGCAACCGGCTTGTCCATGCTAGTCTTCCAGGGTGCCCGCTCTCTTGAGATCTGGACCCAGGTCCCAGTCTCGGTTCCCGCGATGAGCGATGCCGCTCAATCGGCCCTGAAATTGCGATAGACGAACCCGCCCTTTGCGCCCATCTTAGGGTCCATGCTGGAAGATCTGCAGTTTGCCTACGAGCAGTTCCCCTGGATCTTTGCCGTATTTTTTACGGTGATTGGCGCGTGCATCGGAAGCTTTCTAAACGTCTGTATTTTCCGGATTCCCAAGGGCATGTCGATTGTCCACCCGCCTTCTCACGATCTGAATACGGGAGAAAAAATCGCCTGGTACGATAATATTCCGATATTAAGCTGGTTTCTGCTTCGGGGGAAAAGCCGTCATCAGCAGTCTCCGATACGTATCCGTTACCCGGCAGTGGAGGCCCTGACGGCGATTCTCTTTCTCTGCAGCTGGCTTCTGCTTTCCGGCCATGCGCCGATGAAGGCAGTCTGCGCCATGGTTTTCGTCGGGATGATGATCCCCGCCACTTTCATCGACCTCGACCACATGATTATCCCGGATCGGTTCTCGATTGGGGGCGTCCTGGTCGGCTTTTCGTTGTCGGTTTGCTTTCCGTCCCTCCACGACATCAATACCCCCGGCATCGTGGGGCATTTTCAATCCGGCCTCACCTCGATGATCGGCATCCTCGTGGGGACCGCCGTCATTTACTGGATCGGAACCTTCGCGGAAATCATCCTCCGGAAGCCGGCAATGGGCGAGGGCGATTGGAAACTCCTCGGGGCTATCGGGGCGTTTTGCGGCTGGGAGGGAGCCCTTTTCGGCCTCTTTGGAGGTTCCTTTCTCGGTGTCTTCCTGATTTTACCCCTGCTTGTCCTCAGCCGGAAAAAAAATCCTTCCGGGAGTGGCGAAGACTCGGTTTTATCCGAAGTAGCGGAAGGCGACGGTGAGGCGATGGAAGAAGGAGAAGAGGAAATCGGGCTTGGCGTTCAAATCCCGTTCGGCCCGATGCTCGCCCTTGGCGGGGTGGTATACCTTGTTTTCTTTCAGGGCCCGGTCGACGCATACTTCGATAGCATTCAGGTTCTCTTTCTCAACCCGATTGCGGAAATGGGGGAACTTATCCCCTTTCCGGGGCCATAAAGGACAGACTATGCTAGATCGGGCGGCGGATCCGGTCCCGGTAGGTTTCCGCCAAGGCCTCGTTGTGAGTCTTGCCACCCGGAAGGTTCTGACTTTTCAAAAGGGGAAGGGCATGCCCCTCTTTTCGCAACGCGTCAATTATTTCAAGATTCAGAAGATTAAGCAGGATGGCACCGGAGAAAGTGGAAGTTGGTCCAACCCGCATCCCGTCATCCGGAAGGGGGAGGGCGGCGTCGCCCGGTTCTCCCCGGTTATCGAGGACGGTGTCCGCCATCTCGAAAAGGCGCAGGCCGCTTTCGTGTTGGCTCTTCGCCGCAGCAGACATCGGGATACTGGTCAGGGCCACCACCTTCATGCCCTTTTTTTTCGCGGCCCAGGCAACTTCGAGAGGGGAGTGATTTTTCCCGGAATTGGAGACGACAACTAGGTAATCCCCAGGCCTGCAACGGTATTGAAAATCGTAACGCTCGAAAAGTCGGGTTCCGAAACCAGAAACTTGTTCCGCCCAACCCGGGGTGGGATCTTCGATTGAGGAAATGGGAACCAACCCACCGGCGCGCCGTTCAATCTCCATCGCCACCATCTTGCTATGGCCGCTTCCAAAAAGGTGAAGTACTCCACCCTCCGCCAGGGTTGCGGCGATTTTGGGACCCAAGTCTTCAATGACCGTTCGGTTCGCCGCCGAGACCGTATTCAGCAATTCACTCACTAATTGTAGATATTTTTCTTTAAGCGCCATATTCACGTCCACCCTGTTTCCCCGCAGACCAACTGGCAAGATTTGACGCAGGAAGCTTTTGACCCCAGCAGTGAATCCGATTTATTGGAGATATGAAATTTATCCTGTTCATCTTTTTGCTCTACATCGGGGTGTCCCGCCTTTACGGAGAAGACCTCAAAACCTGGTCCAACCAGAAGGGGGAAACGATTGTAGCCTCCATCATTGGCGTCCTCGGCGATTCGGTTTACTTTCAAACCCGTCTCGGCAAACAATTTCGTTACCCCATCGCGGCTCTCGCAGCATCCGATCAAGCCACGGTAGGACAATGGAAACCGACCCAAGCCAATTCTGGCGCCACCGGAGTTGGGATCCCTCTTCAACAGTCGAAGATCGCAAAGCTCGTCCAGGGAAAATTGGTCCATCCCGGTGAGCGGAATGGAACCTTTATCCCAGCCGGTTTCGAAGCGGGCTCAACCCCGAAATTCTATGCGTTTTATTATTCTGCTCATTGGTGTGGTCCCTGCCGCCAATTCACTCCCCAGCTGGTTCGTTTTTATGAACGGATGAAAGGGTCGGGGACCCAATTCGAAGTTATTTTCGTCAGTGCCGACCGCTCCAAAAACCAGATGTATCAATACATGAAGGAAGACCGCATGAAATTCCCCGCTGTGGAGTATTCCCAGGGCCGGGGAAGCTATGAAATTATGAAGTATAGCGGTAGTGGGATCCCCTGTCTCGTATTCATGGATCACACTGGGAAAGTGCTCTCAGATTCCTATGTCCGGGGCCAATATGTCGGTCCGCGCAAGGTGCTTGCCGATATGGAGCGTATCCTCAAACAGGATACGGGAACGAAAGGCTGATCCTGCTCGCCGGGAATAGCCCAAAGGTTCGAAAACTCTCCTCACGTGAAGAATAAGCAGAGACACTTCGTGGTCATCCTCCTACTCCTCGGCTTTGTCGGTTGGACCACCTACACGTCCCTTAAGACCAAACCGTTCTGCGGCTCCTGTCTCCTCCCGGAGGACGCCGCATTGGGGCGGTTCAGTGAGGCCGAGGACTCCGACCCATGACCCGCCTCCTCTTCCTTGTGACCGATGGTCGAGCTAGCGGTTGAATTCCGGGGCGCCGGAAAGTCTTTCGGCAACAAATATGCGCTCCGGGATTTGTCCGCATCCGTAGAGCGCGGATCGATCTGTGGAATCATCGGCCCGAATGGCTCCGGCAAAACCACGACCCTGCGCCTCATCCTTGACATTCTGCAACCGGACTCGGGGGAAATTGTCGTCCTCGGGGAGAATCGACCCCACCTCGCCAACGACCGAATCAGCTACCTTCCCGAGGAGCGGGGACTCTACCGCAAAATGAAGGTCCGGCACCAGTTGGGGTATTTAGGTCGGCTCAAACGGCTTTCGGGAAAAACACTGCGCGACCGGATCGAATACTGGCTGGAGCGCCTGGGTTTGGCCCACACCCTGAACCAGAAGGTCGAATCCCTTTCCAAGGGGATGGCCCAGAAAATCCAGTTCATCGGCGCTATCCTCAACAAGCCCGATCTTCTCGTTCTCGATGAGCCTTTTAGCGGACTAGACCCCGTCAACATGGAGGTTCTGCGGGAGGTTATTCTCGAGTTAAAACGAGAGGGCGCCACTATCATCCTTTCGACGCACGATATGGGCATGGCACAGATTCTTTGTGATTCCATCATTATGATTTACGAAGGCCAAAAGGTCCTCGACGGCCCGATCCATCGAATCCAGCAGGATTTTGGTTCCGATACCGTTCGCATCCGCACCCAGCCAAACTTCATGGAATACGGAGCCTCCTGGTTTGCGGGGAATGCAGATGGAATCAACGTGCGCGATCTCGGGCAAACGCAGGAACTTCGAAACCTCCCCGATCCTCAAGCTTTTCTCCAGCGCCTTATGCAATCCGGCGAGGTGGATTACTTTGAAATTTCGCCTCCGAACCTGCACGACATCTTCGTCAGGATTGCCCGGCCCACGCCCGAAGAAACCCTTGAGACCCGGGGGGAACCTCATGCCTGAATTCCTCTTCAAAACCCTTGTCGTCGGCTGGAACGAGTTCAGGCAATTCGTCATTTCCCGGACTTTTCTCCTTCTCATTTTACTCTCGCCATTGATGATCGCGCTTTTTGTGGGTTTGACCCTAATTGCGGAATCCAGCCGGGATCTTTCGGACCGGGACTTCCTTGTAGTCGATCGCACCGGGCGGATCCTGCAACCGCTTCAGGAAGAGGCCGCCCGTCACAACCGTGTTGACCTCTACCGCGAGTTGGAATCCGGGGGAAGGGTCCAGATCCGGAGCCGTTTTTTCCCGAAGCCCTTTGATTCCTCCGCTTTTTCCGAAGAGCGGGAGCTTCTCGTTGCTCTTTCCAACCGTGTCCGGGAAGAAAACTACAGCGGTTTCCTCATCATCGAGGCCGATGCACTCACCTCCAAATCTCCGGACCGCCTCCGCTATTTCACCGAAAATCAGACCTACCAGACCCTTCCTGCGTGGATGGAACAAACGCTGATCCGCATCATCCAGAATTTGCGGCTGGAGGAGGCGGGGTTGGACCCCTCCGAGGTGCGGGAGCTGACCCGCCCCCTCACCGTGGCGCGCTATGGTTTGGCGGAAATCGATGAATCCGGTGCCATCCGGGATCCGGAACCGGAGGACCCATTCGTCACGTTCCTTCTTCCGCTGGGTGCGATGATGATCCTTTTCTTCTGCGCGAACATCAGTTCACCGATCATGCTGAACTCCGTCATGGAAGAAAAAATGCAAAAGATCGTGGAAGTGCTTCTCGCCTCGGTCAGCCCTTGGCAACTCATGGCAGGTAAACTCCTCGGCTCAGTTGCGGTCGCCCTTACCTTGGCCGCGGTTTATATTGCGCCTTCAATCGGCTTTTTATTCTGGCGGGGATACGCCGACGAAATCCCCCTATCCATCCTCGCCTGGTTCCCGGTTTTTCTGCTTATTACCCTTTTGAGCCTTGGATCCGTGTGGGCGGCCATCGGTGCTGCCTGTTCCGAGTTGAAGGATACCCAGAATTTTGCCGGGCTCGCCGTTTTCCTTTTGATTGTGCCGCTCATTCTGGCCGTCGTTATCCTCGAATCTCCGCACGCACCCTTCGCTGTAATCACCAGTATTTTACCGGCCTGTTATCCGTTTTTAATGACGATCCGCCTGCTCGCACCACCAGGACCCGAAACCTGGCAACTGGGCCTTGGCCTGCTCCTGAATCTAGCTTTTGTTGTCGGGGTGCTGTGGGCGGGATCCCGGATATTCCGCCGGGGAATTCTATCCCAGGGGAATACCCCTTCCTTGCGCAGCATCGTCCGATGGATTTTTGAAAAGTCCTGAGACCGCTTGCAGCTCCCCCTTTAGCGGTCCGTGCAGGTTACAATGAATAAAAGAGGGGGGCTGTTGCTCCCGATCCGGGTCGACGGGCGGATGACTTCCCATTTGTCTTTCGGCAGCCGGTTCAACCAGTTTTCGACTGCCTTCGCCTCGTCCGCGCCCCCGGGATGGCCGGTGTAAACGATTATCGTCAGGCATCCATCGGGTGCGAGGAGGGTATGCGCGGCTTCCAACCCTTTCAGCGTCGTCTCCGGCTTGGAGATAATGGATTTATCTCCTCCCGGTAGGTAGCCAAGATTGAACATGATACAGTCGACCCGGTTCCGGATCTCCTTGACCGGCAGGTGCTCCAGCAGGTCCGCATGGTTCGCATAGACCAACTCGACCCGCTCCGAAAGTCCTCTGGCCTCCAGCATCTTCCGAGTATTTTTCAGAGCTTTCATCTGGATGTCGAATCCCCAAACCTTTCCTGCCGAACCGACGGTAGAGGCGAGAAAAAGGGTATCATGCCCGTTGCCTACCGTGGCATCCACTGCGAGATCGGGCGTCTTCGCGAGGGACGCCAGGTAGCGGTGTGCACGTTCTACAGCGCGCTCGTTCATGGCCCCTCCAAGGGCTCTTTCAGAAACTTCAGTCGGCGCTGAACATCCCAATCCTTTCGGATTTTGGTATCCTTAATAAGATGCGAGGCCAGATCCTGGGCCGTAGCCGGACCGTAAATGGAACCCTTGCTCCCGAAGCCGTTTAAAATCGCGAGGCGAGCCTCCAACGGGTGCCGTCCCACGTAGGGGAGGGAATCGTTCGTCCCCGGACGAATCCCCGCCCGGTGAGAGGAGACGGGGAATTTCCCGGAATTCAGGGTTTTCAAATCTTTGACCAGTTCCATCATGCCGGTCAGGCTCGGCCCGCTTTCGAGAGAATCCCAGCTGTAGGTGGCGCCCACACGCGCTTGCTGCGGGCCCGTTGGAAGAATCCACTTCCCTTTATTGAGAATATAGTCGGTTACCTGGAGGCATTGATCGACATCGAGGACCTCGCCCTTCGAGAGACGGTAATCGAGCCAATCAAACCAAGGATTTTGGGAAGCGCGAAAACCCTCGCAAAAGATCACGACCCGAGCTGAGTAATCCTTCCAGCAGCAAACCGCCGGTTCCGACTCAAGGTCCAGTTCTTCGTAGCGGAAGGGAACCCGGATCAGGACTTCCCTCCGTTCAAAGTATCGTCCGAGGGTTTCCACCAATTTGTTCACCGCCAGCCAGCCCCCTCCGAGGATTTCAAAACTGCCGAACGGGTCCTGAAGCTCGCTCCCGAAGGCTCCCGCCTCAAACGCGCTTCCAAGCCATTCGGCATACTCCGGGTCCGCCTTCCGGGATTTCCACAATTCCCGTTCCTTTGCGTCCCGGAGAACCCGAAGAATTCCCCGATCTTCGAAAAAAGGTTCTCCAAATGCCTTCTCCAGTGTCCGGTAAGTCTCCTTTGCGACGGGAAGGAGTTCGTCGATACCCCAAGACTTGACGATCCGCTTCCCGGTAACCGGATTCAGGATACCCGCAGCTACCGGGTGGGCGGCATTCGGCAATTTCGCCTCAATGAGATGAACGCGGGCTCCTATGTGCAGCAATTCCCATCCGAGGAGACTACCGGCCAAGCCCTGGCCGACAATCAAGTAATCCAGGGGATGTGACATTTTATAAAAATCGCCCCGGTCACTTTCGTGAGCAAGGACAAACCCCGCCCTTGCTCGTCCTTAGAATCAGGTGAAGGTATCCGTTCCGAGAGTCCCCTTCAATTCCTCCAAGCGCTGCGGGGAGCGAACCTGCTCCAGAGTACGACGGGCTTCCTCAAGGCGGGTAGCGCAGTCCAGACTGCGGGCGACCTCCCGGTAGAACGGCTTTTCCATGAATGCCGAGAGATAGGCAATGTGCCGTTCCCACAGTTGGGTTTCCCCCCGCTGGCGGTTTTGTAGCCGCTGCAGATACCATTCACTGGAAAGGAAGCGCTCACGGTCAAACAATCCTCGAAACTCGGGATCGTTCAATCCTTTCCCCTCCCAACTCCCCTTTGCCATGATGCTGAGAACGGCTTTGAGTGGCGGGCAGGCCAACTCGTAGGATCCGTCCCGAAAATAACGCTCCGCCACCCATCGGTGGGCCGTGACGATGTTGTCAACACCATCGGCAAAAATCTCCGGATCCTGGAGCTCCGGTTTGAGTATTTCTTCTGGGAAAACGCTCTTGGGGTTCGTAAAGAGTCGACCGCAGAAACGATTGACGAATTTTTCGTTTATTCGGTAGCCCAGACGTCCGGCGGGAACGGTTTTACCTTCAAATTCAAAATCCACGCATCGCTCGAGGTAGCCATCTTCCAGGAGAAAGGAGGCCTTTTGCTCCTCAAGGCGCATCCGACACCAGATCTCCGGGACAAGTAGGCTGATATCATGATCGACCCGGTAATGGGGGCCCACGTAACCGGCGGAGGAGAGAAAGGCCGGGTAGCCGCACAACAGAAAAGAGACCAGGGCGTTGTTCAAATCGTGCACCGGAAGAAGGGCGTTAAAGGGCGCTTTCGTCAGGGCACCCTCCGAACCGGCCCCCGTTGTCGATGGAGATTTGCCCGTGATACTTGCAATGAACTCCATGAATAACTCCGGCAGCTCCATGTAGTGGATCGGGTTGAAAACACAGAGTGGACGAATCGGAGGATCGTTCTCCGGATCCGGGGGGTTGTTGCGCCTTCCCGCCAGTATTGCGGTGACCGGAACGATCGGCTTGGCCTCCGCAGGGATGCGGTAAAACAGGCGGGTGCTGATTTCTGCAAGAGAACGGTCCCGCTCGTTCACGATATCGGGACGGAGCTGGAGATACCGGGGGTTTTTGGTCGGCTTCCCATCGACGATCCGGGGATTGGCCGACGAGCAGAAGTAGGTCGGACCATCCCCACGCGCCATCGCTTCGATTAGGTTGTGCATCGGCGGCGTGTAGTTATCGAAGCGAATGTTCGCTTCACACTGCTCGCGGGCATCCACTTCGGTGAGCGGCTCATAATTACTGAGAAAGGCATCAGGAGAGGCCAGATCCGCCTCCGCCTGCTTATCGTATCCACGGATGATCGCATCGTCCGGTCGTTGGAAAAAGCGAAACTCACAATTTTCAGCATACTTCAAACAGGGGAAGCCGAGACTTTCCTTTAACTGAGGCAGGGTGGCGACGGGGGAGACCACAGATGCGGTGATATCGTCTTCCATCGACAACTTTTCAGCCGGCATGAAATCCCGGCGCAGTTGGAAAATTCGCCATGACCCGTCCGGGAGGTATCCCACGCGGAGATACTGGGTTTGCAGCTTTTTCCCACGGTATCGCAGCTCGTTGCCTGGCTTTCCATTTACCGTATCCACGGAAAAACGGTTTCTCCAATGCCCCTCCTTTTCTTCCCATTCCTTCCGGTAAAGGCGCTTTAAAGTGAGGACGAGATCCTTAATATACTCCGGGATCGACGACAACCAGGCGTTGTAGGCGTCCGTGTAGTCCTCTTCCGAGGGGGTCAGCAGCTTGATCACCGAACCAAGCGAACGATCTTCGCACAAGAGCGAACGGCTGTCCTTCGCATGTTTCCCGGGGTCCCGGAAACGATCACTAAAGTCGCGCGAGAGGATCCCCTCCACCTGGTCGAAATCCTCTTGTATGCTGTGAACGAATACCGGTCCGACGATGATCGCATCCGTTATCGGCTTGGAAATTTCGCTCTTGCCACCACCGCTCACGGTGCAGGGCTTGTGGCAGTATGCCGCCTGTGCGGTCGTTCCTTTTAGGCGCCAGCGCCGACCGGCGTGCGGCCGCACCATTTCCACCTTGTATCCACTGGGAAGGACGTAGACCTTATCCGCTTCCAGACGGATATGATGCCGTTCTCCGTCTCGAACCCAGGTGATCGACTGGTCATCCAATTTGATCTCCACGTCTTCCGGAACATAGCGGATATCGGGGCTCAAAAGGTCTACCGCATAGCCTTCAGGTTCTATCCGCACCCGGTCGGCGAGCAGGGATAATGCCTCCTCAAAAGTGTGGTCGACCGTTTGAAAAAAGCGACTCAGGTGGAATTCCTCGCCAAGGTCATAACTCGAAAAAACGAGTGCCCCCCCCGCATGCTCCTCCTCGCAGAGGCCATACTGGTTTGCCGCGAACCCGATCTGGGTCTTCACTTCCTTTTTGCAATAGCCGAAGTAATTATCCGAGATCACCGTGACGATCACTCCGCGTTGATCCCTGCAGGTCAGTTTGAAGGCTCCACCGTCGTTGTAGAGTTCGTCCTCCGATTCCCAGCACATCCCGTCGCGCTTTTGGCGTTCCGTCGCATCCTTTATCTTTGGCAACCCCAGTTCCCTTTTTGTTAAACGAGTCAGGTGAGGTGCGAGAATCACGCAGCCCGTGTGCCCCGTCCATTGCAGAATGTCCAGACCCGCATCGTTTTGGGAAAGATAGGGATCTCCGGCATTCCCAAAGATCGACTCCACGAAGTCTAAATTGCTGACAAGGTTTCCTGGAGCGAAAAACCGGATCTCCATGGTTTTGCGATGGAGAAAACCGGGCACTTCTGGGCTAACCATCGGCCTCAATAGCAACGAGACCCAGCAACGGGCTGGTTCTGCCTCTCCATCGTGGTAGGGTAGCTGCAATAAACTCTCCGGCGGGCAAAAGGCCGCATTAAAAAGCCGCGCCGCCGCCCGGGCCGGGACTGCCTTTTTATCGTCAGGTATCGGCAGTCCGCCCTCCGCCACGTGAAAGACTCCGCGGGTGGTCCGCCGGTCCATAATCGGGTTGTGCAATACCCCCTGCTTAATCCGGTAGGAGGTGACGATATCCGATTCAAAGCGGTCCCCGTTAGCTGGGAGTGAAAGTATTCGTGCCAATCCGTGCCGATCCAGAATGAAACTTGATGACGGCAGAGTAGGACGGTCCTCAGGATAATCCCCGAAATAGCCATCGAGGAATTGCTGGATCCGGCGGTCCGCCGGACAAAACTCTCCCTGCAACATGCGAAACTGCTCCCGGAAGTGTTCGATCAGCGGTTCCGATATCTGCATCAACCCTTTGTGCGCCGCAGGCTCATCGCGCAGCGGGGGCAGGCCCAAAGCCTTCAGTTTTATTCGCGTAAACGCCTTTAACGCGTCATAATTTTCTTCCCGGATTGTGTCATCCGGATAAATTCCGAGAGCTTTTTGGTGGTCCATAGGAGTCGCAAGAGTCACATTATTTCACGTTCAACCCTCTCTATGGTCAAGAATTGTCAAAATTTAATTTCCCCATCCGGAACCTATTGCAATCTCGAACTTTCAGTATTTATTGAAAATAGATGAAACCCCCACCAAATGAAATGCAGGAATACCCGCCAAGAGAGGTGGAAGCCCTGGAAGCCGCTCGGGAACGGTTCATCAGCCAATGGGGGGCAATGGGAAGCGCGTGGGGAATCAATCGGACGATGGCCCAAATCCATGCCCTTCTACTTTCAAAGCTCGATCCACAGACAACGGATGAGGTGATGGAGGAGCTGAAAATTAGCCGAGGGAATGCCAACACCAATTTGCGCGACCTCGTCGGTTGGGGACTTGTGCGGAGTATTTACTTTAAAGGAGACCGGAAAGAGTATTTTGAAGCAGAGACGGACATCTGGAAAATGTTCTGCATCATCGCTCGGGAAAGGAAGCGGAGGGAATTGGAGCCAGCGGTCAGTGTGCTTCAGTTCTGCAGGGATCACACGCGGGATCTTAAGTCCGAAGAAGGACGACAACTCCACGCCGTCACTCGCGACCTTGAGAGCTTTATCTCCAAGGGCGAACGCTTCCTTGAGGCCCTTTCTAAGAATGAGGAATCGACGATTTTCCCCCGGCTGATGAAGCTCCTTTCTTAATCATGAGAACATGTCCCATCGCAAGGTCTTCCACGGTACATTCCTCTCGGGTAGTGGCACCCCGGGCAACACGGATTTTTGGTTCTTCTGCTGCCACGACGGCGGGGGTCGACATCCTCCGGCGGGTTCTTCTGCAAATCCACCGGTTGCGCCGTTCGTTTGAAAAGTCTACCTAATTTGTACGGCTAAAAAAATTAGATTTCCTTATTCTTTGTAATTGATCCGATTGGGTAGGAGCGATTCCATTAACTGTTATATGACCCATCTCGAAGCACCCCCTAAGACTCGTCATCCGGCCCTCTTAAAGTGGGTGGACAAAATGGCCGCGATGTGTGAACCGGATGCCGTTCACTGGTGCAATGGATCTCAGGAGGAAGCGGGGCAACTTTTTGAAATTATGGAAGCGAGGGGAACCTGTGTAAAATTAAACGAGGAAATGCGCCCCAACAGTTACCTCTTTCGTTCCGATCCCAAGGATGTTGCGCGCGTGGAAAGCCGGACCTTCATCTGCAGTTACTCCCGGGATACGGCCGGCCCGACCAACAACTGGGAGGAGCCGAGGAAGATGCGCCGGAAGTTGAAGGATCTTTTCCAGGGCTGCATGCGGGGGAGGACGATGTATGTCATTCCATTCAGCATGGGTCCGATTGGCTCTCCCATTTCGCAAATCGGGGTGGAGGTCACCGATTCACCCTATGTGGTGGTTAATATGCGGATCATGGCACGGGTGGGGGATGCCGTCCTTGATGCACTTGGCGAGAAACAGTTTTTTGTTCCTTGCCTTCACTCAGTGGGGCAACCGCTTGTGGATGGAAGAGAAGACGTTGCCTGGCCCTGCGATCCGGAGAACACTTATATTGCCCACTTTCCCGAAGAGCGTACCATTGTTTCCTATGGCAGCGGGTATGGTGGAAATGCGCTTCTCGGGAAAAAGTGCTTTGCTCTGCGGATTGCCTCCAACATGGCCCACGACGAGGGTTGGCTTGCAGAGCACATGCTCATCCTCGGGGTAAAAGACCCTCAAGGCAGGAAAACCTACGTGACGGCGGCCTTCCCGAGCGCCTGTGGCAAAACCAATTTCGCCATGCTCATTCCGCCCAAGGCGATGCGGGAAGAGGGTTTCGAGGTGACCACGGTCGGGGATGATATTGCTTGGATCAAGCCGGATGCGGAAGGCCGACTGCGGGCGATCAATCCCGAGTCCGGGTTTTTCGGGGTGGCTCCCGGGACTTCCTACGCAACGAATTTAAACGCGATGGAATCCTGCCGGAAAGACACCATCTTCACCAATGTTGCCCTGACCGATGACGGTGATGTCTGGTGGGAGGGCATGACCAAAACTCCGCCTGCGCACCTGATCGACTGGCAGGGTAGGGATTGGACTCCGGACTGTGGCCGTCCCGCCTCGCACCCGAATTCACGGTTCACTGCCCCTGTAAGCAACTGTCCATGCGTAGACGAAAATTGGGAGGATCCCAAGGGCGTCCCGATCAGCGCTTTCATTTTCGGAGGTCGGAGCGATCACGACGTTCCGCTGGCCTTCCAGGCCTTCAATTGGACCCACGGGGTTTACCTCGGCGCGACGATGGGTTCTCAGAAAACGGCCGCGGCAGAGGGTAAGGCAGGGGAACTGCGACGGGACCCAATGGCAATGTTGCCCTTTATCGGCTACCACATGGGGGACTATTTCCGCCACTACATCAAGGTTGGGAATCAATTGAAACAGCCGCCACAGATCTTTCACGTGAACTGGTTCCGGCGCGATAAGAACGGAAAATTCCTCTGGCCGGGCTTTGGGGAAAACATGCGGATTCTCCGCTGGATTGTCGAGCGGACGATCGGAAGAAGTTTTGGCGGCGAAACCGATCTCGGTTACATGCCCCGCTATGAAGACATCGACTGGAATGGGCTGGAATTCAGCAAGGCGCAGTGGGATGAAGTCATGTCCTACAGTCGTGATCGTTGGCAAACCATGACCCTGCAGCACGAAGAGCTCTTTCTGCTGCTGCACGATCGCCTGCCCAAGGAGATGGTCTACGAACGCGAACTCTTGAAGTGCCGACTGCTTGGCTGATCCCACCGGCCGGTTTTCGTAGGGAATGGATCGGCCGGAAGGATCAGCCAAGGACAGGGGCGAGCTATGGCCCGCCCTCTGCCTTCATCCGTCGCCTTTCAGGCGGTGGCCAACACGTGCATCTCATCACCTCTTGGCTTCCTGAAAAAATCCGGGCTATTCCTCGACCCAGACCAGCGTCTGCTCCGGAACCTGCTCAAACAGCTCACAGATGGAGGCGTTGGAGAATTCAATACAACCTCCGCTAAAAGGCTGGCCAAGCCGTTCTTCGTGGTTTGTCCCATGGAAATAAATATACCGGTCGTAGGAGTCTACGCCGGGCCCCGCGTTCCTCCCCGGCTCTAATCCACGAAGACGCAGAATCCGGCTCGTGATGAGGTTGGGCTCACGCTCGGCCTCCGGAAGGTCGAAAAAGCAGTGACCTGTCGCCACCCGGCCACGAAAGACCATGCCCTCCGGTTCACCGGTGCCGATCTTTTCCGCAATCTCGTGCAAGCCCCTCGGGGTCCCGAAGCTGTTTTCCTTCTCTGAGGGAGGTTTTATCGAAGTGGACACCGGATAATTCGCCACACGACGATTATTCTTGAAAAAGAAACACCGCTGTTGGGAAATCGAAACCCCAAGGAGCTGGTGAGTCGGGCTTTTTTTCAACCGAACCAGCTCCTGATTTAATCGTCTCAAAAAATCCTTACCTGTATTCATGGCATACCGAACGGGAATCGTTGGAGCCACCGGCGTTGTCGGTCAAGAGCTCATCACTCTCCTCCTGGATCGCGGTTTCCCTCTCGAGACGCTGCGATGCTTCGCCTCCGCTCGCTCAAAAGGCAAATCTCTCAAGGTTGGTGAACAATCCTTCGTCGTCGAAGAAACCCGACCGGATATTTTTAAAGATCTCGATCTGGCCTTTTTTGCAGTTGACGGGGACCCTGCCCGAAAACTTGCGCCAATCGCGAAACGGCACGGCTGCGTCGTTATCGATAACAGCTCCGCTTTCCGGCAGGATTCGGAGGTTCCCCTCGTTATTCCCGAGATAAACCCGGGAGCCGCCCATGCTCATCGCGGCCTTATCGCGAACCCCAACTGCTCCATCGCCATTACCCTGATGGGGCTTTATCCGCTCCATCGTGCCTTTGGAGTCCGGCGGGTCTTCTGCTGCACCTATCAGGCAGTATCCGGTGCAGGACTCGAAGCCATGCAGGAACTGGAAGAACAGGTTCATGCATGGGCCGACGGTCGCGACCTCCCCGAACCCGTGGCCTTTCCAAATCATTCGATTGCTTTTAACCTGATTCCCCATGTGGATCGTTTCTCACCCGACGGATATACCGGTGAGGAGATCAAGATGCGGAATGAAGCAAGGAAAATTCTCGATTTTCCCGAACTCCATTTCTCCGCAACCTGCGTTCGGGTGCCCGTATTCCGCGCCCACAGCATCGCCGTCCACGCGGAATTCGACAAGGCGGTAAACCTCGCCACCGCCCGTCAGGCCATTGAAATTTTCGAAGGTGCCATCCTCTGCGATGAGCCCGACCGCCGGGTTTATCCTACCCCTTTGCAATTCACCCGGGAAATCCGCTGTGGGGTAGGACGTTTGAGGAAGGATTCCGCCATGGAAAACGGATTGGCCTTCTTTGTTTCGGGTGACCAGCTTTGGAAGGGAGCTGCGCTCAACGCCGTCCAGATTGCCGAATCCCTCGATGCTGCAGGATGCCTGAGCATGCCGGAAACCGGCCCCTCATCGGGCATGGGCAAGAAAATGAAGAAAGCCGGCGTGAAGAAAAAGGCCTCCACCAAAAAATCGGCCGCAAAGAAGAAAAACGCATCGAAAAAGAAAACGTCCGCAAAGAAGCAAGCGGCTGGTAAGACAGGCGCCTCTCGCAAGCCATCCCCGTAAGGCCGAGCTGCTGGGAAACGCTCGCGAGCCGATCATGCGGGTAGAGCGGCGAGGGTTCTAATCCTTGGAGGGATCGTCGCCAAACGGCCAGCCGCCCCGCCTTCGCATCCGCTCTTCGAGACCTGCATCCCGAAAGAGCTTGGCCGTCGCCTCCTCGGAAAGGCGTGGCACCCGTGTCCCGGTGTCGTTCGCCAGATTATAAATCAAAAGCGCTACAATTGCCGAGGCACGCGCCAGGGTTTCACGATCCACTTTGTCGAAGGTGTCGGCCAGGTCATGATAGTAGCGCACGTCGTCCGCGGCGATCGGGGCGTTATAGGTGATGGTGGGGACGCCCTTCATTACGAACGGGTGATGATCACTGCCGAGCCAGGGTTTGTTGGCCACTTTGCGGTCAAAAGTCCAGCCACCGAGGTTTTCCTGATAAGCCTCCAGGACAGGAACTAATCCATCAAAGCCCATCGCATTAACCCCGATCGGCTCGCCGACCATGTCGAGGTTTACCACGGCCCGCACCGGATCGAGGTCCGCCACCTCGGCGTAGTAACGGGACCCCCAAAGTCCAAATTCCTCCGCATCGAACCAGATAAATTCTATGGTGTGCTCATTTCCCGGGCTGTGGGTCTTCAACAAACGGGCCACTTCGAAAACCTGGGCGACGCCCAAGCCGTTATCCATCGCTCCCTGACCGAGATCCCAGGAATCGAAGTGCCCACCGATGATGATTTTGTCCTCCGATCGCCCGGGAAGGGTTGCGATCAAATTGGTGGCGATCATCTCTTCGTTCTGTGACGTCGTCGAAAGGCGGATCTCTAGATTCTGGCCGGACTCCAGCTGTCGTTGCATCCACAACCCCTCTTCCTGAGTGATTGAAAACATCGGAAAAGGGTTGGGGATGCCGTGGCGGTTCGCGGTGCGGGCCAATACTTGCCCCCCACCGACACGATTGGTCAGAAGCGCCCCCTTTACACCGTGCTTCTCGGCCAGCGTCTCCAATTCTTCTGAAGTAAAGGTCACGTTTGCGCGCAGCAGGAGGATTTTCCCCTGCAGGGCTTCCAGGTCAAGCTTCTCCAAATCATGCGTCTCCGCATAGGCGACCTCGCCAGTAACGCCATCGAAACGATCCGTGTAGCCAAGGGCAATTGCACGGATCGGTCGTTTCATCGGCTCAAGGAGCCTGACATCGGCCTCCCCGCGAATCCATCCAGGGAACTCAAAGTCCTGCCGACGGGTTTGTATCCCAAGGGCGTTGAGTTCGGCTTCGAGATAATCCAGGGATTTCGCATGTTCCCGTGTCCCAATCATCCGCGGACCGAACTGATCCGATAATTCCTTAAGCAGGTGATAGGCCCCCTCGTTCATCAGGGCGTCTCCTGCGATGGCTTCCTGAGGAGTTGCCGGAGGTGTCGCCGTCGCATTCAGAAGAAGGGGGCTACACGATAATAACAACGTAACTACGAAACAAACATTGGAAAATCGCATCCCTTATCTTCCCACCTTTCGGTCGCTTGGCCAGAATAATTCAACCGCAGCACCGAACGCCGTAGATTCAGGAACCTTTCCAGACACGAAAAAACAGTTCAGATCGCTATGGTTCCTTGAGGAGGGACTCCGCCGCAAAGCAACACCTAGAATTTGACCCCTCTAACTTGGTGGGTTGACTGGGACTCGAACCCAGAACCAATTGCTTAAAAGGCAACTGCTCTACCGATTGAGCTATCAACCCTTATAGAAAGAATTTTTATCCAATTCGCTCGGTTTTTTAAGTCAAGGTTGGATTCCGGTTTTGACCGAAAACAATTGCTCAAACGCGGGAAAATCATTTGGATAACTGAAATTCGCCTTCCATGCCTTCCGAACCTTCGCCCTATTCTTGCCAGGGAATCACCCTGGAAAATACTTCTGAAACTTTCGGGTATTTTTGCGATTCATCGGATATTGCGGGAGATGGGGAGGCCCTTCGCGACCGCATGGACGAGGAAGGCTATCTCTACATTCCGGGTTTCCTTAATCGGGAAAAGGTTCTTAAGGTTCGTGATCTTATCCTCCAAACCCTCGCGGAGGAAGGCAGCCTGCACCCGGAGTTCCCCGTCGAGGATGGGGTTCTCGCTCCCGGGGAAAACCTACGCTTTCGACCCGAACTGGTCCGCGACCTTCCGGAGATAAAGGACGTTCTCTATCGGGGAGAAATGATGCAATTCATGGAGCGTTTTTTCGCCGAGGAGGTGCTCCATTTTGATTATACGTGGTTCCGTTCCATGTCCCGCGGAAACGGCACCCCCCCGCACTGTGATATCGTCTACATGGGTAGGGGAACGAAACGGTTGTTTAGCGCCTGGGTGCCGTATGTCTCCATCAGCTTGGAGGTGGGAGGCCTTATGATCCTTGAGCATTCCCACCGCCACGCGGAGCGCCTCAAAACCTACCTCGAAATGGACGTCGATAGCTATTGCCTGAATAAAGAGTTTGGGGAATCCAATGATCCAAAAGGCTGGCGATTTAGTGGTGCCCTTACCCAAAACGCCCGTACTCTACGTAAACGTCTCGGCGGACGCTGGCTGACCACCGAATACGAACCCGGCGATCTGCTTTTGTTCAGTATGGCAACGATCCATGCAAGCCTCGACAACAAGACCGATCGGGTCCGTCTCTCTTCCGATAGCCGTTATCAACGCGTTTCCGACCCTGTAGACCATCGCTGGATCGGGGAAAATCCCATCGCCCATGGTCCGGAGGGCAAGCGGGGACTCATTTGCTAAACGTCTGCTAAAGCATTTCGTCACCGAATTTCCGGCCAGCCTTCTTGAAAATCGGGTTTTTAAAAATATTAAAAATTGTTTGGAACAATTTGTCTTGGTTCGTTCTCCCATTCAAAATAACTCATCCATGCCAAGCAAGTCACAAGAAGTCACCGTCGACAAAGTTTTGGTCGACCGGTTTAAGAACGGCGACGAATCCGCCTTCGAAGAAATGGTTCTGCGTTATCGGGACAGAATCTTCGCCCGCGTTTATCAATTATTGAAAAATCGGCAGGATGCCGAGGAAGTAACTCAGGATGCATTCATGCGGGCCCATAAAGGCCTCGAAAATTTTCGAGGCGATTCCTCTTTTTCGACCTGGTTGTTTCAAATCGCCACGAATCTTGCCCACAATAAGTATTGGTATTGGTGGCGGCGGAAGCGGGACCAGTCGATTTCACTTGGCCAAAAGCTGAGCGACGACGGGGAGGCGACCCTTGTAGACGTTCTTCCCGCTGAAGGTGAAAATCCAGGGGAAACCGCAGTCATTCAAGAACTTGTCGATCGGGTTTCCGAGTGCATGAACTACCTCAGCCCGAAGCACAAAGAAATTTTGACCCTGCGAAATGTTAAGAACTTATCCTACGAGGAAATCGCGGATTATCTCGATATCAGCGTTGGTACCGTGAAGAGCCGAATCGCAAGAGCACGAGAAAGCCTGCGTGAAAAGCTCGGGGGTGAATTCAATTTATGACCGAGACCCGGTTTGAAGAAATTGTAAGCCAATACCTCGACCGAGAATGTTCTCGATCCCGTGTTCGACAGTTGCGTCGCATCCTAAGGCGCGATTCCACTTACCGGAGACGGTTTGATGAGGCTTGCCGTTATCACTACGCCGAAAAAGTGGCCTTCAATCCCGCCTCGCGAAAGCAGGTGGCACAGGAAATTGCTGCACTTCGGGCTGAGGTCCTTCGAAGCCCTGGTCTGAGTTCAACGTCCCGGGTCGGAAAGGATCGCTACCGGGTATTACCCTTCCCACCGTCGGCCCTTGCCGCTATGGCCGCAGCCATCGTCGGAATGATTGTTCTCGGGCAGGGGATACTCTCCTCAGGTTCTGCGCAACAGGGATTTTCGGGCCTTAAGAATCCCTTCTCTGCCCTTCAGAATCGCATCGTTCAGGTCCGCATGGAAGCTTCCTCTCCCGAGTCTGGAGAAGCATTTAACCCCGGTCTCAGCCCTATCGCCGGAAGCCTCTCCGCGCGTCTTCACCTCAGTGGGCTTTCCCATTCCTCCGCCTTCGTCCTTGAAGAAACCGCTGAAACGACCGATTGGGAATCCCTCTTTCAGTCCGCCGCGGAAGTAAAGTCGAAAAAGCGCCTTGTCCTTGTCGTTCCCCGAAACGCCATTCCGGACGCCGAGCTCATCCGCGACCCCTCCACGGCCATCTCTCACGGGCCCATTTCGTCGCAATGGGGAGGCTACTCCTCACTCCGTTCGACCACGATTTTATCGCTGACGGACAGCAGCACTTATTGAAGTGCGAATTTGACCAATGCCTCTGTATTCTCCGGATCGGGGAGGGCTTTGAGTGCCCGACCAATCGCTTTTTCGGCTTCCGAAGCCTTAAACCCGAGGGCGATTAGGGCCGCGACCGCATCGTGGGCATGGCGATCTTCGGTGCGGCCGTCTCCTTCGCCCGCCAGACCTCCGTGGCTGCCCTCGAAGTGAGCCAAGGCGGAATCTTTTAGTTCGATAACCAGCCTTTCCGCAGTTTTTTTCCCAATTCCCTGGCATTTGGACAGGGTGGCAATATCTCCGTCAGCAATTGCACGCCGCAGCGTCGCTCCAGTCATCCGGCTCAATATATTCAATGCTATCCGCGGGCCAATTCCTGACACTTTATCCAGCAGAGTCCGGAAAAAATCCCGGTCGTCACGGTCTAAAAATCCGTAAAGTGCGGCGGAATCTTCCCGGTAGACCGAATGAATGTAGAGCCTCACGGAATCGCCCGTGGCAGGAAGCCGTTCCGCCGCAGTCAAGGGAATATGCACTTCGTAACCGACCCCGCCCACTTGGAGGACAATCCGAAGAGGTTCGTTTTCCGCCAGGATACCTTCGAGGGTCGCGATCATGCGACAGGGTCCTTTAAACCCAGCACATCCTGCATCGAAAACAGTCCGGGACGGGCGTGACCCAGAAGCCATTCTCCCGCCCTCAGTGCTCCCTGCGCAAATATTGAGCGATCACCCGCCCGATGCACCAGTTCGACCCTCTCGGAAGGACCGCAAAACATGACTTGGTGGTCTCCGATGATCCCGCCTCCACGCACCGCATGGACGCCAACCTGGCGATCCGGTCGTTCCCCGGTCATGCCTTCCCGGCCATGGATAACGTCCTCGCGAGTCCATCCTCGGCCGTCCAGGATGGCATCCGTCAGGTTGCGGGCCGTCCCCGAGGGAGCATCCTTTTTCAAACAGTGGTGTGCCTCGATCACTTCTGGTTGATACTCCAAGCTGAGTTTTTCCGCCGCGACTCGGGTTAAATACTGGAGAACATTGACCCCCACCGAGTAGTTTCCGGCCAACACGATCGGGAGCTTCTCCGAGAAACCTCGGATAGCAGCCTCCTCATCCTCGCTGAAGCCCGTGGTCCCGATCACCACAGGACGGTTTCGAGCGGAGGCCCAATCCAACAGGGGGAGGGTGGCCCGGTGAAAACTGAAATCCAGAATCACATCGGCGCCTTCGAGCAGCTCAAGCGGGTCCCCTTGATCAACTTCCCCCGCCACCTCCAATCCTCGTTCGCGTGCGGTGGCAAGGAGTGCCGCACCCATGCGGCCTCTGGCTCCATGAATTCCCGGCTTCATTGGTCCTTCAGTTCGGTTTCCAGGGTTTCCCAGGTCGCGCTCAACCGCTCCCTGCTCGTCGACTGCAGGGGAGTAAGGGGAAGGCGCACTTCCTCCGAATCAATTACCCCCGCCAAATGAAGCAAAAATTTGATCGGCACCGGGTTTGGCTCCATGAAAATGTCCCGGAAAAAAGGTGCGAAACAGTGATGGATCTCCAGCGCTCGAGAAAAGGCTCCCGAGCGGGCGGCCTCGCACATTTCCGATAGTTTCGCGGGGTAGAGGTTGGAAGCCACACTAACCACACCGTCCGCTCCTACCGCATGGAAGGGCAGGGTCATATTGTCATCTCCGCTTAAAATGGCATATTCCGTTCCGAGGGTCCGGCGCAGAGCGCCGATCCGGTCACAGGATCCCCCCGCATCCTTGATCGCGCAAATGCCGGGGTGGGCCTCATAAAGCCGTTCACAGGTTTCTACCGCAATTTCGATGACGCACCGCCCGGGGATCGAGTAGAGCATGAGGGGCTTTTCCGTTACCCCGGCTACCGCACTAAAATGGTGAAAAAGGCCATCCTGAGTCGGCTTGTTGTAATAGGGCGTTACCTGCAACATCGCATCCGCCCCCGCTTTATCAGCCTCGCGGGTGTAGGCGACCGCTTCCGCCGTGCTGTTCGATCCGGTTCCCGCAATCACCAGCGCGCGGCCCTTTACGATTTCCACCGTCCGTTTGACAACCTCCAGATGCTCTTCCGCCGAAAGCGTGGGAGACTCCCCCGTCGTCCCCACCGGCACGACTCCGCTAACACCGCCGGCGATCTGCCGTTCCAGCAGCCGCTCCAGACTCGCCAGGTCAAGCTTCCCGTCGCGCATCGGTGTCACAATCGCCGTTGTCACCCCGGAAAAATCTGTTGTCTTTATCATCCGAAAATTTAATATTTCGCCTTATTATCCTAAATCAATCATCAAGTGTGAATCCTGCCGACGGGTCAAAGGAAACTCAAAGGATAATTTCTGACCCCTCCGCACCGCCCCGAATTCCATGAGCGCCGCCGTTGAACTGTTCAATCAACTCCTGAACCTGGCCGTCGATAACGGCGCCAGTGATATCCATATCAAGACCAACAAGCCCGCGTTTATCCGACTTCACGGACGGCTTGAACCGATCGATATGGATGCGATCGGCCAGGATGACGTCGTCGAGTTCCTTGAAGAATCGATGCCGGAGCAATTCTTTGAAAATTGGCGTCATGAGGGACAGGTCGATTACTCCTACAAACTTGAAGGCACCGGGAGTTTTCGGGTCAACGGCTTCCTCCAACGGGGAACCCCCAGCATGGTTTTTCGCCACATTAACCCAACTCCGCCGACCTTCGAAGATCTCAACCACGAGCCCGGTGTGTTCAAGGACCTCGCCAAGGAAAAAGTCGGCATCATCCTCGTTTGCGGGGCTACCGGCTCGGGCAAAAGTTCCACTCTAGCCGCTTTCCTCAATTATCTTAATCACAACTTCGATCGTCACATCGTCACCCTTGAGGACCCCATCGAATTTACTTATACCGACCAAAAATCGGTCTTCAACCAACGGGAAATCGGCATTGATTGCCCCACCTTTGAACTGGGGATGAAGGCTGTCCTGCGGCAGGACCCCGACATCATCCTCATTGGCGAAATGCGGGACCGTGACACCTTCGAGACTGCTATCAAGGCTGCCGAAACGGGGCACCTGGTCCTCGGGACGTTGCACGCCTCCAGCGCCCAGCAGGCGGTCCAACGGCTTTTCGAATTTTTCACCCCCGAGCAGCAAGTGGGTATGCGACGGCAGATTGCCGGCGCGTTGAAAGCGACTATCACTCAGCGCCTGGTCCCTAAAATGGAAGGCGGTCGCTTGCCCATCTGTGAAATCATGATCGTTGAAGGGCTTGCCATGCAAACCATTCAGGAGGGGAAGTATGAAAGTATCAATTCCGTTATCGAGGCCACCAAGGATTACGGCTCGAAAACCTTCAACATGGATCTATACCGGCTCATCAAGGCCGGTCTCGTGTCGAAGAAAGACGGCTTGGAGTTCTCCCCGAATCCCAAGCAGCTGGAAATGAACCTGCAGGGGATCTTTCTCAGCACCGGGGGCATTGTCAGCTGAGGCACCCTCTCGCTATTTCCTTGCTGAATCATTGCGGGCTCCTCTTGATCGGGGGTTTGTTCATGTTTCATTGGTTATCGATTTCGTAATGGCATATCACCTTATTTTTTCCGGACAGGGCGCCCAACGCGTTGGTATGGGGCAGAGCCTCCATGAGGGGGCGGCGCGCGTTCGCGATCGCTACGCGGAGGCCACCGGGATCCTCGGGTGGGATGTCGCCGATATCTCCTTCAACGGGCCGGAATCCACCCTTATGGAGACTCGCATCTGCCAACCCGCCCTTTATTTACAGGGGTTTTGCACCGCGGAATGGCTGCTTTCCGAGGGTGGTCTCGCCAGGGAGGACCTCTGTTCTGCTTTCGGGCTCAGCCTCGGGGAACTGACCGCGCTGGCAATCGCCGACGTTTTCGATTTCTCAACTGGCTTGCAACTGGTTGCGGAGCGGGGCAGGCTTATGCAGATCGCCTGCGAGGAAAACCGGGGTGGGATGGCCGCCCTCATCGGGGGGGATCGAAAAGCCGCCGAAATCCTTTCAAGGGATTTTGATGTGGATATCGCAAACTTCAATTGTCCTGGGCAGATTGTTCTCTCCGGGGATGTGGAGGCGATCGGAAAAGCGGCGGCCGCCGCCCCCGAGGCGGGCTTCCGGATGGCCAAGGTCTTGAATGTCGCCGGTGCTTATCACAGCCGCCTCATGGAGCCGGCCGCCCGGGAGTTCGCCGAAGTCCTGGACAACATCTCCTTCAACCGTCCACGTTTGCCGATTTACACCAACACTACCGGGCGGGCGATCGAGAAGCCGGAAGATATCCGGACCGCCCTCGTGAATCAGGTTACGGGATCCGTCTTTTTCGAGGACAACCTCCGCTATGCGGTCTCGGATGCGGGATCCACCGAATTTATCGAATGCGGTCCGGGAGCAATCCTCGGCGGCTTCATCAAGCGGATCGACCGTTCGTGGACCACTCACTCCCTCGCCGATTTTGAGGCTCTACAATCTTTCAACCGCCGTTGATCGGCGTCCTTCCGGCAATGTTCACCCCAACCAGAACAAGGAATTTCTGCATTATCGCACACGTCGACCACGGGAAAACAACGCTCTCTGACCGTCTACTTGAAAGCACCCGCACTGTCCAACAACGAGAAATGAAAGACCAGCACCTCGACTCGATGGACCTCGAGCGGGAACGCGGAATCACGATCAAGAGTCATCCGGTCAGCATGGTCTATCAGAGTGGGGAAGGGGAGCCTTACCTTTTCAACCTCATCGACACCCCAGGCCACGTCGATTTTTCCTATGAAGTTTCCCGCAGCCTCGCTGCCTGTGAAGGAGCCCTGCTTCTTATAGACGCCGCCCAGGGGGTTGAAGCGCAAACCGTTGCCAACGCCCATCTCGCTATCAACCAGAAACTCGACGTTATCCCCGTCATTAACAAAATCGACCTCCCTAGCGCCGATGTGGAAAGGTGTAAGCGCCAGATCGAGGATATCCTCGCGATACCCAGCGATGAGGCGATTCTTGCAAGCGCCAAGGACGGAATCGGCGTGCCGGAAATTCTCGAGGCTGTTGTTCACCGGGTCAGAGGACCCCGCTGGCTGGAATACCCGGCCACCCGCATCCTGATTTTCGACTGCATCTACGACATCTACAAAGGGGTGATCTGCTATATTCGCATTTTTTCAGGTTCCGTGAAGCCGAACCAGAACGTCGTTCTCATGAGCGATAGCTCCCGCATGCAAGTAAAGGAAGTAGGGCGCTTTACGCCCAAGATGATCCCGGAGAAGGAATTGAGGGCAGGGGAGGTCGGTTATCTCGTCACCAACATCAAGGAGGTTGCCGAAATCAGCATCGGGGATACCATTACGGCGCATGATCTGACCGCCACGGAAATGCTTCCTGGCTACCAAGAGGTGCGGCCGATGGTCTTCAGCGGAATTTATCCGTTAGACACCGGCGATTACGAGAAATTGAAGTCCAGCATGGGTAAACTCCGCCTGAACGACGCGGCCTTGACCTACCAGAACGAGTCTTCGGTTGCCCTCGGCTTCGGTTTTCGGTGCGGCTTTCTCGGGCTCCTGCACATGGAGGTGAGCGTGGAACGCCTTCGACGCGAATACGACCTCGACATCCTTTCAACCTATCCGAGTGTGGTTTACCAAGTCACGAAGAGCGACCAGACGCAAATTGAGGTGGATAATCCGGTCAAGCTTCCGGACCAATCTGAGATCGATAAGGTCGAGGAACCGCTCATCCGTGCCCATATCCACATTCCAAACGACAGTATCGGGGATATGTTGGCCCTCATCACAGAAAAGCGGGGGAGTGTGGTCCACACCGAAACCCTCGATCCCACTCGGGTCGTTCTTGAGGCCAAACTTCCCCTCAATGAAATCCTTGTCGATTTCAATGACCGGCTAAAAAGCATCACGAAAGGATACGGGTCGATGGACTACGAGTTCGACGGTTACCAGACCGAAAAGATGGTCCGCCTCGAAATCCTCGTGAACGGCGAACCCGTGGACGCCTTCTCCTCGATTGTTCACATCTCCAAGGCCGAAAGCCGGGGTCGACAGCTATGTGAGAAATTGAAGGAGATCCTCCCTCGCCAAATGTTCAAAATGGCGATCCAGGCCGCCGTCGGCGGGTCCATCGTCGCGCGCGAGACCCTTTCCGCCATGCGGAAGGATGTGACCGCCAAGTGCTACGGCGGAGATATCACCCGGAAAAGGAAGCTCCTCGAAAAACAGAAAGAGGGGAAAAAGCGAATGAAACAGATCGGGAAAGTCTCCATCCCTCAGGAGGCGTTTGTTCAAATCCTTAGATCCTCCCAGTCCTAAGCCGCCAGAAGATCGATGAAACGCAAAGCCAGGAAAAAAGCGGAAGAATTTCTCAACTTCGGTTTTAAGGTCTATCACTTTCGCCGGGACCAGATGAAACCCCACCAGGCCGAGACCCTCCTCGAGAAACTTGAAGACCTGAAACAAGCGCTCAAAGACCGGCAAAAGGGCGCGGACGTCGCCATTCAACCCAAGTTGGACACCCTCGAGCCGCTCCTGAAAAAAGTCGGCGGAAAGCTCTATCCGCGAACCTTTCTCAACGACAACGTCGAAATGTTGATCGTCGCCGCCATCGTCGTGATCGGGATCCGCACGTTCTTCGCCCAGCCCTTTATCATTCCCACCAATTCCATGTACCCCAGCTACGCCGGGGTTACCCATCATCTCTACAAGGAGGATAAGCCCGGCCCAAGTAGTCTCCACAAGCTTTGGAACCTCGCCACCCTCGGAGCCCGACACAAAGAAGTCATCAGCCCCGGTTCCGGTGAGCTCCTTATCCCGCTCTTCAGTCGCTCCGATGAGCGTCCCGCCGGTGCGGGGGGAACCCTTGCGTTCCGGGAGGTCCCGGGTAAGGCGTTCGGACTTTGGCCCACCCGCCAGCGCGAATACTTTTTCTTCGTCGGCTCCCAGCGAACGTTTGTTCCTCTACGTGTTCCAAAGAATTTCATCCTCGATCCGTTGATCGAGGAAAAGATCGAAACTGCCGGAACCCGCGGAGCTTCCGGTCGGACCTTTATCCAAGGGCAGCCTTTTCTCCGCACTGGCATCCAGCTTCAGGAAGGCGAACCCATCCTTTCCTTTGATATCCGTCTCGGGGATATGCTCTTCGTTGACCGCATGTCCTATCATTTTGCCAAACCGAAGGTCGGCCAGCCTTTTGTCTTCCGCACGACCCATATCGAGAGCCTCGTCGATCAGCAGGGGAACCAGGAGGATAAATATTATATTAAGCGCCTCGTTGGTATTCCCGGAGATACCCTCGCCGTTGAGCCGCCCGTTCTCTTGCGAAATGGGCATCCCATCGAGGGCAGAAAAGCGTTCGAAAACAACCACCGTCAGCTCGGCGAATTTGAGGGCTACGTTGAAGCCAATGCAATTGCTTACGCCAGACTTCGCGGAGTTCCGATGCCCAAAGGCTACATGCCCCCGGAGGCATCCGTCAATATCCCCGCCGCATATTATTACGCTATGGGTGATAATTCCGACCAGAGCCTCGACTCCAGAACTTGGGGCTTTGTCCCCGATAAGGATGTCATCGGTAAAGCTCTTTTTGTCTATTATCCGTTTTCCGGTCGTTGGGGACCCGGACGCTAAACCTGTCTGTCCTCCTGACCGAGCGTCTTGTATTGCGCACAATAAATATTATGTCTAATCTTTTTCGGGGCGGGCACTCCTGGTTGGCATTTTCATCCACAAACCGCTCCCTATATTGGCCATAATGAGTCCGACTGCCCTTCCCCCTCTTTTTGATTGGTGCCGGGATCGTGGTGCGGGAGTCCTGTTGCACCCGACCTCTTTTCCTTCCAGCACCGGAATCGGGAACCTGGGATCGCCAGCTCGTCGGTTCCTTGATTTTTTGAAGGATTCGGGAATGCAGTATTGGCAGCTATGCCCGCTGGGACCAACAGGATTCGGTGACTCTCCCTATCAATCGTTCTCGGCCTTTGCTGGAAATCCTTACCTGATTGACTGGAAGCCGCTGACCCGTGCCGGATTGATCACCGCGGACGAACTGGAACCCCTGCGTCGACTTCCCCGGGATCATACGGATTTCGGAATGTTGTATGAGACATTCTGGCCCTTGATGGATCGGGTGGCGACTCGCTACCTTTCTCGCAAGCCGAGGCCCGCCCTCTATGGCAACTTGGAGGATTTTTTCGAAGATCACCAGGATTGGCTGGAGCCCTACGCATGGTTCATGGTCCTGAAAAAGGCTCACTTCGGGGGCTCGTGGGACGTCTGGGGACCAAACTATCGCACCTTTTCCGTGGCGTGCAAAACAGGCTTTCCGAAGGACTTGGGGCAAATCGCCTTCTGGAAAGAGGTTTTCTACCAATATCTCTTCTGGGCACAATGGAAGGAGCTGAAGGAATATGCGAATGCCCTCGGCATCCGGATCATTGGCGATCTTCCGATCTTTATTTCCTTCGACAGCAGCGATCTTTGGTCGAACCCGCAGCTTTTCCAAGTAGATCAAAAGACCGGGAAATTGGAGGCGGTGTCCGGGGTTCCTCCCGACTTCTTCTCCGCCAATGGTCAGCTCTGGGGGAACCCCCTCTACAATTGGAATGCGATGAAAAAGGATGGCTTCAGCTGGTGGATGCGTCGGCTTGCGGCCTCCTTCGAGTTGTACGATATCGTGCGGATCGACCATTTCCGTGGTTTTCACGATTTTTGGAAAATTCCTGCAAAAGCCGAGACCGCTATCGATGGTGAATGGGTGAATGGACCCGGTTTCCCCTTTTTTCAGGCGACACGGGAACACTTCCCCGATGCCAAAATCATCGCGGAAGATCTCGGAGAATTGAGCCCGGGTGTCGAGGTCTTGAGAGGGCAAACCGGTCTTCCGGGAATGGCGGTTCTCCAATTTGCCTTTGATCGTCCCTCCAATGCCTTTCTCCCCCACCATCATGAGCAGAACCTCGTCGTCTACAGCGGGACCCACGACAATGATACATCGTGGGGTTGGTTCCATCAGGCTCCCGAATCCACCCGTGACTTTTTCCGTCGCTACCTTCAGGTGGACGGCTCCAGTGTCCCCTGGGATCTGATCCGGGCGGCCTATAAAAGCCCCGCGAGATTGGCCATCACCCCCTTGCAGGACCTGCTCAGCCTCGGATCGGAAGCACGCTTCAACACCCCCGGTACGGATGCCGGAAACTGGCAATGGCGATACCAACCGGCCCAGCTGCAGGGCTTGCTGGAATCCAGTGGAGCCTACCTTCGGGAATTAGCCTGGATCACCGACCGCGAGGCGGTGTCCTCAGTGCGAGTCTCGCAGGACGATTGACCCCGAGTGCCCGACCAGGAAGGCGAGGTCCGCACCCTTGTCGGCCTGGAGTACGGTATCGATATAGAGCTTTTGGTAACCCCTTGCATTGTCCGGTAAGTCCGGAACATAGCCCGCACGGCGCCGATCCAATTCTCGGGAGTCGACCAGTAGCTCCAATCGGCCCTCGGGAACATTCACCTCGATCTCGTCGCCATCTTCCACCAGCCCGAGCACGCCTCCAGCCGCCGCTTCCGGAGCGACATGCAGAAAGACGCTGCCAAAGGCGGTTCCGCTCATGCGTCCGTCGCTGATGCGGACCATATCTGTGACTCCGGCATCCAGCATTTTCTTCGGCAGGCCAAAATTGCCAACCTCAGGCATTCCTGGGTAGGCCTTCGGGCCGACGTGCTTCAACACAAGAATAGAGTCCGGAGTCACCTTGAGCTCCGGATCATTTACCCTCGCCTTGTAGTCTTCGATATTTTGAAAAACGACGGCCTTCGCCCGATGTACCATCAGCTCTGGCGTCGCAGCCGAGGGTTTGACGATTGCCCCGTCCGGACAGAGGTTCCCCTTTACGACCGCAAGACCGGATTTTTCCTTCAGCGGCCGGTCAAAGGGGTGAATGACTTCGGGGTTAAAACATTCCACACTTTCGACGTTTTCGAGCACCGTCTTGCCGTTCACTCCGACGACGTCGCCGTGAAGGTAAGGCAACATCTCCCGCATCACGGCCGGAAGCCCACCGGCATAATAAAAATCTTCCATCAAGTATTCCCCGGCCGGCATGAGGTTGACCAGAAGAGGCACATTCCGTCCCAGCCGATCAATATCCTCAAGGGTCAGGTCGATCCCGAGGCGTCCCGCAATCGCCAGAACGTGGACCACAAAATTGGTCGAGCCGCCAACTGCCGAATTCATGATGACGGCATTCTCCAGGGCCTCTCGTGTCAGAACCTTTTGGATCGTCAATTCCTCGCGCACCATTTCCACGATGCGTCCACCCGTCAGCTGGGCGAAAACCTTCCGCCGGCTGTCGACCGCCGGGATGGCCGCGCTTCCTGGCAGGGATAACCCCATCGCCTCCATCGCACAATTCATCGAGGAGGCCGTCCCCATCGTCATACAGTGGCCGTTGCTGCGTGCAGCGCACCCCTCGAGGAAGTTGAACTCCTCCTCTGTCATTCGTCCGGCCCGAAAATCTTCGCTGTATTTCCAGAGATCCGTTCCGCTGCCGACGTTTTTCCCCTGGTATTTTCCATTAAGCATCGGGCCCCCGTTCAACTGGATGGTCGGAATGCCGACGCTGCAGGCGCCCATCACGGTTCCCGGCGTGGTCTTGTCACAACCTGTTAACAGAACGACCCCGTCGAGTGGATTGCCCCGGATCGATTCTTCCGTGTCCATGCTGAGCAGATTCCGAAACAACATCGTCGTCGGACGCATTACCGGTTCTCCGAGAGACATCACCGGAAACTCCAGCGGAAAACCGCCCGCTTCCAAAACGCCGTATTTCACATGCTGGGCAATTTCCCGAAGGTGGGCGTTACATGGAGTCAAATCGCTCCAGGTATTGCAGATGCCGATGACCGGCTTTCCGTCGAATTTATCCTGGGTGTGCCCCTGGTTCTTTAACCAGCTGCGATGGATAAACCCGTTTTTATCGCGTTTTCCAAACCAGCCACGGCTTCTCAGTTCAGTTTCCATAAAGCAATATTCCTCGCTCGTTTTTTCAAATTTGATGAAAGAGTCCGATTAGCGGCTGCCCGCTACGACCGTGTCCGTCCCCAGCCCCTCCGGACCCATCGCATTGTAACCTCCGTCCACCGGCAGATCCGTCCCGGTGATGAAGGAAGCATCCTCGTTGAGCAGGAAAAGCACCGGAGCTGCGCACTCAACGGTCTGCCCCATCCGCTTCAGGAGGTGGAATTTTCCCCAGATTTCTTCGTAGCGCTCACGGTCGAATCCTGCGGCCTTGTCGTTTTCACGAGTCCAGAACCACCCCGGGCTGACCGAGTTCACCCGGATCCCGCGATCCGCAAAATCCATCGCCATGCAGCGGGTCAGCTGGTGGACCGCGCCTTTGCTCGCGTTGTAGGTCCAGCGATAGGGTTGCGCGATGTGGGCCGATATACTGGAAATGTTCACGATCGCGCCCCCACCCCCCTTCTCCATTTCCGGGGCGACCAGCGCCCCCATACGGGCGTAGGCGATCGGACCGACCTCAAGGCTCCGTTGCCAGTCTTCCAGCGAGGCATCCGCCGCCACCGCTACGAAGGAGAACGCGTTGTTCACAAGATAGTGCAGCGAGCCAAAAGTTTCCCGACACGCGTTGAACAGGTCTACACGGAACGCATCTCTTCCCATATCCCCCAATGCATACCGCACCTGCCCGGGATAGGCATCAACCAGTTCGCGAGCCTCCGCATCGTCAGAGGGAAGGCAGGAAAAAAAGACATGCGCCCCTTCTTTCGCCAACTCCTCGACAATCGCCCGCCCGATCCCCGAGGAACCTCCCGTTACCAGGGCCGTCCGGCCAGAGAAGCGATTGTAGATGGGCTGACGCATGAACCTATAACTATGGGCACTCGCGACCCCTCATACAATACCGAAGTAGCCCGGAGCGTTTCCGGTTAACCGCGCAAGACCTCCCCGATCCAGGAGCGCAACGATTTTAGCGCTTTCGAGCGATGGCTTAAACGGTTTTTAACATCCGGTCCCAGCTCACCAAATGTCTTGCTGTAGTCTCGGGGAATAAAAATCGGATCATAGCCAAAGCCGAATTCGCCCCGCGGAGTATCCGTAAGGAAGCCCTCAACCTGCCCTTCAAAAAAATACGGCTCCTTTCTGCCCGGCCATAGCAGGCAGAGCACGCAGATGAAGGCCGCCGTCCGTTTCCTTTGCGAAAACCCCTTTAGTTCCCTCAGAACTTTGTCCATATTATCCGCATCACTGGCTCCTTCCCCGGCATACCGTGCGGATCGGACACCCGGCAGACCATCGAGCGCGTCCACGCAGAGTCCGCTGTCGTCGGCGAGAACGATTTTTCCATCCGCCTTGCCGACCAGCGCCTGGGCTTTCAGCAGGGCATTTCCACGGAAATCCTCGGCCGTCTCCTCTACCCTGGGCATGCCGCCGACGTGCTCTGCCGGATGAACCTTCACCATGGGATAAGGACGAAGAAGGTGCTGGATTTCTTCCGCTTTATGGGGGTTTCCGGTGGCGAGAACGAGTTCCATCCTTTTGAAGCCTCAGCAGCTTACACCCTTCTTCCAGAGACTGAAAATGGAAAATAACGCAGGAGAAAGGCAGAGGCAGGGAGCATTGGGAAATTATCGGAGGTGTCCCCGGAGAAGCCGGTCCTCGCCGAATTGGGCAAATTGAGGATCCTTCAACCGGACTCCGTCCGAGAGGCGTTCCGCTTGCTGAAAGTGTAGCGGACTTTTCCCTGCGGCATCGCCCAGAATAAAAGGTGCCGAGTAGGCAAAAAGGTAATCCACCACTCCATCCGCCAGGAATCGCTGCCCTAGCTGCTCCCCCGGCTCTAGCCAGATTCCGGTCAACCCCGCATCCCGGCAGCTTCGGATAAAGGATTCCGGGGAAACCCTGCCGTCCGCATTCGCGTCCACTTCCCAGACCGTGAGGCCTTTATTTTCCGCCAGCGCGCGCCTCGACTCCCCCGGTCCCCGCCTCGCCACGAGGACCGTCCGGTCCACATGGCCATCCGTAAAAACCGGGGCCTCCGGAGCCTCGATCAGGCTTCGGAGATCCGAGTCGAGGATAAACCGCCGCGGACACCATTCGTCATGGTCTGGCAGACGGCTGGTCAAGCGGGGTTTGTCCCGGATGACCGTATTCGCACCAACCGCGATAGCCGGAAAATAGCGTCTCCAGCGCGCGACATCCAATCGGGCCTCGGGTCCCGTAATCCATTGCGATTCGCCGTTTGCCGTCGCCACCTTGCCGTCCAGGGTCATGGCCAGTTTCATCGCTACCAGCGGACGGCCCTCCCGTGTGATCGCATGGTTAAAAATCAGGTTCAAGTCACGACACTCTGCTTCCCTTACCCCTTCGACGACCTCTACTCCCGCTTCGCGGAGATTTTTCAGGCCGCGGCCATCATGGGCCGAATTTGGATCCACCGTCCCCACCACCACCTTGCGGATCCCGCTTTCCAGAATTCTTTGCGTGCAGGGAGGCGTCCTCCCGAAGGTCGAGCAGGGCTCAAGGGTCACATAAAGGACTGCACCGCGCCCTGGCCTTCTGCCCAGGGCCTCTAACGCCCGAGCCTCAGCATGCCCTTCTCCCGGCTTCGGATGAAAACCACCCGCCACCATCTCTTCCCCCTCTACAATGACACAGCCGACCATCGGATTGGGATGGGTGGTGCCCCAGCCTTTTCGGGCCCATTCCAGCGCCGCTCCCATCCAGTAATCGTGCGACTTCATTCCTCAAAGATTGATGCACCCGTTTGGGTTGACCAACCCAAAAGCGAAACCTCAATCGCGAACATACGGGTTGCTCTGCCGCTCCCTCCCAACCGTGGTGGCGGGGCCATGCCCCGGATAAACCACCGTATCGTCCGGAAGCGTATAGATCTGGTCCTTGATCGAGCCCTCGAGGGTTGACCAATCCCCGCCAGGAAGATCGAAACGCCCAACCCCTCCCGCAAAGAGCGCGTCTCCGCCAAATGCCGCCCCCGCATCGGGAAAATAAAAAAGGAGACTGCCAGGCGCGTGGCCGGGAACATGCCGAACGGATACCACCTCTTCCAACAATTCCAGTGTCTCCCCGCCCTGAAGCCATGCGTCCACCGTTGCCGCAGCCCAGTCAAGCCCCGGCATCGCGAAGGACGCCATCACTTCCGGATTCTCAAAAAGGAGCCGGTCATCAGGGTGGGCATAAGTCTTGGCTCCCCGCTCACGAATCTTTTCTGCGTCAAGCATATGGTCCCAGTGCCCATGCGTCAAAAGCAGGACGTCTACCTTCGTTCCGGTTTTCTCCTCCAAGCTGCAGATTTCCTCGAGTGCTCCCGGCGGGGCGTCCACCAGAACGGCGGAAGAACCGCCCTCCCGGTAAAGAAAAAAAGCGTTGGTCCCGAGCGGGCCGCATTCGAATCCAATGATCGTCATATCAGAAAGCTTTCATTCCATGGTTTTTCCAAAAGGACAAAAAAAATCCCCCTTCAGACCCCTTTTCTTTCTCTTCTCAAAGGATCCCCCTCCCCTCTAATTTTCTTTTTTCTTTTCTTTTCCCCCTCCTCTTTTTTGACTCGGCCTCTTTTTCCTATGAAAACCTTGAAAATAGCCGTATTGCCCGGCGACGGCATTGGACCCGAAGTAATGGAGCAAGCGCGACTGGTTCTTGACAAGGTGGCCTCCATTCATGATTTGGACTTTGAATTCATGGAGGCCGAGGTAGGAGGTATTGCCATTGATCACCAGGGTGAGGCACTCCCCGAGTCTACGCTCAAGGTTTGCCGCCAGGCAGATGCCATTCTTTTTGGCTCCGTTGGAGGCCCTGAATGGGAAAACCTGCCTCCGAAGGAACAGCCCGAGCGGGCCGCCCTTCTGCCCTTGAGAAAACACTTCCGGCTCTTCGCCAATCTGCGCCCGGGCTTGCTCTACACCTCCCTTCTTGAAGCCTCCCCGCTGAAGAATGAGATCATCCCGAACGGGATCGATATCCTCTGTGTCCGGGAATTGACTGGAGGCATCTACTTCGGTGAGCCGCGCGCCACCAAAGAACTTGTCGATGGCGATATTGAAGCCATCGACACCATGATCTACCGGAAAAGTGAGATCGAACGGATCGTCCGAATCGCCGTTTCTGCCGCCCAGAATCGGAAAAAACGCATCTGCCTTGTCGACAAGGCCAACGTCCTCGAAACCTCCGTTCTCTGGCGGCGCACGGTGCAGAATTATATTCGAGACTACGCCCCGGATATGCAGCTTCAATGCATGTATGTGGATAACGCAGCCATGCAGTTGGTTCGAAATCCCAACCAGTTCGATGTGATCGTTACGGAAAATCTCTTCGGGGATATCCTGTCCGATGAAATGGGCGTTGTTTGCGGATCCCTTGGCATGTTGGCCTCCGCCAGTCTCGGCCTGATTGAAAACAGCCACGACCATCCCTTCGGCCTCTTCGAACCGGCGGGGGGAACCGCTCCGGATATTGCCGGCAAAAGTCTCGCCAATCCCTGCGCCCAAATCCTCAGCGCCGCCCTTATGCTGCGCTATAGCTTCGGGTTGGAAAATGTCGCCGCTTCTATCGAAAATGCCGTCCGCGTAGTCGTTGATCAAGGCGTTCGCACCGGTGATATCGCCTTTGGCAAATCTTCTGTCTCCACATCCGAAATGGGGGATGCTATTCGCCGCGCCCTTTGACCGCAGCCGCGCCAGCCAACCCGTCCGTCATGACCACTGATCATTACCGGCAGACCTTTCTGGATTTTTTCAGGGACAAAAGCCACGAGATCGTGCCGTCCGCTTCCCTCATGCCCACCGCCCCCAACCTGCTCTTTACGAACGCGGGCATGAACCAGTTTGTCCCCTTTTTCCTCGGCGAACGCGATGCGCCCTGGCCCCGTGCGGCCGACACCCAGAAGTGCATCCGAGCCGGCGGTAAGCACAACGATCTCGAAGATGTCGGATTCGATACCTATCACCACACCTTTTTTGAAATGTTGGGCAACTGGTCCTTCGGGGATTATTTCAAGGAAGAGGCCCTCGCCTGGTCGTGGGAATTGCTCACCGGCGTTTGGAATATCCCCATGGAGCGCCTTTATGTCACCGTTTACCGCCCCGGTCCCGGTGAGCCCGCCGGGCCCGATGAGGAGGCCTATGCGATCTGGAAAAAGATCCTTGAAGCCGACGGCCTCAACTCGGACCAACACATCCTTTTTGGGGACAAGGCCGATAACTTCTGGATGATGGGAGAGACCGGACCTTGTGGCCCCTGCAGTGAGATTCACCTCGATTGCACCGAAAATGGGGATACTGCGGGTAACCTTGTCAACCAGGATTCCGCCTGGTGCATGGAAATCTGGAATAATGTATTTATCCAGTTCAATGCCACTGCCGATGGGAGCTTCGTGCCGCTTCGGCAACGGCACGTTGATACCGGGCTCGGCCTCGAACGAGTGGCCGGTATCGCCGCCACCACCGATGGCTTCACCCGTTTCGGCGATCTTCCCAGCAATTACAACGCCGGCGTATTTACCGCCTTCTTCAAGGTGCTGGAGGAACATACCGGACATCCCTACGGTGCCACCCTCCCCGATCGACGGGAGAACCTGGATCCCCCCGTCCTGAAGGATTGCGCTTACCGAGTCATCGCGGATCACTTGCGCTGCCTTAGTTGTGCCATCGCCGACGGCATCCTTCCCGGAAACGAAGGCCGGAATTATGTCATCCGGCGGATCCTCCGCCGCGCCGTCCTCTGGGCCGGTCGCATTGGCCTGGAAAAAGGGTGTCTCGACACGCTCGTCCCCGTGGTGGTCGACTCCCTCGGACCGGTTTTTCCTGAAATCCAAGAACGGCAGGACGTGATCCGCAAGGTCATCGCCTCCGAGGAGAGCGCCTTTGACAAGACCGTCGACCGGGGTGTCCAGATGCTTGAAAAACTCTTCGAGCAATACCCTGGTGAGATTCCCGGTGCCGCCGCATTTGAACTCTACGATACCTATGGCTTCCCGCTTGATCTGACCCAGCTCATGGCGCGTGAAAAGGGCTGTATCGTCGACGAGGCCGGATTCCAGCGGGAAATGGAAAAGCAGCGAGAGCGAGCCCGTGCCGCCCAGAAAAAAGAGGTCATCGAGGTCCGCTCGACGAACAACCCCGACCAGGCAACCCGCTTCTTCGGGTTCGAGCCGGAACACCTCGAGCAATTTCCAACCCGCTTCCTCGGAGTCGAGAGCAGCAAACGCGGCGGCCGGAACGTCCACTTTCTTATTTTCGAGTCCACTCCGTTTTATGCTGAAATGGGGGGGCAACTCGGGGATTCCGGCCATGCCGAAATCGGCGAACATCGGTTTCCCATTGTCGATACCCAGAAAGGCCCAGGCGGACTCGTCCTCCATCAACTCAAAGAGGCGTCGCCGCCCTCCCTGGAGACCGGAACACCGGCTCGGTTGACCGTCGATCGCGGACGCCGCAACGCCATCCAGCGCCACCATACTGCCACCCACCTCCTTAATTGGGCCCTGCGGGAGACGCTCGGCAGCCATATCCGGCAGGCCGGCTCCCTCGTCTCCCCCGGCCACCTCCGCTTTGATTTTTCGCACTTTGAGGCTATCGGTCCGGAACAGCTTCGTCACCTTGAGGCACTTGTGAACCAGGCCATTCTACAGAACGATCCCGTTCAGTATTACGAGATCGCGATGGAGGATAAGCCTGAGGATGTGATCGCCGTCTTCGGCGAAAAATACGGAAACCGCGTCCGGGTTGTCGATATTGGCGCGGAATTGGACCTGACCCCCGAAGGCGGGCTTGACCTCCGGAAAAGCCCCGGCTATTCCGCTGAGCTGTGCGGGGGCACCCATGTCCGCGCGACGGGTGAGGTCGGCCCCTTTATCATTCTTTCCGAAAGTTCCATTGCCGCGGGTACCCGCCGCATCGAAGCCGTCGCAGGGCTCTCCGCCCTCCAGCGCTTCCAGTCCCTCCAGGACGAGCGGGAACAGTTTGCCTCCATCCTTTCCTGCTCCTCTGAACAGCTTCACGAACGCCTTCAGGGCCTCATCGAGTCCCGAAAGGACTTAGAGGCACGGCTGCGTTCCATCGAACAGAAGACTGCATCCACTACCGCCGCGGAATTCGCGGAATCCGCCAAAGTCGTCGACGCCCTCTCGTGGGTCGTCTCTACTGTGAAAGTTTCCAACCCAAATGATCTACGCCAGCTCGCCGTTCAGGTAGCGGATAAGCTCGAGGATTCTGTCGTCGTTCTCGGCGCCGCCTTTGAGGATAAATGCACCGTGGTTGCCCTTGTTTCCAAAGCCGGTAATCGTGCCGGTGTAAATGCCGGCGACCTCATCCGTGAACTCACCTCCCGTCTCGACGGCAAAGGCGGTGGCAAGCCGGATTTCGCCATGGGCGGCGGAAAGGCCGTCGACCAGCTGGAACCGGTCTTTGAATCCTTTCGGCAGGGCCTTGGCTCCGGTGGAGAAGTCTCCGCGTGAGCCCTCTTCAGGGAACCGGAATGCTTCCCAACAGTCCATTTCCTTTCAAACCGGGGTCCACCCCCGTCGTCTATCCGCCTGCCTGTATCCAATGTCTCTTCCGCGCTCCATTCTGATTCCCGCTTTTTTCGCCCTTCTTATTCCCTCGCTTTTTCTCTCGGGAGCCTATGACCTGCGGGAAGGTGGCTGGGCTCATGAATCTTCCGACCTCCAGCCTCACCCAGACCTTGTTTTCGGCACCCTCGACAACGGCCTCCGTTACGTCTTCCTTCCCCATGACGGGGTGCCCGGCCGAGTCAGCATGCGCCTTATCGTCCTCGCAGGTTCCATGGATGAAACAGAAAAGGAACGCGGACTCGCGCACTTCCTCGAACACATGGCTTTCAACGGAACGACCCATTTCGACGAGGACGAGATTACCGGCTATTTCCAGCGGCTCGGCATGGAATTCGGGAGCGATGTCAACGCCTACACCACCGGCAACCGGACCGTCTACGGGCTCGAATTTTATCGCACCGACCCCGATCTCATCCGCCAGGGCTTTTCCCTTGTTCGCGACTTCGCGGGGGAACTCCTCCTCAAGCAGGAAGAAGTCGAGAAAGAACGCGGTGTCATCCTGAGCGAGTTGCGGATCCACGATGGGATCGGTATGCGCCGGAATGAGGCTGCAAAGGCCTTCTTCTTTGATGGGATGCGCTTCCCGGAAAGAAACCCCATCGGACTCACCCCCATTATTAAGAACGCCAATCGTCAGGACCTTTTTGGCTTTTACCAGCGGCTCTACCGCCCGGACCTCATGGTCTTTGTCGTCGTTGGGGATCTCGAACCCGCCGAATATGCCTCCCGGACCCGCGAATTCTTCGGCCCGCTGGAACGTCCGCGAAGCCCCATCCCGAAGCGGGAGGAAGGCCGACTCAGGGCAAAGGATTATCCACGGGTCGACCTCCTCCAGATTCGCAACTCCGGTTCCCTTAATATCCAGGCAGCCTCCATCCAAAGCGCCCCCACCCTGCTTGATTCGCTTGAATCGCGGAGGGAGGAAACCTTCAAGCGCCTCGCTTCCGCCCTCTTTGGCAAGCGTCTCCGCGAACGGATTCCGCGTTCGGGCGGTGGAAGCAGCGAATTCTTTCGTGAGGGCTCGATTGCCGCCGGGATTGCTTCCCTGCAATTGAATCCACAGGAATGGGAGCGGGGCGTTGTTGCGATCGACGACCTCGTTCGGTCCACTCTCAGCGGTGGGTTCGACGAGGAGGAACTCCGGCCTTTTCTCAATGGAGCCCTTCTCGATATGAAAATCCAGAAGGCACAGGGTCGCACGATGGATCCGAAGCTGCTTGCCGACGAGTTGGTCGATGCCCTCGCGGAGGGCAAAGTCTTTCTCGGCTACGAACAAGGAATCCAACTCGAGGAGCGCTTCCTTCAGGAAGCTTCCCTCTCTGATGTCGATCGGGCATTCAACCAGATCTGGAATCCTAACCAGATGGCCTATTTCCTCAGCGGAGAAATTCAGATTCCCGGGGGCTCCCGGAAAGTGGCTTCCGCCATCCGGGATGCCCGTAAGCGAAATCCGGAAATTCAGGGATCGGTGGCCCTCGGCCCCGGCCAGCTCTTGATGGAGCAGCTGAGGGATCCCGAGACCATTCAGCTGTATCGCCCGGACAAGACCGGAACCGTCGTCGAGGAGCGAACGCTTCCCGACTTTAACGCCCACCTCATCAAATTTGAGAACAACGTCCGGCTGAATTTTATTCAGAGCGACCTCGAGCCGGGTCTCGTCCGTGTCGTCGTCCGCACCGGGGAGGGGCTTTTCCAGAAGGCCAACGTCCCCATGGGTCTCCGGGAATTTGCGCTCGAAACCGTTTTTGCCAGCGGGACCGACCGCTATTCCATCGAGCAGATCGGGAACTTCATCAGCGAAGATGTCTTCCAGTTCAGCTTCGACCTTGAGGACCACGACGCCTTCACCTTTCGCGGGATCACACAGGTCCAGAATCTCGAAAAATTCTTTGCCGTTCTGAGTGAATTTCTTCGCAACCCCCGCTTTTCCCATGAGGTCCACCGTTCCGTCCGCTTCCGGGCCGCCATGAACCGCATGCAGAGCAGCGTTGGTCTCGGGAACGGGATGCGCGCCTTTCAGGACCACCTCTTTGCCACCGATGCCCGTTTCGGGTGGGGTGGCCCGGACGACTATCGCTCCCTCCGGGTCAGCCATGTCCGCGAATTCATCGAGGAAGCCCTTACCCGCGATTACGTTGAGGTGTCCGTAATCGGAGACATCAAAAAGGATGCCGTCGTTAAATATGCCGCCCCGACCTTCGGCAGCCTTCCCGAGCGACGCGATCAAAAGCGCCGGTTCCGTCCCAATCCAGTTGCTATTGATGCCCCCGCCGGGTTCGAGCGCCTCGAATTCACCGGCGAAACGCACCAGGCGGTCGCTCTCGGTCTCTGGCCCGTCCTCGAGGAATCCCGTTTCCAAGACCGCCTCGGACTGCTTGTGATCAGCCGGGTCCTCGAACAGCGCATGCGCATGCTTTTCCGCGAGCGTCTCGGCATGGCCTACTCGCCCCAGGCCGAATACCTTCCCTTTCCGGAATACCCTGAATTTTCCTCCATCCGGGCAATGGTTGACTGCGCTCCCGAGCACGCCGGAGAAATCGCCCGAGCCCTTGCCGATATTGCCCAGGAACTCGCTCTCGAGGGGATGACCGAGGACGAATTCATCGGTGCAATCAACCCGGTGCAATCCCGCCTCACCCAATCCTTACGAAACAACAGCACCCTTCTTAACCGCTTGCTCAAGCGCGCACAGGAAAACCCGCGGACCATCGAAGAAATGCGAGCCGTTCGCGGCGGCGCTTATCTCGACCTCGACCGGGACACCGTCAATGCTCTCGCCGCGCGAGTTCTGCAGCGCGATTTCGCGCGCACCGCCGCCGTCGTCCCCAAGCCCTTTGTCGGGGTCTTTAATATCGAATCCGGCGCATCCGACGGCCTGCCCATTATTGGCCGCTAGGCATAGACCAGCAACATCTCGTTGATCGCCGAGTCCTCAAGGAGCCGACGATCCACCAGCGATAGGCGGCGTCGGTCCCCGCGAAAATGGCGGACGATTTCCTCGGCCTGGCCACGGGTCTGAATGTCCTCGATGATCAGGACACCACCCTCCTCAAGTAGCTGCACGTAGTGATTAAGGAAGAAAACCCAGCTTTCCAGGGTGTGCGACCCGTCGTCGATAATTACCCCAAAGCACCGTCCTGAAAAATGGTCCCGAATGAAGGCTTCGGTGTAGGCGTCCCCATAGTAAGTCTTCACCCCGCTCGTCGTTAACACCCCGTCTACCTCCTCGCGGAATACGGCATCCACCACATGAACCTCTGTCGCCGGAAAGTAACGCTTCCACATTAAGGCTCCTCCGCCCTGGCCGATGCCAATCTCCAGGAATTGCTTCAGCCGAGGCCGCATCGGCTCCAGCAACGGACCGTAATACTCAGTGTACCAGTGGGGCGACAGCTTCGCCCGACCGTAGACCGGAAGGCCACTGCGATCAGTGCGTCCGATGGTTCGGCTCAACTCCGTCAATGGGTGCATCCTGCTCAAACGGTCGAGGGGCTCTCAGCCCAGGTCTTGGCTCGGCTGGTAGCGGAAGACGATGGTCGATAATCCGGGCAGGCTCAACTTGAGGGAGTCGTCCCGCCCGTCCCAGGGAATCGATTCGGAGAACAGTCCTCCCGCATTTCCGATGTTATCCCCTCCATAGCGCACCCCGTCGGTATTCAGGACTTCCTTCCAGAAGCCAGAATACGGCACCCCTGCACGGTAATGCTCACGATCCACCGGGGTGAAGTTCGAAAAGACCGCAAACGTGTTCTCCGGGCAGTCCCCCATGCGCAGGAAGCTCACCACGCAATGGTCAGAGTCGCTGCCATTGATCCACTGGAAGCCCTGTGGATCGTTATCCCGCGCTGCAAGGACCGGGTGATCCCGGTAAAACCGGTTTAAGTCCCCGACCAGCTCAAGGATCCCGAGGTGATCCTTGTATTGGAGCAGGTGCCAATCCAGCGAGTGATCGTACTTCCACTCCGCAGATTGACCGAACTCCCCGCCCATGAAAAGTGTCTTCTTCCCCGGCCAAAACCACATGAACGCGTATAGGGCCCGTAAATTCCGTGACTTGTCCCGGATCCCCGGCAAGGGCATTTTATTCAGCATCGACCCCTTCAGGTGAACCACCTCGTCATGCGAAAACGCCAGCACGAAATTCTCCGAATACTGGTAGATCATTGCGAAGGTCAGCTGGTTCAAATGATACTTCCGGTGGACCGGATCCTTCCCTAGGAAGACCAGGGTGTCGTTCATCCAGCCCATATTCCATTTGAAGTCGAAACCAAGCCCGCCCGCCTCCGTCGGAGCGGTCACTCCGCCGTAGGAGGTCGATTCTTCCGCAATCGTCATCACCCCTGGGTAGTCGCGGTGAATGAGATCATTGGTCCGCCGCAGGAAGCGGATCGCCTCAAGGTTTTCGTTCCCACCGAATTCATTTGGGATCCAGTCTTCCCGGCTGTAGTCCAGATAAAGCATCGATGCGACCGCATCCACACGCAGACCGTCAATATGAAAGCGATCCAGCCAGCAAAGTGCCGATCCCGCGAGAAAACAACTCACCTCGTGGCGCCCGTAATTAAAAATCAATGTGTCCCAGTCCTGGTGGTAGCCCTGCCGGGGGTCGGCATGCTCATACAAGTGAGTGCCGTCAAACTCCGCGAGGGCGAAGGCGTCTTTTGGGAAATGCCCCGGAACCCAGTCAATTAGCACGCCAATTCCGTTCTGGTGCAACTGGTCCACCAGATACATGAAATCTTGGGGGGCTCCAAAACGATTGGTCGGCGCGAAAAAACCGGTTACCTGATAGCCCCATGAGCCGTCAAACGGATGCTCCGCCAGGGGCAGAAACTCGACGTGGGTAAACCCATTGTTTTTCAGGTAGGGCACCAACTCGGAAGCCATTTCCCGATAGGTGAGCGGGCGGTTGCCGTCCTCCACCACGCGCTTCCAGGATCCGAGGTGGACCTCGTAGACGGAGATCGGCTCCCGTATCCAATCCCGTGAGGGGCGGGCCTCCATCCATTCTCGGTCCCGCCAGGTATAGTCCGTGACGTCCCAAACCACGGATGCGTTGTGCGGCGGCGGCTCGAAATACGTGCCATAGGGATCCGATTTCAGCCGGAGGTGCCCGTCCTTGCCGAAAAGCTCATACTTATACTTTATTCCCACCGAAAGTCCGGGGATAAAGATTTCCCAAACCCCGCTGTTCCCGAGGTGGCGCATCGGGTGGTAGCGCCCGTCCCATTGGTTGAAATCGCCGACCACCGAAACCCGCGCCGCATTGGGGGCCCAAACCGCAAACGCTACCCCCGGGACACCCTTCACCTTCTTCGGGTGGGCACCCAGCTTCTCGTAGATCTTTAACTCCGTTCCCTCGTTAAAAAGGTAGAGGTCCTGATCTGAGAGCAGGCTTTCAAAAGCGTAGGGGTCGTAAAACTGGCGGATCTCCCCGTTCTTTCGCTCAATTCGCAAACGGTATTGGAAACGGTCGGGTCGCACCGCGACCCCTTCGAAAATCCCCGCCGGGTGGATCCTCTTCATTGGGTAACGCGGACCGTTCTCCGTCTCCACATCCACCACTTCGCAGGCCACCGCGTCCTGGATCATCGTACGGATTATCCAAGCCCGCTCCCCATCCAACAACATCGGTTGCATTCCAAGGATCGAATGGGGTTGCGCGCTGGTTGCCTCCGTCAAGGATTCGATTTCCGCATCCTTCGTCCAGATTTCCGCTTTCGGTTTCTTTTTATCAGCCATGCCGGGTCCTTCTATGGTTGGTGGGTTTCCGCGCTCTGTCTAGATAATACCCGTTCGCTCGCAATCCAATAAATCCTTGCCGGTCAAAATCCTGTGACCCATTTTGCGTTTGTGTGGAAAATCCCATTCCAGATTGTCATCGCCGCCATCGTTTCCGTCCTCAGCGGGACCGCTCTCTTCGGCGCCCCGGAACTCAGCACGGGCCCCGGACAGCCCATTGAGTTTGACCAGAAGCGTGGCGCCCTCGTCGCCACCGGCGATGCCGCTTTCCGGGATGGTCCCCTCCTCGTCCGCGCCGAGGAAATCGGATTTTTCCGCCGCGAACAACGGGCGGAGGCCCGAGGAAATGTCGGCCTCACCCGCTCTGGCTTCAAACTCCTTGCCCCGGCCGTCGATTACCGGATCGAGGAACGTTCCTTCAGCGCTTCCGATTTTAAGGCGGGTCGCTGGCCACTTTACTTCGAGGGCGAGGCGTTGACCGCCGTCGACGATCAGATCACTTTCGAGAACGCTACCGTCTATTTTGGCGAACCGCGTCCCCTCAGCCTCCGGGTTGAGGCTCAATCCCTCACCTATTTTGAAAACGGTGAATTGGAGGCGACCCGTGCCCGTCTGCGACTGGGAAATTTGCCCACCCTCCCCCTCCCGCGGTTTTCGGGCAGCCTCGACCGTTCACCCATCCGCTATACCGGGCGCCTCGGATTCAGGGATAACCTCGGTTTTTACTTCCAGAACGAAGCCCTTCTTGAAGTCTCCCCGGAGGGATATGCCGGGATGAATCTCGACCTCTACTCCGAGCGGGGCATCCTCCTCGGTCCTGCCTTCCTCTACCGCGCCTCTCCCGAGGATTCCACCCGCCTTAACGGTTCCATCCTTTCTGGCTGGATCCGGGACGGGGGGGAACTCGGAACCGACCGCCTCGGGCTCCCCGTCGACGAGGATCGTGGCTTCCTCGAAGGGTCCCACGCCCAGTCCTTCGCCAACGGGCTGCAGCTCAACGGCCGCATCAGCCTCTGGACCGATTCCGAAGTGACTCGGGATTTCCGCCCTGACCTCTTCTACCATAACCAAAACCCGGATTCCTTCCTCGAGGCACTTTACCAGAAAGGGCCCTTCGTCGGCTCGGTTTTCACCCGCTTCGCCCCAAACGATTTTCAACGGATCCACACCCGCCTCCCCGAGATCCGCCTCGACCTCCTCCCCACGCGTCTCGGTGAAACCGGGGTTTGGCAGCGGGGCTCCCTTTCCCTCGCCCGCTTGAAGGAGGATCTTCCGGGCAATCCCCTTTCTCACCCCATCCTTCCCGGAGTCCCCCTACCGAATGAATCCGACCGCGCCGACCTCCAGTACGGATGGTTCTATCCCCTCAAGCTCGCCGAAGGCGTTCACCTCACCCCGCGCCTCGCCGGAAAAGTCACCCATTATTTTGAAACCCTCGATCTCGCCGACGACGGGGAGTATACCCGCGTCCTCGGCGAGGTCGGCCTCGACCTCGATTTTCGGGCCACCGGCACTTGGAATCTTCGCAACGAAATTTGGGGGATCAACGGCTTCCGCCACTCCTTCCGACCGCGGCTCCAATACCGCTTCGTCCCCGACGCCTCGGCCGGGTCGACAAAAATTTATCCTATCGACCGCCCCGTCCTCACCTTTAACCGCAGAGTCGTCAACCTCATGGATGAGCGGATGACCGACGCCCTACAGGACCGCCATTTTGTCCGCCTCGGGGTCGAAAATGTCTTTTTCACCCGGCATCGCGAATTCGGGGTCCGCGAATTGGCTTCCATCCATATCTTTCAGGATGTCCTCCTCGATAAGCCCGCGGGGGCCAATACCTGGAATTCCTTCTGGACCGAATTCCAAATTAGTCCCGCGCCCTGGATCGATTTCATGCTCTTCACCCGGTCCGACCTTGAGGACCAGTCCTTTAGCGAGCTTCGCGGTCGCATCCGGATCCAGGACGCCGACCACTGGTGGCTCAGCTTCGGCTCTGATTACCTCGACGAGTCTTACGACCAATACCTCATTGAATACTCCCGCCGCCTCAATCCCAATTGGCGCGCCGATCTCCGCCTGCGCTGGGACGCGCGCAGCGAGAAGTGGATCGAGCAGGAATACGGACTCGCCCAGCGTATCGGCCAATCCCTCCTCCTGCGCTACGCCATTCGCGTCCGCGAGGGCTCCTCCCGCGAGGATGACCTCCAATTTACCCTCAGCCTGAATTTTCTCGGATTCTAGTGTCACGGGTCCACTCTTCGTTCAAACCTTTCCTATCAAAAAAATCAATGAGAGAAGGGCTCATTCAATCCCCAGACCATCCCATCCGGTTACCCATTTTTGAAGGACCGCTGGACCTCCTTCTCTTTCTCATCCGCAAGAACGAGATTGATATTTATGATATCCCGATTACGGAAGTCACCCGACAGTATCTCGGTGTTCTCCATCAGATGGAAAATCTCAATCTTGAGATCGCCGGCGATTTCTTCGTCATGGCCGCCACTTTGATGTACATTAAGAGCCGTATGCTCCTTCCCAAGAAAGACCAGGGGCCCGAGATCGAGGGGGACGAGGAGGAAGATATCGATCCTCGGTGGGAACTCGTTCAGCAACTCCTTGAATACCGTCGTGTCAAGGAATCCGCCGCCGCCCTCCAGGACCTTATCGAACGCGCCAATCACCTCCTGCCGCGCAACGCCGGGATGCAGGACTCCCCTATCCCCGAGCGCCCGCTCAAGGGCGGTGACCGAATCGAACTTTGGAATACCTTTAACCAGGTCCTCCGGCGTCTTACCGAGCGCATGGCCGTCGGCGAAATTCACGACGAAACCGTCACCGTTTCCGATCGGATGGAGTTCATCCTCCTTCGGATGAAAACGGAACCTCAGTTCACCTTTTCCAGTCTCTTCCCCGCAAAGGCGCCCGTTCACACCGTCGTCGCTACGTTTCTTGCCATTCTTGAGCTCGCTCGTATGAATGAACTCGAAATCCGCCAATCCGAGAATTTCGCCGATATCCACTGCTTCCGCTCCCCGTAGCTTTCCACCTTGAAAATTTAAAATACATAGATAGCTTTCAATATGTCTATGAGTCCAAATCATCAGTATCCATCCCCCGCGAGTCGCAAACATCTGCTTGGAGTCGGTCTCGACAATCAGGACGGACACAAGCGGATCACTCAGGCGGAGGAATTCTCGATTGTTGGAGGGTCCGAAGAGACCCACGAGCGTATGACGGAGACCCTTGTAAAGACTTTTGAAAAACTGAACCAGAATGGGAAATCACTCCAATCGGTGGAGGAGAAAGAACTTCGCGACTTGTTACAAAAGAACACGCCGCGCTAGGAGGGCTTGACCCGCAATCAACCCGTCGATTGAGTGAGGCACATGTCGGATGACGTTAAGCCATCGGGAGATTCCCGACCGAACCCTGCTCGGAAATTCACCCTCAGTTCTGGGGAAAAGTCCCAAGCCCCTGGCAGCGGCTCTCTCAAGATCGGAGGGGGTGCTCCTCAGCCCGCACCCACCGATCCTGTTCCCAAGTCTCTTCAGATAAAATCGCCGAAATCGGAAAAAACGGTTCTCCAACCGGGGGCCTCCGGTCCAGATGAATCCTCGCCTTCTACTGGCCAACCTTCTGCTCCCGCGAAAGCCGCTCCCTCTAAACCGCCACCCGATATTCAGTTCGATGAAACTCCGGCAAGGGGAAAGGTCAGCCGGTCTCCCGCCGAAAAACCGAAAATTGAATTTACCGATACAACGTCTGCCGCCCCTTCCAAATCCCTTCTTATCGCCGAAGGCAGTGCTGCCGTTGTGGCCATCACCTTTACGGTCCTCATCTTTCGCGATCTTCTTCCCTACCTTTAACCTTTATCATCATGTCAGAAAATATAACGAAACTGGACTCCAACTCCTTCCAAAGCACCATTGAGGCCGGTGGGTCGACCCCCCTCGTGGTCGACTTCTGGGCACCGTGGTGCGGCCCCTGTAAGGCGATTGCTCCCATCCTTGAGGAACTCGCCGACGAGCTGGGCGATAAAGTAAGGATCTGCAAGTTGAATGTCGACGAGGCCAATGATGTCGCGAGCCAATTCAACATCCGAGCCATTCCCACTCTCCTCATATTTAAGGATGGCAAAGTTGTCGAACAAGTGGTCGGCCTCGCCGATAAAAACAGCCTTAAATCCAAGATCGAGGCCGCTTCCTGACTCCCCCTCTTTTCCCTCGCCCCGGTCCAGTGGACCGGGGCTTTTTTTTGGGGTCCTGAATAATTGCCTCCCGTAGGGCCGCTTGCTAGTCAAGCGAGCCTCCCCCTCGCCATCTTCCTCTTCTTCCCCTTCCCTCCTCATTCTAATTTTCCATGGGTTTCCCGACCGCCTCCCGCCGTCCGCCGCCCCTGCCCTTGAGCCGACTTTGGTCAACAGGAGATTAGAACCTGAACCCCTTTACTTCCCTCCGCGCCCTCCGCGCCCTCCTGTTCAAAAATTCCAGACCGTTGACCCTCCCGGCTTCGCTTGCGCTCCGACGCGGCAAGGCGCTCATCAAATGCCTCTCTCGGCTTCGATCCAATACAGGAGCTTCAGCCGGTCCCGGACCCTGACTGAGCGGTGATGGTGAGAGGGGACCTGCAATTCTTTGACATTCCCGTGCAATCGTGCAATCGTGGAAGGGTGAATGTAACGATCAAAATCAAAGATGAGTTGTATCGCGAAGCCCGGCACCGGGCAGTGGACGCTGGGCAATCCTTATCGGCGTGGGTAGCGGATCGCATTGCCGAGGCAACGGGAAATGCGGCGGGTGGGATTCAGCCTCCCCGGGACCTCTTGTCGGCCCTCGGAGAGGATTCGCTCGCGGATGTTGATTTGGATGTCCCTAAACTGGGTGATGAACCGGAAGGGGCTGATTTTCAACAGGATCCATGATTTTAGACACCAATGTTGTTTCGGAACTCCGGAAAGGGAGTCAATGCCACCCGGCGGTCCGTTCCTGGCAGGAGAAGCAAGCCCTTAACGAGCAATACCTGAGTGTGATCACCTTGCTGGAATTGTCGCTGGGAATAGAATTAGCCTCCAGAAAACAACCTGAATTTGCTGCCCGCCTGGCTTCCTGGTATGAAAACCGGGTCAAAGGCACTTTCGGCAGCAGGGTGCTTCCGGTCACAACTTCAATCGCCGAAACCTGCGCCCGTTTACACGCAGAGCGTCCTAGACCCTACCGGGACGCCCTCATCGCCGCCACGGCCTCCGTCCATCGCATGCCCATTGCCACCCGTAATGAGAAGGACTTCAGTGGATGCGGCGTAAGCCTGGAAAACCCTTGGGATTTTACGAAATGATCATCCCGACCCTTTTTCTGGACGAAACATGAAAAAGCAGGCTCCTCTTTATGCCAAAGGATTGATCACCCTTACCCCATCGAAGTTCTGCCCCGAATTGAGATCTTCCGTCCATAATTCATTGGCTTGGGATCGCTGCGCTGCCGCAACAATTGAGGCATCCCAGTAGGAGAGTTGATGGCTTTGTTGGATTTCCAGGGACCGGAAAAACAATGCTCTTGAATTTTCCACAACCCGCCATGAAAGATAACGCCCAACACGGCGGGCTGACTCTTTCACGTCGATGCCCTTACGAATCAAATTGACATGGGTTTCCTGTAAAACCTGCACACTGATTGCCGGTATTCTGCGTGACTCCCAAATGTCCTGAAGGAGCGCTTTAGCCCTTCGGTGCCGGTCTCCAGCGTCGGCATCCTGCGCATAGACCAGAATATTTGAATCAATAAAAACCTGCATCTCACCGACGGTGGAGTTCTTCTCGATTCAATGGGGTCCCTCCCAGGTGCAGCGGTTTTTCGAGGTCTGCCAAGGCTCCTTTGCGCGCGGCTTCGTAGGCATCCCGGTCCCGTAAGGCCGATTCAATCAATCCCGCCACCCAGGCCGATACCGAGGTGTCTTCATCCACTGCAATATGCTTAACCCGGCTGATTAATTGTTCATCCAATTTCAGCGTGATGTTTTTCATCCCAAAACTTTCCTTATCAGCCCAAAAACCGTCAAGCACAAAAAATGTGCATACCTAGGCCCGCCGGCCACCCTATTTGTCTGAATAACTATACCAAAAACCCTCCCCATCCTCCCCCTTTCGCGATGCTATGGGTGCAGGACCGCCAAACCTCTGGAATCTTGACAAACTAAACTGGTCTGAAAAACTGGTTTGTATGTCAGGGCCCCCTTCTTCAGACAAACCGGAAACGATTGGGGCTTTTGCCGCAAAGACCGAACTTTCAAAGCTTCTCCGCCAGACACGCGCGGGCAAGCACTTCATTATTACCCAGCGCGGCAAACCGGTTGCGGAATTACGCCCCATCCAGGTCGAAATCTAACCCGCCTCCCTTCAGCCGACGGCCCGACCACCCCGTCCGAATTTTCCGTAGGAGATGGTTTACCCGTCGACCCGCACGGTTGAGCCAGGAAGTCCCCCGTAGCACGGAGCTTCAGCCTGCGCCTATCCCCCAACCTTCCCTCCGCGATCTCCTGCGATGTTGGGCTGGAAGCCGCATGGTTACGCACTTAAGTGCGCGCCCACGCGTCTTCGCCCTCCGCCTTGCATCTCATCACATCTTGGCTTCATGAAAAATCCGGGTTAGGCCGCCACCGACAAGTAAATCTCTCCGGGGTCCACCGCTCCTTGTTTCGGCGCAAACTGTTCGGCGAAAGCGACCATTTTCAGGCTTGGATTCTAGCGAGTATTTGCGGCTAAAGAGAAGAAGATTATCTGCCGAACAGTTCGCTATGCGAACCGGTTCTGACCAGGATCAACTCCGTTTCCGTGATCTGATAGATCAAGAGCCAATCCGGGGTGATATGGCATTCCCGGCAGCCTTCATAATCCCCGATCAAGGCATGATCGCGATGGCGCTCGGCCAAAAGCTCGTCGTTGGCCAGCAAACGGATGATCTCTGCGAGTTTTTCTAGGTCTTTGCCCGAGGACAGCAGCTTCTTAAAGTCCTTCTTGAAGCGGCTCTTGCGAACGATGGTCCGCATCAACCCTTCAGTTCCTCAAAGAGTTCCTCGACCGAGTTAAAACGGGGCAGACCCTCAGTAGGTTCATGGATCGCTTCAAGGGTCTCGTCATTGGGCAGATGCCGTACAAACGAGATAACCTTCTCCTTCTCGTCCTCGGGAAGGCGGTTGATCTGCTC
>CAYQKH010000005.1:0-35040 GCA_964417945.1 uncultured Opitutales bacterium
CGGGCCATCCAAATCTGCCTTGATCGTCTTGATTTTGAGTTTCGATCTGTGGTGGGCGGGTTGGATGCCGAACACCTCGCGGTCGCGTTTAACGACATCGACTTCTGCCTGCGGGTGCGCGAGGCCGGATACCGGAACGTCTATGTCCCGACTCCGCTCTACCACCACGAATCGCGCTCCCGCGGCCCAGAGGACACCCGCGAGAAGCAGGAGCGGTTCTTGCGCGAGGTGGGCACCATGAAGGAACGCTGGGGGCGGCTGCTGGAGGAGGATCCGGCCTACAACCTGAACCTGACGCTGGACAAAGAGGACTTTTCCTTCGCCTCCGCGCCGCGGCACCAGTATGAGTGAAACGCCGGAAGCGGATGCGCCAAGCTCCCCGGCCGGGAACGGCATCCTGTGGTTTTTGCGCCGAGGCATCCTCTGGTTATGCGGGCTATACGCGGTGTTGATGGGACTTCAGTTTTTCACGCCGAACGCGATACGGATCGGCTTTTCAGGAGATGATTCGCACCAGTGGGTCCTGGCCCTGGCTTTGAAGGAAGGTTGGGTGTGGGGAAAGGATATCGTGTTCACTTATGGCCCATTGGGCTACCTGCGAAGCCGGGGTTATCATCCGTGGATGGATGGATGGATGATGTCACTGAGTTTTCTCTACTACGGCCTGTGCGGCTACCTGAGTTGGCGCCTCCTTCGGCCCGAGCGGTATCCGGTTGCGGGAGGGATCTTGATGCTCGTCGGGCTCTATGCCCTGTATGCCTGGGGAGCGCCGTTGGACCTCGGATTCGACCAGTGGATTCTCTTTCTCTACCTCGGAGGAGGGTATTTCCTGTTGAGGAAGGAGGACCCCCGGCTGACGCTGGTTTTGGCTATGGTGTGCTTCGGGATCCTGAACTTCTACCTGAAGTATACATTTGCGCTGCTGACGTTGATCCTTGCGGGTTTCCTCCTGATCCACTCGCGGGGAAGGGGCATCCGGGGCCAAGCCGGGCTGGGGATCCTGGCAGGCGTTTATCTTTTCGGGCTCTTTATCGGGCAATATCCCTGGGAAGTGGTCGGGTATCTCTGGAAGAGCTGGCCAGTGGCGTCGGGTTTTTCCGAGAGCATGATGCTGTGGGGGCCGACCTGGGAGTATTTGACCTTTCTCGGGCTGTCCGTTCCGGTGAGTCTGTGTTTTTATTGGACTCTCTACCGAGATCAGCGGTGGGCCTACCTGCTCCTGTTCATCCTCTGGTGCAGCGGGGTCGGATTTCTGGCCTGGAAACAAAGTTTCATGCGGCACGACGCTCATGCGATGGGGGCGGGGCTCTACCTTCTGGGGATGGCGTTCTTTTTCTTTATCCGGTCCCAGGAAGTTCGCCTTCCGGGATCCGGGAGCGCGTGGAGGAGCCTTTTGCTTTTGCTGGGAGGCATCGGTTCCCTCGGCTATACGGGTGCGCTCTTCGAGAATTACCGTGGGGAGGGGGTGTTGGCGCAGACCGGGGCGCGCCTGCAGGCCCACGTCCCGGGGCAGCTTTATGGGAAATTAAGCCGTTCATTGGCCTTTGGGGAACTGGATGCGGCCTATCAGAAACGCCTCGGTGCACTGGGGGAATGGCACGACTTTACGGGCCTAGACGGTCCGGCAGACTTTTATAATTCCCGGGCGGGAATCCTGCTGAGCAATGGGATCGACTACGCGCCGCGGCCGGTTTTTCAGAGCTATTCCGCCTACACTCCGGGGCTGGTCCGGCGAAATGCAGCTCATCTCGAGGGCGATAAAGCCCCGAGGCTTCTGGTGACGGATTTCACGCATATCAACCGGCGGCCGCCGATGCTTGCGGACGGGCTGAGCTGGTTGTCGATCCTTGAGGATTACCGGCCGGTGCGGCGCAGCGGACGGCTCCTGATGTGGGAGCGGGTCCCTGCGGGGGAGGAGGGGCAATTGGAGCTGGAACTGGTTCGTGAAGGTGAGGCGAAGCTTGGGACGACGGTTGAGCTGGAAGGGTTGGAGCACGACCGGGTCTGGCTGGAGGCGGAGATCGAGCGAACCCTGGTGGGGAAGGTTCAGGATTTTCTCTTCAAATCCTCCCCGGTGCACCTGATGTTCCGACTGCCGGGGGAAGAGGAGATGATTCGTGAGGCGCCACCCGGCATGCTGGAGACCGGGTTCTGGCTTTCGCCGTTCATTGATGAAGCGGATCACCTTCTCCGGGCGGCCTATCTGCAGAAATGGGAGACCAGCCACCTGCTGGACCAGGGGTTGCCGACTTTCCGGTTGAAGGAGCACCAACTGCTCTTGCCCAACTTCAAACCGACTTACCGGTATCGCCTCTATCGGATCCTCGGAAAGGATTTGCCGTTGGAAGCGACGCCACTGGTGGCGGAACAGGGGGAGGCCTTCCATGGGCTTGTTGAATGCTATGCGGGCTTGCGTCCGGATGTGGATTACGGATCCCTGACCCGATTCGGATTCACCCCCCAAGCCGGTCCGCATCTCTTCGCACACGCTCCCGCCCGTTTTTCGATTGAGCGACCGGGTAAAGGGAAGCGGATTTCCGTGGAATACGGGATGCAGCCGGGGACGTGGAGCAGCGGTGGTAAAACCGATGGGGTTGCATTTTCCATCTTCGGGTTGGGGTCGGCGAAGCGGGAACTGCTATTCTCGAACACCCTGCAGCCGCTGGAAGCGGCGGCGGACCGTGGCAAGCACGTCACCGACTTGGCTTTACCCGAATGGGTGGAGCGTTTGGAGCTGGAGACGGATCCGCTGGCGACCCCGAATTGGGACTGGTCATATTGGGGTGAAATCCGTGAGGATCAGAATCCATGAATATTTTTATTACGGGTATTTGCGGATTTGCGGGCTATACCCTGGCCCGCGGACTGCAGGCATGTGATTGGGTAAGCGGGATCCGCGGGGTGGACAACCTCTGCCGGAACGGGAGTCAAGTCCACCTTCCGCTGCTGCGCGAGTCCGGGATCGAGGTAAATGTGGAGGATATCCGCGACGAAGCTTATTTCCGAAACCTGGAGGCCGCGGATTGGGTGATCGACGCAGCGGCGCAGCCCAGCGTGCTGGCCGGGGTGGACGGGCAGACCAGCTCCCTGGAGCTGGTGCAACACAACCTCTACGGGACGATCAATATTCTGGAATACTGTAAGCGATGCGGTTCCGGGTTCACCCTGCTGAGCACGAGCCGGGTCTATGGACTTGGGCCGCTGGAGTCGGTTGCGGTCGAGGTCGATGGAGATGCCTACCGGCCGACAGGCGATTTTCCGAGGGATTTTTCGGAAGCAGGGATCCGGGAAAGCTTTTCAACGGTCCCCCCGGTCTCGCTTTACGGGGCCACGAAGGTGGCTTCCGAAAGGATGGCCCTTGAATACGGGGAGGCGTTTTCCTTTCCGGTTTGGATTAACCGCTGTGGGGTGCTTGCGGGCTCCCGGCAGTTCGGACACCCGACCCAGGGGATCTTCAGTTTCTGGCTACACAGCTGGCGGAACAAGCGCCCGCTGAAATATATCGGTTTCGACGGGATGGGTCATCAGGTGCGCGACTGCCTGCACCCCCTTGACCTGATCCCGGTATTGGAAAAGCAGATCTCCGGAACAGTTGCGGACGGGGCTCCCCGAATCAGTAATTTCAGCGGTGGCGTGTCCAACGCCACCAGTCTGAAACAGCTCTCCAGTTGGTGTGGGCGGCGCTGGGGGGTGCATGAGGTGGGGTCGGAACCGGCCAACCGCAAGTATGACCTGCCCTGGATCGTGCTGGACTCGGCTCAGGCGGAATCGGTTTGGGGTTTTCAGGTGCAGCGCCCGGTCGAAGCCATTCTGGAGGAGATCGCGGCGTTTGCGGATGAGAACCCGGAGTGGTTGGATTTATCGCTGGGGAAGCAGGCAGGATGACCGAAGCGGTGAGGACAGAACCGGGTGTATTGTCGATCATTATCCCGGCCCGGAACGAGGAGGGTTGCCTCCTGTCGACTCTCCGCCGACTTCATGAGACGCTAAGGGAGGCGGCGATCCCCCATGAAATTGTTGTCGTGGATGATGGAAGCGAGGATGGCACCTGGTCCTTACTCGCCCGGGAGGCGGAAGAGGTGGATGAGTTGCGGCCGGTCCGGAATCCCGGGTTGAACGGCTTCGGGCGCGCGATCCAGGTAGGCTTGGAAACCTTTACGGGCGATGCGGTGGTCATTTACATGGCAGACGCCTCGGACGATCCGGCGGACGTGGTGCGTTACTGGGAATGCTTGAAGGGCGGGGTGGATTGCGTGTTTGGAAGCCGGTTTGTGAAGGGCGGGAAAACCATTGATTATCCCGGGATAAAGTGGATCTTAAACCGCCTCGCCAATTTATTCATTCGGATGATTTTCGCCCATGGACTCAATGACACGACCAATGCGTTCAAGGCCTACCGGCGGCGGGTGATTGAAGACTGCCGTCCGATCCTCTCCCCGCATTTTAACATCACGGTGGAGCTTCCGTTAAAGGCGATCGTGCGGGGTTTTTCGTTCGAGGTGATTCCCATCAGCTGGACGAACCGTAAGACGGGCGAATCGAAATTGAAGATCCGGGAAATGGGGAGCCGCTACTTTTTTATTGTCATGTATATCTGGCTGGAAAAATTTTTCAGCCGGGGAGACTATCACCGTGAAACTTCGGCAGCGGAGCGCGAGAAGCTTTCCAACTCCCAGTATCCCTTCCCGAACGCATCGAAAAAATGATTACCGTCCTTGGTTCGACCGGCTACGTGGGCAGCCGGATTTTAGCCGCTCTGCTAAGGGCGGGCGAGGAATGCCGGGGACTCAGCCGGAAGGAGCTGGACTACACGGACCGGGACTCCCTGATGGGCTACTTGCGGCAGGAACAGCCGGATTTCGTGATCAATGCCGCAGGTTACACGGGCAAGCCGAATGTGGATGCCTGCGAAACGGATAAAGCCAACTGTCTGGACGGCAACGCGGTCTTGCCGGGCATCATCGCGGAGAGCTGCCGGGAACTGGGAATCGGCTGGGGCCATGTCTCGAGCGGATGCATCTTTTCCGGACGCCGCGAGGACGGGTGCCCCTTTGAGGAAACGGACGCCCCGAATTTTTCCTTTCGCCAGAACAACTGCAGCTTTTACAGCGGGACGAAGGCGTTGGGCGAGGAGGCGGTGGGTTATGGCCCGAGCCCGGATGGCAAAAACTGGATCCCGACGGAAGCGGAAACGGGCTATTTATGGCGATTGCGGATTCCATTTAACAAGGAGGCAAACCCGCGGAACTACCTTGCCAAGTTGATGCACTACAACCAATTGCTGGAGGCGGAGAACTCGATATCGCAACTTGATGAATTTGTCCGTGTCTGCCTGGAGTGCTGGACAAAGCGGGTCCCGTTCGGAATCTACAATGTCACGAATCCGGGAAGCGTGACGACCCGCGAGGTGGTCGAGAAAATACGGGAGAGCGCGGTGGGGCGGAAACGAATCGAAGCGAGAGGGGACTTCCGGTTTTTTGAAGATGAGGCAACCTTTATGCAGGTCGCGGCGAAGACCCCGCGATCGAATTGTGTGATGAGCAGCGCCAAGCTGGAATCGGTGGGCATCCGGTTGACGCCGATTGATCAGGCCCTGGAGGCCGCCCTGAAGGACTGGAGGTTATGATGAATGGAGAGTTAAAAAAGAAACGCCTGCTGGTAACAGGGGGAGCCGGTTTTATCGGCTCGAATTACATCCGGGAAACATTGTCGTCCTCGGAGGCGGAGCGAATCGTCAACCTGGACGTGCTGACTTACGCCGGACTGCGCGAGAATCTGGAGGACCTGGAGGAGGACCCCCGCTACCGTTTTTTGCAAGGGGATATCGGTGAGGAGGAGAAGGTGAACCGGCTGCTGAAGGAGGAGGCGATCGATACGGTGGTTCACTTTGCGGCGGAAAGCCATGTCGACCGCTCGATTGATTCACCAGAGCCCTTTTTTCAGACCAACGTGATTGGCACCCTGCGGCTGCTGAACGCTTTCCGGCAGCATGTGGCATCGGGAGGGAAGGAGAAAGATGGATTTCGCTTCGTCCATGTCTCGACGGACGAGGTATACGGCTCCCTCGGGCCGGAGGATCCGGCGTTTCACGAAAGCCGGAAGTATGAACCGAACAGCCCGTATTCGGCATCGAAGGCGGGGAGCGACCACATCGTGCGGGCCTTCCACCACACCTACGGTTTACCGGTATTGACGACGAATTGTTCAAACAACTATGGGCCGTATCAATTTCCGGAGAAGCTGATCCCGCTGATGATCCTGAACGCCCTCGAGGAAAAGCCGTTGCCGATCTACGGAGACGGTTTGAACGTCCGGGACTGGCTTTACGTGGTGGACCACTGCCGGGGAATCAATCGCGTCCTGGAGCAGGGGACACCGGGTGAAACTTACAACATCGGAGGCCGCTCGGAGAAAGCCAATATCGAGGTGGTGGATACCTTGTGTGATATCCTTGACAGCCATGAGCCCCGGAAAGGGGGCGGGTCTTACCGCGAATTGAAAACCTACGTGAAAGACCGGCCCGGCCATGACCGCCGTTACGCCGTGAACTGCGACCGGATCCGTGACGAGCTGGGCTGGGTTCCGGAGGAAAGTTTTGAGAGCGGAATCCGCCGGACGGTCGAATGGTATCTTGCCAACAGAGAATGGTGCCGGAGCATCTCCGAGCGCAAATACTCCCGCGACCGGCTGGGTTTGAGCGGTTGAGCAAGAAAAAACTGAATGGATAAGATGAAAACCTCCTCAAGAAAAGGAATCATCCTCGCGGGTGGATCGGGAACCCGTTTGTATCCGCTGACGCTCGCGGTGAGTAAGCAGCTGATGCCGGTCTATGACAAACCGATGATCTACTATCCGCTCTCGATCCTGATGCTGGCTGGCATGCGGGAGATTCTGATCATCTCGACGCCGCAGGATCTTCCCCTCTTCGAGCGCCTGCTTGGCAGCGGGGAGCAATTCGGGGTGAAATTCACCTACGCGGAACAGCCGAGTCCGGACGGTCTGGCCCAGGCCCTGATCATCGGGGAATCCTTTCTGGACGGGTCTCCAAGCTGCCTGATCCTGGGAGACAACCTGTTCTATGGGCACGAGTTGGTGAAGAGCCTGAAATCGGCGGATGCCAACGAGGAAGGGGCGACGATCTTCGGTTACCATGTCGCCAACCCCCGGGCCTACGGGGTTGTGGAGTTCGATCCGGAAGGAAAAGTGCTTTCCTTGGAGGAAAAGCCGGACATGCCAAAGTCGAACTATGCGGTGCCAGGCTTGTATTTTTATGATGCGATGGCCCCGGCCCATGCGCGGAACCTCAAACCCTCTCCCCGCGGGGAGCTTGAAATTACGGACTTAAACCGGGTTTACCTTAAGCGCGGGGCTCTGACGGTGGAGTTATTCGGCCGGGGCACGGCCTGGCTGGACACGGGAACCCACCAGAGCTTGCAGGATGCGGCGAGTTTCGTGCAGGTGATTGAAGACCGGCAGGGGCTGAAAATCGCCTGCCCGGAGGAGATCGCCACGGAATCGGGCTGGATCGATCTGGAGCAATTGAAGGCGGCAACCGCCCGAATGGGTAAATCGACCTACGCTGATTACCTGAAACGCCTTTTGGATGGAATCACCTGAGCCTCGAAACGAATTTTCTCCGCTTCCACCGGTCTCGATCATTACGGCGCTCTACAATTGCCTGGATCTGACGCGGACCTATCTGGAAACGCTGGAGGCGACCTTATCAAAAGTCCCGGTTCGATATGAGGTGATCCTGATCGATGACGGCAGCACGGATGGGACGCGCGAGTATCTCGCGACGCTGGGCGAGCCCTATCGGGTCCTCCTGAATGAGAAGAACCTGGGCTATGCGGGGGCGAATAACCGTGGGGCGAAGGTGGCGAAACACCCGGTGCTGGTTTTTTTGAACAACGACCTTGAGCTGCAGGAAGGTTGGTTGGAGCCGATGTTGAAGGGGTTGGAGTTCTTGCCGGACGCGGGGATCGTGGGGAACCTTCAGTTCAATCCCAAGACGGGATTAATCGACCACGCGGGGGTCTTTTTCGATCGGGAGGGACTGCCCGCACATGCCCGGAAAGGAAGGAAGAAGGTCCCGCGGGGGCCCTACCGGGAATGGAACGCGGTGACGGCGGCCTGCATCGTGATCCGGGCCGATGTCTTCCGAAGCCACAATGGGTTCGATGCCGCCTACCATAACGGGACGGAGGATATCGATTTATGCGTGCGGTTGAAGGTGTCGGGATTTCGCCACTACGTCGCGAACCGCAGCCGGATCCTTCACCATGTGAGCAGCTCGCCGGGTCGGACGGACCGGGATCGTGCGAATATGGAACGCTTCAAGGAGCGATGGGGGGGGCTGACATCCGAATGGGGTAAGCGGGAATGGGCCCAAGAGTATTTGAGACGGTATGCCCGCTGCTGGTGGCGGTATAATTTGACGAAGTTCTGGAAGGCGATCGGAATCCTGTTGTTTCAACGCCGATTGAGCGGGCCGGCCGCGGTCCCTAAAAAAAACCGCACTTGAGTCCCCGACGGAATGCAGTATTTTGCGGATAACTTTTGTTTTATGCCGCTATCCTTTTCCGTAGAGAGTAAGAACCCAGTTCGTGCCCGAGTTGCCCGCGATCCCCTGATCCAGATGCAGGAGAAATACAAGGTCTATTACCAGACCTTCGACCGGCAAGAGGGAACGCGGGTCTGGAAGGATGGGAAAGAACTGGTGATGCTCTCGAGCAACGACTACCTCGGGCTGGGGGAAGACTCCCGTGTGATCGAGGCGGGCCAAAAAGCATTGGAGCAATGGGGGAGCAGTACCACAGGGGCGCGCCTTGCGAATGGAAGTCGCCGTTACCACGAGGAACTTGAGGCGGACTTGGCGGAATTCCTCGGCGTCGAGGCCTGCCATGTCAGTGTGGCGGGCTACCTTTCCTGCATGTCGGCGATCGCCAGTTTCGCCAACCGCGGCGACTTGATATGCGTCGATAAGAACGTCCACTCCGCGCTGATGTCCGGGATTCGCCTGACGGATGCCCGGGTGGAGCGTTTTCGGCATAACGATCCGGAGGACCTCCGGGAAATCCTGAGCTATGAAAAGCCGAAGACGGTGAAGTTACTGGTCTTTGAAGGGGTTTACTCGATGGAAGGGCACATCGCCCCGGTGGACTCGATCCTCGAGGTGAGTGCGGAACACAACTGCTTTTCGGTGATGGACGACGCCCACGGGTTCGGGGTGTTGGGCGAAGGTGGGCGCGGAACTCTCAACCGATTTGGGAAAGACGGTGCGGTCGATCTGGTGTGCGGCAGTTTTTCGAAGGCCTTGAGCAGCACCGGCGGTTTCGTCGCGGGTGACCGGGAATTGATCAATTATTTGCGGACGCATTCGAAGCAGACGATCTTCAGTGCGGCGCTGAGTCCTTCTCAGGCGGCCTGCGCCTCGGCGGCGTTGGGCTTGCTTCGGCGGGAGCCGGAACATATCGAAACCCTCTGGTCAAACACCGGCCGGTATTTGAAGATGCTCCAAGATCGGAATCTGGACACCTGGGAAAGCCGGACTCCGGCGATTCCGATCGTGCTGGGATCGAAGGAGAAAGCCTACTTTTTCTGGCGCGCGCTCATGGAGAAAGGGGTCTTCACGGTGATGAGTGTCGCTCCGGGGGTCCCGCCGGGGAAAGACTTGATCCGGACCTCTATCTCGGCCCGGCACACGGAAGAGGATTTCGACCGGATCGAGACGGCGCTGGATTACGCGATCAGCCGGATTTAAGGATCCCGTATAGAGCGCGGGCGCTGTCGTTCCAGGTCTGGAGGGCGGCCTGATCGAGTTCGGCCCGGAGGGCGTCACGTTCCCCGGGATGCTCGAGGAACTGCCGGATCCGGCTTTCCAGATCCGCTGCGGAACCGGAGGGGAAGAAGCGACAGCCGCGACCGAACCCGTATTCACGGAAAGCCGGCAAGTCGGAAGCGAGGACGGGCGTGCCAAGGGCGAGGGATTCGAGAAGGGGTAATCCGGCACCTTCGGCAATGGAGGGAAGGACGGTCAAGTGGGCTTTCCGGTATTCCGAGAAAAGGCTTTCATCGCCGGTTGGCCCCGCATAGATCAGGGGAAGGCCCCGACGGGCGAAGCGCCGCATCCGCCGGAGGATCGGCTTTCCGAAGTGGGGGTTGACCCTCCCGATGAAAGTGACCTCCACAGGACAACCGCCGGACCACAAGGATTCGATTGCATCGAGGAGGAGTTGCTGGTTTTTCCGCGGCTCAAGAATGCCGACCTGCAAGAGCCGCAAGGGAGGGGGGGGAGAAGGCGTGGAGGCGGGACCGAAAGAGGCGGGCTCCACCCCGAGGGGGAAGCTGCGGGCATGCGGGAGATTCAGGCCGTGGTCGCGGGCGTAGAGCCGGAGGTCCGCCAGGGTGTCCTCGGAGACTGCGGCAAGACAATCGAAGGCGGGGAGCAGAGAGAGATAGCGTGGATGGCGGCGAACACTCTTTGGCCAGGTGATTTCCGGGCAGCGGATGGGGATTAAGTCGTGAAGAATAGCGGCGGATTTTCCAGGATTGCGTTCGAGCCATTCGGAGAACCCCGGCCGTTCCTGTTCGCTGAAAAGCTCGGAGGTGACGAGAAAGCCGTCGGTGGAAGGCCGGTAGGGGATTTCAAATTTTAAATCCGGAAAAGCCTGAGCTGCAGACAAGAAGGTGCGCTTCCGGCGGTCCCAGGCGACCCATGTGAAATCGGGTCCGAGGATCTGCTGGAGGGCTTGGCCGAGGTTCCGCGCGACCCGTAGAAGGCCGGAATGGTGACGGGCACCGGAGGTATTGGTGACATCCCAGGCGATTCTCATGACCCTTGTGCGGCGTAAGCGTCGCTCAGAAGCTTAAGGAGGCGGGGGAGGTTCTGGTCCAGGCGATAGTGCCGGTGCACCCATTTGTGTGCTTCCTCCCGCAGGGCCCGGTAGGATTCGGGGTGATTCTGCAGATCGAGGAGGGCCTCGACCCAGGTTTCGGGATTCCCGGAGGTTAGGACGCGCCCGGTTTTCCGGTCGGTTATCGCTTCGGTGGTGGCACCAACATCGGTTGTGAGAACGACGGCCCCGGAGGCCATGGCCTCCGGAATCACATTCGGGAGGCCGTCCCGGTTGCCATCCGGTGCCACCTCGCCGGTGAAGAGGAGGAAATTGGCTCGCTGAAACTCCGAGTCCAGCTGCGGCGGAGGGAGAAAGCCGGGAAGGCATACCCGATCCGAGAGGTCATTGTCCTGAAGCTGTTTTTCAAGGTCGGCTCGGAGGGGGCCGTCGCCGGCGATGCAGGCCTCAAAGGCAATCCCGCGCCGATTTAATTCGGCGAGGATCCTGACGAGAAAGGGAAACCCTTTCTTTGGGACGAATCGCCCTACGCTGAGGAGAATCAGCGGGAGTTTGGCCGCGGTTTCCGGAACAAGAGGGGATAGGGTCGGGGGCGGAGATTCCATTCCCCGCCGGATGAGGTGGACGCGCCTCGGATCCGCTCCGAGTTGAAGCAGGCGTTGGCGCCCCGCCTCGGTTGACGTCCGGATAAAGGCGGCGGCAGCGATTTTGGGACGAATGAGCCAATCCCCGCCACGGACGAAAATATCATAGGCATGCGCCTCCATGCTGAACGGTTTCCCGAGCAAACGGTTCATTGCGAGGGTGGCCGACGCAGGGGTTGTGGCCCAAGTGGCATGGTGCCAGGAGCGCGGATTTTGAGAGAGAAGGCGAGGGCCTTCGACGAGGGCAAAAGCGAGTCCGAGGAGGGTCTCCTGAAAATTCAGGTAGGTGGGGCAGGGGTTCCGGATGAGATCTCCGAGAAGGGAAAAAAACGCCGGCGGCCTCCGGATGATCCAATAGGGGATTCGCCAGAGGAGAAAGAGCAGTTTCCATTTCGAGAACCGCAGGACGGGATGCCGCTCGAATGTGGGGTTCCCCCGATGAATCGAAATAAGGCGGATCTTGCTCGCGCTGGCTTGGAGGAATCGGATTTCCCGTTGGAGGAACCGTTCACTCGCTTTCGGGAAAGTGGTGAAGAAATAGGTGACTCTGGGCGGTCCATCCACTGCTCTGGACCGGGGATCGTGCGTTGTCGCACCATGGGCCACGGTGAGTTTGCCGCGGGGTGCCGACTCGCCCGGTTTAGGGGTTGGAGGCGATACGGTTGGATGAGGTGGCCCCATCGCCGTTTAAGGTAACCCCGACTCCGTTAACCCGGTCGGGCTTCTCGTCGGTTGCAGGGTCCTCGACATCGAAGGTCAGGGTAATGGACTCAGCGAAGGCGGCTCTTTCCCCCCGTACCGTAACGGATCCTTCGAAGAAGGCCAGGGGATGGCGAAAACGCTTGGGTTTGATCTTGAAGACGAGTGTGTCGCCCGGTTTGCACACTTTCTGGCAACGGATGCCATCGCAGGAGGTAAAGTAGACGGAGTCGGGCCGGATCGTGTCGGCGAGTTCTTCGTGGTCGCCGCGGAGGAGGTAGAGGACGGCGAGTTGACCGAGCGCTTCGAGGATAAGGGAGGCGGGCATGACGGGGTTGTCCCGGAAATGCCCGCGGAGGAAAAATTCATCGCCGGAAATCTTGTAGGATCCCTCGGCCTGCCCGGCGAAGAGCCTGGCCTGCTGGAGAAAGAGGAAGGGGGGCTGCATGGGCATGACACTGATGAGGTCGTCGTAGCCGAAAGAATGGGAACCTTTCTCCTCCTCGGCGGATTCGCCACGGATTTTCCGGCTCATGTAATTTTTTATTTCGCCGATAGTGCGGATTTCCCGGAGCTCCTGATTGTCGAAGGAAATGCTGACGGTTTCTTCCACGAGAATGACAATTTCCATCATCGTCAGGGAGTCGACCCCCAGATCCTCGATCAGGCGCAGGGAGTCATCCCCTTCGTTGAGCTTGGGGCGCAATTCGGGTTCGAGGAAACGCTCAACAATCCCCATGACGATAATCGGGACTTGTTCAGGATCACCGGATTTTCGATAGGCCAGAGCGGCTTCGAAGGTGCCTTCGGGACAGCGGCGGAGGGATTCTTTGAGTTCCTGAATTTCCTCTTCCTTAATCAACTTTTGGGACACGATATGTAAATTTCAAAATTCGTTTCGGGCAGAGCCCGGAAAAACAAACCATAAGACGCTAATTCTTCAAAGACTGAATCTTTGCCGATTAAGCCGGTGGCGTTCAACACTTTAATGTATGACGAGCCTGAATTCTGGGCGGGTGTAGGAAAGAAGTTTGCCTCCCACAGGAAATGGCTGCTTTTTACTGAATTTTACTGGGGTGTGATCGTCGCCCCAACTGAACGAAAAATCCCGAACTCCGGACGACACCGAAAGCCATGGCCAACGATAAGCCGATAGTCTTAACCTGCGCCCAACCCTCAAACCAGCTGACGCTGGGCAACTACCTCGGAGCGATCCAGAACTGGGTGGCCCTCCTAGAGGATCACGAATGCCTGTTCGGGATCGTGGATCAACATGCGCTGACGACGCCCTACACCCCCGCGGAACTCCGAAAAAACACCATGAGCTGCCTTGCGCAGTATATTGCCTGCGGTTTGGACCCGGAGAAGGCGACCCTTTTTGTGCAGTCGCATATCGTCGGGCATACGGAGTTGGCTTGGATATTAAGCTGCATGACGCCGATCGGTGATCTTCAGCGGATGACGCAATTCAAGGAGAAGGCGGCGCGGCTGGGTTTCAGCCAATTGGAGGACACGGGCGCGATGAAGTTTCAGCATGAAGGAGCCCGGACAGGGGCCTCGGTGAATGCGGGACTGCTGTATTACCCGGTGTTGATGGCAGCCGATATCCTGCTCTATAACGCAGACGTGGTCCCGACGGGAGAGGACCAGAAGCAGCACCTGGAGCTGTGCCGCGACCTTGCGAAGCGTTTCAACGGGCAGTATTCGGAGACCTTCACGATCCCGGAGCCACGGATGGGCAAGACGGGCGCACGGATCATGTCTCTGACCGATCCGACGCGCAAAATGTCCAAGAGCGACGACAACCCGAACGGGACGCTCTTCCTGCTCGATGAGCCGGGAGTTTTGAAAAAGAAGATCATGAGCGCGGTGACCGACTCCGGCAGCGAGGTGCGGGCGAAGCAGGACAAGCCGGGTATCACGAACCTTCTGGGGATTTACTGCGCGACCACGGGAATGAGCCAGGAGGAGGCGGAGGCGCATTTTGAGGGCAAGCAGTATGGCGGGTTCAAGAGAGAGGTGGCGGAGGCGGTGGTTTCCTGCCTTGAACCGGTTCGGGAGCGTTATGAGCAGTTGATCGAGGACAAGGCCTACCTCGAAGGGGTGCTGCGGGACGGGAATGCCACCGCCCAGAAGCGGGCCTACAAGATGCTCGGCAAGGTCTACCGCAAGATTGGCCTGCTGGAGCGTCCCCGATAAATCCGGCAGGGGCTGATTTCGTCGTTGTCGAAGGCAAAGGGTTCCTTTACAACAACTTCCACAAATGGAAAATCGCCCGCTGACCCGTAGTGTGCCTCCTGCTTTGCCGAAGTGGCCCTTTTTATTGGGGGACGTTCTACTGGTCGCACTGGCGGCGTTTGTGATCTTCCGTGCGGAGGGTGAACTGAACAGTTGGCAGATTGCCTTCTGTGTACTTGGGGTGGTGGTCGGAGCACTTTTGTTGATCGCACCGTTCATAATTGAATTTTACCTGAAGCAGAAGCTGCATGAGGCCGCAGAAGCGGAGGCGGTGGAGACCATCCTGCGCCGGATGAATACGGCGGTCGGGGAGGTGATGGAGATTTCCCGGGAGCAGAAAGCGGAAAAGCAGAAGCTGGAGCACACGCTGGCGGCCTATGAGGGCCTGGCGAGCTTACTCGATAAAAAGGTCCGGGCGCTGGAGGGTCTGGAAGCCTTGAAGAAAGCCCAAAAGGAGTTGGATGCGCGGTTGGACGGGATTGTAGGAACTCTGAGAGATCTGGATCCGCTGAATCCGGAGACCTTGAAGCAGGAACTGGAGGCCCTCCCCGGACGGTTACCCGCGCCGGATCTCTCCGGTCTGGAAGTGCGGATCCAATCCGCTCTTGATCGCGCTGTGGACGGGTTTGAATCAAAGCTTCGGGAATTGGAAGAACGGCTCGTCGAACGGGAGGCGAGTAATGCCGTGGAAGCGGAAAGGAAGGATGAAATCGCAGTGCCCACGGGAGCCGTCCTGCAGGGGGAAGCTTCGCAGGTCGATGTCTTACCGCTTCCCGGCGATACCGAGAAGATGGACGACGGTGAAGGGCCGGAACCTTACCCGAATCAGGGCAACCTGCTCTCGGCGGAACGCCGGATGCTGGAAAAAGCGATCGGGCCGAATCTGGCGGAGACGTCCCATTCCGAACGCGCGGTCCGGCGCATCATCGAGAAAGAAGGGGCCGGGCCCGCCCCGCCAGAGAAGGAGGATGAGACGGAGGCAGACGAGCCGGAGGATCGGCAGCTTACCGTCCTGCTCGCGAATATTCTCATCGGGATCGGGAACAAGCTTTATGTCCGTGGGGAGGGCGGCGGACTGAGCTGGTCCGAGGGACAGCCGATGGAGTTCGTCGAGATCGGGCTCTACCGATGGAAATGTCTGGAAGGCGATGAACCGGTCCAGGTGCAGATCTACCTGAATGATGAAATCAGTGCGCTTGGTGAGCCGATTCAACTGAACCCGGGACAGGAGCTGGAAGTAACCCCCGACTTTCCCTCATGACTGGCTCGAGGCGATTCCCCTAAAAATAAAAAGTAAATTTGATAAAAAGGAATTGACCCACTTGCGCGTATTTTTCTTAATGATTCTCTCCTAAGATTTTAAGGAGTTATTCTCCGAGTTACTCCTAATCCCCTTTTTCTGAGCAAGAGTCAGTATAGTCAGTCTGTTCGTTAAGAAAAGTCAGTCAGTCCAAGTAGAACAGCGAGATCTCCGGATCTCGCTGTTTTGCTTTCAGCGGAGGGTTAGGGGTTTTGTCATTACATTCATCTCAATCCGGTTCGTGCAGGCTTGACGGTATGTTCAGAGCTGGAAAGCTACGAGCCTTGCAGCTTTGATTGCCTATGGAACCCAAGGAGGCGTCGAGCGCACGAACGTTTCGAATCAATGCTGGCGGCAGCTCGCGGATTGGAAGACCGTCGCGGACCCCTTTGTCCTGGGCGATCAAGGGGGATCCCGGGGTGAGGTTGCCGGGGATTCGACAGAGAATTCCTGAAAGAGGAAATCCCAAGGAATAACAAGAGGGAGGACGAGCACCCAGAGGAGGAAAACAGCCGTCATCACAGGAGGGATTTCGCGTTTGGATCCGGATCCGAAGAAGAGGGAGCTGAAGCAGGCGAGGAGCCAGAGCGATTTGTAGATGAACTGGATGAGAAGGACGGGGCTGTAGGTATAGGGATCAAAGAGGCCGAGGACGGAGAGGAGGGCGATGCTGAGCCAGAAGGCGCCGACAAGGCGGTGGGCTCCGTTGGCGCGCCACTGGTGGTTGAAAAGCGTGGCGGCTGCCCACTTTGGGGAGACGCAGGCGATGCCCCCAGCGATCCCGGCAATGAGGATGTTAGCGCCGTAGGCAGCGATGAGGAAGACTCCGGACATGGAGGCCGGGCTCCAGCCCGGAGAGGATTTACCGGGTAAGCGGTTCGCCGAGATTCATGAGGGGAAGCGGATTGGGGCTCTGCCCGTCCATGAAATAGAGCTTGGAGGAGGGGTCCTTGGAAATCGCCTTGAGGGCTTCGAGGGCTTGCAGTTGGACGTAGGCAGGGTTATTCGCGATGGCGTTGTTGAGTGCCTCGATTTCATAGGCCTGGGCATCGGCGATAAGGCGTCGTTTCTCGGCCTCTTCCTCGGCGGCGGCCCGCTCGGCCTTGGCCTGTTCGACCCGCTGCTGTTGTTCGGTTTTAAAGCGTTCAAGCTCGGCCCGCTGCTTTTCGACTTCCTGTTCCCGTTCTTTTTTGAGCTCGATCTGTCTTTGGAGGGACTGGGGAAGGGTGATATCGCGGATGAGAACGGCGGAGACGAGGATCCCGCTTTCGGCCACCTCATCCATGCTGGTTTCAAGGGCGGTCTGGAGGCGGTTCTGGGTTTGCTCGAGAAAGAAATCCTCGGCGCGTTCAATGGTTTTCCCTTGCTCGCGGAGGACGCTGCGAAGTTTGGGGATGAGGTGAACGTTGACGGCGGCCTCTGCATTCCCGACGTTATCGAGGATGAGTGGCGCTTTTTTTCCATCGATTCGGTAAACGATGCTGACGTCCATGGTCGTTTTGAGCTGATCTTGGGAGGGGACTTCGGCCTGTTGGAAAAGGGTTTTATTTCGCGCGTCGTAAAAATGCCACTCAAAGAGCGGATTAATGGGAAAATGCAGGCCTGCTTCATAGGACTTCTGCTGGATATCGCCAAAAAGGGTGGCGACGGCGACGTGGCCGGCGGGAACGCTGACAAAAATCCGGCTGACGGCGAAAAGGAGGACGATAACCAGCACAACGGCGGCAATGGAGATGATCTGATTTCTCTGCATGGTGATAAGGGGATAAGAAATTTACCGTAAGGGGGTGGAAAGTTCTTCAAGTCAATGCGGGGATCGTTGTAGAAAGTATGTAAAAGGTTGCCTAGAAACGAGCCATAAAACGAAAAGCGGCTTGGAGGACGGCCTCGGGCCGGTCGAGGTGGGCGGCATGTCCGGCCTCGGGGATGAAAACTGCGTGTGCTCTCGGTAGGCGGGGAGCCAGTTCGCGGTAGTAATCGACATAGTTGCGGTCCTGTTCTCCGGCGAGGAGGAGGAGGGGAAGATCCAGAGATTCCAGTTCCTTTTCAAGGGGGGGCAGTCTTCCGGGACTGAGCGTTTCGAGGATTCGGGACCAGGCTGAGGGATCAGCTGCGGCGGCTTGACGAAGGGTGGCCTGTTTCTGATCCTCCGGTGTATCCTCCCAATTGCGGAGGAGGGGTTGTGTCTTCCATTGAGAGAAAAAGCGAGCGGGGCCCATACTTTGAAGGATCTGGATCCATTGTTGGTCCCGCTCGCGACGCTGACGGCGTTCTTCGGGGGAGTTCAGGCCGGGGTGGCTGCCGATAAGGACGGCGGAAGTAAAACCGGCACCCCGGTTTCGAACGAGGTGGTGGAGGAGCATTCGCCCTCCGAGGGAGTAGCCGAGGGCATGAACGCGTTCGGCACCGGTCCGACGGGCGAGAGCGTTACGCGCGGCGGTTATGGCGTCGAGCATCTGCTTGAGGGCGGAAGATTGGCCGTCAAGGGGGGCCTCGCGATGTCCGGGAAGGTCCGGACACTTCCAGATCGCAGGGGTGCTGGAGGAGGAATAAAGGAGCTGAAAGTCGTCGCCGGATCCGGTGAAACCGTGAAGGGCGAGGATCGGGAGGAGGCGCGTGTCCAGAGGAGGGATCAGGCTTGGATCGCAGTGCTTTTGATTTCAACGGGCTCGAGGGGGAGGTCGGCGCGGTCGGTATCGACCGCCTCAATGGCACGGACAGTATCCATACCCTCGATCACTTCGCCGAAGATGGTGTGGCGCATATGTAGCCAGGGGGTGGCGGCGGTGGTGATGAAGAACTGGCTGCCGTTGGTATTGGGACCCGCATTGGCCATGGCGAGGATACCCGGCTGCTCAAAAGTCTTCTCAGCGACGCATTCATCTTCGAAGGGCTTGCCCCAGATGGATTCCCCGCCGCGGCCGGTGCCGGTGGGGTCGCCGCCCTGGATCATAAAGTCCTTGATCACCCGGTGAAAGCGGATGCCGTCGTAATACCCGTTCTCGATGTGGGAGCGAAAATTCTCTACGGTTTTGGGGGCGGCGTCTTTAAATAGACGAGCTTTTATTGTGCCTTTGCTGGTTTCGAGGATGGCGATGGTTTCGGACATGAGATGATTTCCTAAGGTTAGAATTGGATGACCGCGCCGATGGGTTTCTCTTTGAACTCGGGCTTGAACATATAATATTTATAGGAAATCAAATGGGATTTCTCCTCCAAATCATACTCGCGGTTAGAGACCTTTTTGATCTTTTTGGGAAAGGAATAATCGAGGTCAAAGCTGGCCTCGGCGAAGAACTGCATGGTTTCGGCGGAATTTTCGTCCTGCATGTCTTTAAGGAGGAAGTCAATCATGTCGCGTGTATTAGTTCGCTCGATGGACTTTTTCCTTGAGACGAAATAGGTATTCTGTTTTGCCTCCTCAAGCTTGAGCTGCTTGGAGTAGAGGACGCTCATGCCGCGGTTAAGCGATTCGATGGATTTAAAGTCGAAGGAGATTTGTGCGGTGTAATCCTCCGTATTGTGGCTGGTGCGGAGATTCGATACGCCCTCGATCGCCTGAAGGGTTGGGAAAATTTCCTGCATGTCGTTTTCCATGTCCTCGAACTCTTTTTCGGTCTCGGCCTTATCCTCTTCTTCCTGCCCCATGGTCGCCATGAGTTCATACATGCCGGAGAGGTCGGTGATCATCGTAAAGGTACCGGAATTCATGGAATCGAATTCGACTTTTTCGACGATGCGGAAACATCCGGTAAAGAAAAGACAGGCAGCCAAAGCGGGGATGAGGGCAGCGGTTTTCAGGGTGAAGGCAAACTTCATAGAAGGTAGACGGGTTGGGTTTGGGAGGTGATTCGCGTTCAGCGTTCTTCGTTCGGTTGATAGGGAACCCCCTGTTGGTGGAGGTGGAGAAAGAGCTGGCGGCTGGCCCAGGCGTCCGTTGCGGCATAGACGAGCTGAGACTCGGTGAGTTCGTGGCGTCCCCAATTCGAGACCTGGGCGGCTTTGCTGATACGGAACTTCAGGAAAATGGCGCTGAGGCTGCGTAGGCCGGTGTTCACAATGTCGAGCTGCTGCGTCATGCTGGCGATGTCCACGACCCCTTCCTCCTGGAAGTCATATTCTTCGCGAAGTTTGATAAAATCATCCCGAAGGGCAACTCCGACTTTCAGGACGGAGGGATCGGCGAGGATTTTAGCAATTTCTTCAATCCCGTCGAGGCGGTTGAGCTGGAACAGCCAGACCGCTTCTTCGCCGGCCATCTGGATAAGGGCGGTGGGAAAGGATTGCCCTTTCTTGAAAACAGGGCGGGTTTCAGTATCAAAACCGACGATGGCGTTCTTCCGGATTTCCTCGAGCGCGGCAGGAACGGATACGGGGTCCTTCACGAGGTGTATAGGGCCTTCGTAGCGCGCAAGGGGCAGGTCGTTGATTTCCTCCTTTGTAATCTTATCGGGGAGGGAAGCGGTGAGGGCGGCTAAATCCACAATGTCTGAATTTGGTGCATAAAGGGGAAACAAGCCATGTTGAGCGACGCGGCTGCGGGGTTTGGTTCACCTTTCAAATTTCTAATTTCATGCCATCAAAAGCCAGAGAAATTTTCTCTGGGTAGCAGGCATTTTTTCGATCGGGGTCGGTCTCGGAGTAGAAGATGTCGCCGTAAGACCGTGTAGAAAAGAGGAATTCGCTGAGGTTTTCATCACGGTTACTGGGCTCGTGATGAAAGATGACGAGGTGCTTGACCTTGCCGCGGGAAGCGAGTTCGACGCCCATGATGTTGCTGGAGTGGCCCCAGTTGACCTTGTTAAAGGTGGCATCGTGGAGGTTGTATTGAGCATCGAAGATGAGGAGGTCAGTATCTTGGATGAAGTCGATAAAATCGTAATCCCCGCGGTAAGCGTTTTCGTCGTGCTCGGAGTCAGTGGAGTAGACGAAAGAGTGCCCGTCTGCCTCGAAGCGGTAGCCGCAGGACTTGCCGGGATGCAACTGCTCGCGGGTCTTGATGGTGACGCCGTTCAGGTTGATGGTTTCTCCGGGCTGGTGGAGGCGAAACTCCAGCTGGGATTTTATCGCCTCGGTGGTGACAGGAAACCAGGGGGGCCGCATTTGGTGCTCGAGGATCTGCTTGATCTCGGGGTGTATCCCGTAAATGACGATGCGGTTCCCCGGGATAAAGGCGGGGGTGAAAAAGGGAAATCCCTGAACATGGTCCCAATGAAGGTGGGACATGAAAAAGTGAAAGACCCGCTTGGTGCTGGCCCTTCCGGAGGAAATATAGTTTTCAGCGTATTCGCGGAGGCCGCTCCCGGCATCGAGGAGGTAGACATCGTCACTGCCGTTCACGGAGACTTCGACGCAACTGGTGTTTCCCCCGTAGGTCTGGGCGACTTCGAAGGGCAGCTCGGCATCAATGAATTCGAGGATCTCGGCGTCCGACTGGAGGTTTTTCCCGCGAGCGAACTGGAGGGCCCGGAAAATCTTATTGCGGACGGCCGCCCCGTCGATGGGTGCCGGAAGCGAACCGCATGTGCCCCAGAAGTTTAATTTCATAAGGTGATCCAGCCTCAAACGTTTGAATTGCAAAGGGGAAGCCCTTTACGTTTCTTGAATGAAAGTATAACCGGAACGATTGAAGGCGAGCCTTAAATCGGATGTTGAGGGACGGGTGATTTTCTTGTTGTGCCGGTCTTTCCCCGCAGGATGATTGGGCGTTGTGAACGAGTATTTGCTGTTGGGGCTGACGTGTATTTTCTTACTGGGTTTTATCGCGCAGTGGATCGGTTGGCGATTTCATATACCGGGCATTCTTTTGCTCCTTGGCTTTGGATTAATCGCGGGGCCGGGGCTGGAGCATTTTGGCCTGCCGTATCTGGACGTGGTGGGGATTTTCGGGGATGAACTGATTTTTCCGGTAGTTGGGATGGGGGTGGCGATCATTCTTTTTGAGGGCGGGCTGACGCTGAATTTTCGGGAATTAAAAGAGTCGGGAGGGACGATCATCCGCCTGATTTCGGTAGGGGCCTTGGTCTCGTTCGGTTTGGCGTCGTGGTTCGCGCACGGGATCCTGGGTTTCAGCTGGAGCACGGCCTTCCTCTTCGGGGCGATACTCGTGATCACGGGGCCGACAGTGATCGGGCCGATGCTCCGGCAGATCCGGCCGAAGGGAAAAATCAATTACATTTTGAAGTGGGAGGGGATCCTAAACGATCCGGTAGGGGCAATCCTCGGGGTGCTGATATTGGAGGTTATTCTGTTGGGGCAGGATGGGGGCGACGAGTTTTCGGTGATCGCGGGAGGGATCGGGATCACTATTTTAACAGGGGTGGTGCTGGGAGGGATGGGAGCGCTGATGTTGGTGGTGGCGATGCGGAAGGCGTGGATACCGGATTACCTGCACATCCCGGCGACGCTGTCGGTGGTTCTGGTTTCGTATGCGGTATCGGACAAGATCCAGCATGAGTCCGGGCTGCTCACAGTCACGCTGATGGGGATCCTTCTGGCGAACCAGCGTTCCTTTCCGGTCAGGCACATCCTGGAATTCAAGGAGAACCTGCAGGTCTTGCTGATCGCGGGCTTGTTCATTGTCTTGGGGGCCCGGGTGGAGCTGGAAGCGCTGGCGCAGACGGGCTGGCAGAGCCTGCTGTTCCTGGTGTTGATGATCCTGGTGGTGCGGCCGGCGACGATTTTGGTCTCAACGATTCCCTCGGCCTTGAACTGGAAGGAGCGGCTGTTTTTGATGTTGATGGCACCACGCGGAATCGTGGTAACGGTATTGGCGTCTCTTTTCGCGTTCCGGTTGACGGACGCGGGGTTTGCGGACGGGGACCGGATGTTTGCAGAGACCTTGTTCGTTATTTTAGGCACGGTTTTATTTTATGGATTTGCGGCGGGGCTGGCGGCGAAGAAGCTGGGGCTTTCGAACTCGAATCCGCAGGGAATCCTTTTTGTGGGGACGCATCCCTGGGCGCGAATGGTGGGTGCGGCCTTGAAGAAAAACGGGGTGGAGACGGTCTTTATCGACAGCAACCCGGGGAACGTGAAAGCGGCGCATGAAGCCGGATTAGAGGCGTATTGCGGAAACATCCACTCGGAGGAGTTCCTCGAGGAGATCGATTTTTCCAGTATCGGGTCGGTTCTCGCGGTAACAGCCAATGACGAGATCAACGCATTCGCGGAGCGGGAGCTGTCGTCTTATGTCGGGTTGACCCGGGTTTTCAAGCTGGCGCCGGTGGGGACCCCGCAGACGAAGGCGGGGGGGGATGAGAAACCTCAGGCCTCGAATTCGGAGCGGGTGGGCCGCAGCCTTTTCGGAAAAGGGATCACTTTCAATGCGGTTGAGAAGCACTTCTACAGCGGTGCCACGGTGAAGGCGATCACACTGCGGGAGGGATTCAACTATAAGGACTTTGCCGGGACTTCTGGGCTGCACAGCTTGCCCCTCTTCATTATTTCGGAAAACGGACAAATTCAGGTGGTTTCGGAAGGAAATCCGATCAAGCCGACGGAGGGGACCACGTTGATCTGCCTGGATTGGGCACCTGAAGGAGAGCTGGCGTCGAGTGCCGGGTCGAAGGAGCCGGAGGTAAAAGCTTAGCCCGAAATCCCGGAATCGGGGGGCTTGATTTTATCGATGAGTTCCTGCGGGAGGGGGGCGCTCTCCATTTGTCCTTCACCGAAGATGCGGGCGAAAATGGTGGTCATCTTTCCTTTGGCGGCGAGGAGGGGCTCCGTGTCCGGAACAATGCGGTAGATTCGGAACTTATATTCTATAGCCTTGATTTTTAGTTCGTTCACCTTGAGACGGACCTCCACTTCATCGCCGAAATGGAGGGGTTCGCGAAAATCGCAGGAGGCGCGGACGCGGGGCCAGCCTTCGGCGCGATTCCCGGATCGGACGATGAGGGGGTAGTCGGCCTGTTCGAAAAGGGCAGCCTCGGCGAGTTCGACATACCGGAAATAATTGGAGAAGTGGACGATCCCGGCCATGTCGGTATCGGAGAACTCGACTTTCCGGCGGATTGAAATGTGGTGTGGCATGGGCGTAAGGTTGTGGAATCCGTTGAAATTGCAACGTGTGAGCGGATGAAACCTACAACCCTGATGAAGGCGTCACTGCCTATTCCCGGTGGGCGGCGGCGGTTTGAAAATCCCGTAGGCAGCGCTTCTCGATGGAGTCGGGTTCTTCGCCGAGTTCGTCGGCGAGCTTCCGGTGCATGGATTGGATCCGTTCCTGTTGATCGGGATCCATCGCACGGTTCTGCAATTCGCGGGGGTCGTCCCGGAGGTTATAGAGTTCGCGGGCGGGGGGATGCCCGAATTGGGACGGATTATGGTAAATGTATTTCCAGTCGCCCTCGCGATACATGGTCATGCCGGAGAGAATATGGTGCCCGTAGTATTCGCTGACGGCAAAGTCCTTCCACGGATGTTGGGGGTTGTCGAGGAGGGGTAGGAGGGAATCCCCATCCCAATCCTCCGGAGAGGAACCGCCGGCGAGGTCGACCAGGGTCTGGACGAGATCGACAAGGGAGCAGACTTCGCTCCGGCGCTGGCCGCCGGTCCAGCGGGCGGGCCAACTGACGATGAGGGGGATCTGGGCACCGTGATCGTAATGGCAGTTTTTCCACCAGAGGCCGTGGTCTCCTTTATTCTCTCCATGATCGGAGGAATAGATGATAAGGGTGTTATCCGCATCTTTCCGGGAATGAAGGGCCTCGAGAAGCTTGCCGACTTCCCGGTCGAACCAATCGGTGAGCGCCCAATAGAGGTCGCGGCCTCTCTGGGTGGTTTCCGGATCGATATCCTCAAGCCCGAAGCCGCAGCGTAAGGCCCGGTAGTTGGGCAGGAGGTGATCAAGGTAGCTTTGAGGGATATCCGGGAGCCGGACTTTCCCCTTGTATCGTTCATAAATCTCCTCCGGCGCGATAAGGGGGAAATGGGGTGCGACATAGCCGGCGTGAAGGAAAAAGGGACCGTCCCCGGGGGCATGTTCGCGGAGAAAGCGGGTGGCTCTTTCGGTTACTTTTCGGTCGTGATCGAGGGTCCGGGAATGGTTGCCGGGGTGGATTTCGGCGGCTCGCCGCTGCCAGAGATCCCGGCCTTTGCGTGCGGTTTCTTCGGAGATTTCAAGGCGGTGGCCAGTGCCGTTTTTTTTGTTCCGGTTCATCTCGGGAATCAAGTCCTCGAAACCGTAACGCCGGTCGGGAGCGTAGTGCTGCTTTCCGCAGAGATAGGGGGTGTAGCCGCACTGGCGGAGTTGCCTCGGCAGGGAAGGGAAGTCGTCGGAGGGAAGCCGACTCATGTTATTCCACGCGCCGACGCGTGAAATGTATTTCCCGGCGGTGAGACTGAGGCGGGAGGGAACGCAGAGGGGGGAGTTGCAATAACAGGCGTCGAAGGTGATCCCCTCGGCGGAAAGGCGGTCAAGGTTTGGGGTGGATACGAGCGGATCTCCATAACAACCGGTGACGGCGGGGTCGTGTTCGTCGGAGAAGATAAAGAGGATGTTCGGTTGTGGCATGGGGTAACTTTCTACGCTTGCGTTCTGGTTCTGGGGCTCAATGGTGGGGAGAAATTAACCCAAGGGGAGTCTCCGGCGGGAGGCTGAGATGGCGACGCGATCGGTCGCCGGACTCTTTGAACCTGATCCGGATCATGCCGGCGAAGGGAACGGGAAACGTTCGCTGCTGCCGGTTGGGATCTCAAAAGCAGCACAGTAATTGATGGAACGTTTCAAGTCTTTTTTTCTCCTACCGGTGATGGTGGCCCTAGTGCCCGGTTTTATCCTGTTCGGTCAGAGCGGGGACGAGCCGACCCCGGAACTGGACCCTATTCAAGCGGAAGTTTCTGCGGATGAGTTTCGCCTGACCGGGGACGGAGAAGGCTGGCTTTCCCGCGAGCGGGAGTTGGCGGGGACAGCTGGGATGCGATCGGTGAGTGTCCTGCCAAAAGTTCTTTTCGAGACGTTCGGGATTGATGGAATCGAGGATTTGGCGGCTTTCGCACCCGGTTTGACGGCGAATGCTCAGTTCGGTCATCCGACGACGCCGACGATCCGGGGAGACGTCGGCGAGATCTATCTTAATGGGCAGCGCCGCAGCAACAACCAGTTTGGGTTCAAGCCCGGTTTCAACAGCGTGGAAGCCGCGCTGATTTTGCGTGGGCCCTCCCCGGTGAGCCGTGGACCGGGTTTCCACAGCGGGGGGTTCCTTGAATTGCAGACCAAGCGGCCGGATCTGGAGAGAGACCGGACCCGGGTCGAGCTTAAGGTCGGGGGCCTTTCCACCGGTGGTTCCCCCGACAGGTTTACAGGCCTGCTGGAGATGGATCACTCTTTTGTACTGGAACCCGGGCACGCGGCCCTGCGTCTGAGCTACACCGGGCAGGGCAGACAACCCCATCTCGATTCGCCGGCGGCGGTGGACGATTCCCATGCGCTGTATGGCAGTTATCTGCGGGAGGACGGAAACGGGTGGCGGCTGTGGGCAGGTGGGGAGTTACTCTGGCAGAATGCCCCGCAGCTGCTGGGGGTGAATCGTCCGAGTCCGGATCTATTTGAAGAGGGACTTTACTACCGGGGAGAGGGGGGAGATGTGGGGGGCGTGTTCGTGGTCGTGCCCCCGGTTCAGGGGGCGGAAGCGGTTGTTCTGGATGAGGCCAAAAGCCTGCTCTCGGCGGGCGACCGCAGCCGGGCGGAAGTCGGATGGTTGCAAGCGATCGCGGAGCGGCGGGGTGCGGTCACCTTCCGGAGCCAGACTTTTTTCGAGCGCGTGGACCGGGAGCGGGTGCACGAATTTGAATATTTTGAATACGTCGATCAGGCCACTTTCGAGAACCGATCAGAGTGGGAGGGAACCCTGCTTATTAAAAATTGGGAGGTCGCGATTCGCGGAGGGGTGATCTTGCGATGGGAGGCACGGGAGAGCTTCGTCAATTTTTTCAACGAGATCCCTTTCGCCTATGACCTGAGTGCGGAAGCCGACCGGTTCAACATTCGTGATCGCTATCCCGGCCGCGTGGTTCCGGGAACTCCGGGGCCGGACGGGCTTGAATTTTTTGGCCAGCCGTTTAGTCCGGAAACCACGCGTTCCACGCTCTGGAATCCGGCCGGATTTTTTGAGGGAACGGCCTTTTTCGGGGAGCAGTGGGAATTGGATCTTGGAGTCAGATTGGACGGCCTCCTGGCGGAAGCGGAGGACCCCCTTCAGCCGTCACTCCGTGACACGGATTCCCTCGGCGTATGGAGCGGTTCGCTGAGTCTTACCTGGCGGCGAGGAGAAGGCGAGGCACTGACGCTGACGATGGCGGATACCAACGGGGTCGAAGGCAGTATTGCCGGTGGCGGGATCATGCTGAACGCGATTGGCGAGGTGAACCGAGCCAACCTTGAAAACCGGAGCGGGCTTCTGGAGATCGCTTGGAAAAAACGCTTCGGCAAAAAGGCGGAGTTCGGGGTCACCGCCTATCAGCAGGAGCGGCGGCGATTGGAGATCAGGGGAAACCGGAGTGACATCCGTGTCCGCGGCCTTGAATTGGAGGGGCGCTGGGTGACGGAGCGCCGGGGTGCGCTTTTCGTGACCCTGACCCATATCAACGGAGTATTCCGGAATTCGGCCCCCAGCCAACTGGGTGGACGGTCGCTTTACGACCTCTACGCTGCCGGAACGGGTCCGGGTGGGGCGGGAACGGGGGCGGGCTTCGACTTCTTTTTCCTCAATCAGGTGCCTCCGGGGGACTACCCGATTCCTGGCCTGAGTAAATGGACGGGGAATTTGGGGTGGATCCTCCCTCCCGGGGAAGGAGGGCGCCCGGGTTTCCGGATCTGGGGTCGCTTCCGCTCCGAGCAGATCGGCAATCTCGATGGCGAATACCAGATACCGGAGGCCCTTGAGCTGAATGCCGGGGTCGACTTTGAGATCGGGCGTTGGGCGCTTTCCCTCGATTGGTTGAACCTGACCGATGCCGAGCTTTGGCAACACAACGGGCAGACCTTCTTTAACAACCAGCTCGTTTCAAGGGGATTACCGGGACGGCTGGAGGCCCGGATTGAAGTGGAATTTTAAGTGGGGGCTGAAGCCTGTGTGGTCGGGATGTCAGCCAACCATGAGACCGGAAACGTTCCCGTCGGAATCCATTTGGATGGATTCCGCGGCTGGACTTTTCGGAAGGGCGGGCATGCGCAGGAGTTCCCCGGTAAGGGCGACGATATAGCCGGCCCCGCTGGCGATTTCGAAATCACGAACGGTGATCTGAAAGCCTTTGGGGCGACCGAGTCGTGCAGGATTATCGGAGAGCGAGTTCTGGGTTTTCGCGATGCAGACGGGAAGCAGGTTCAGGCCGAGTTTCTCGATTCGCTTTAGCTTTCTTTCCGCGAGGGCGGATAACTGAATTCCGTCGGCACCATAGAGTTTCCGGGCGACGATACTGATTTTATCCAGGATGGAATCGGCGTCGGCAGGGTAGAGGAATTCGAGGGGAGGGGATTTCTGGGATGCCGCCTCAACGACGGCATCGGCAAAATCGGCGGCTCCGGCTCCGCCTTCGGCATAGCCGTCGGAAAGCACGCAGGGGACCCCCTTTTCCCGACAAAAAGCTTCTACGAGCCGGATTTCATCCGAGGTATCGGAAGCGAAGCGGTTGATCGCGACGACGATGGGCCTCTGAAAATTCCGCGCGCCGTCGATATGAGCTTCGAGGTTTACAAGGCCGACCTCGACGGCGGCGGGATCCGGAACCGTGATTTCTTTAAGGGGTTTGCCGCCATGCATTTTCAAGGCGCGGATGGTGGCGACGAGGACAATCACGGCGGGATCGAGTCCCGCGACGCGACACTTGATATCGATGAATTTTTCGCCGCCAAGATCGAAGGCAAAACCCGCCTCGGTGACGACGTAGTCCGCTCCTCCGAGGGCGGTTTTGGTTGCGAGGACGGAATTACACCCATGGGCGATATTGGCGAAGGGGCCGCCATGGAGGATGGCGGGGACGCCCTCTAGGGATTGCACGAGGTTGGGCTTCATGGCGTCCTGGAGGATCGCCATGACGGCCCCCGTGATCTTGAGTTCACGGGCATAGACCGGTTGCCAACCGGAATCAAAGCCGAGGAGGATGTTATCGATTCGCTCCCGGAGGTCTTCCATGGTCTCGGCGAAGCAGAGAATGGCCATAATTTCGCTCGCCGCGGTGATATCGAATCCGGTTTCCCGGGGGACTCCATTTTCCTGAAGCCCGACAAGGATGGAGCGGAGAGCCCGGTCGTTCCCATCCATGACCCGCTTCCAGAGAATCCGACCCGAATCGAGACGGGATTGGCGGAAGTGGAGCTGGTTGTCGATGATGGCGGAGATCAGGTTGTGAGCAGAGGTGATGGCGTGAAAGTCGCCGTTGAAATGCAGGTTGATGCGGTCGGATGGGATAACGATCGCCTTCCCTCCGCCGGTTGCGCCTCCCTTGCGTCCAAATACCGGACCCATGGAGGGCTCCCGGAGCGCAATCGCCACGCGGTGCCCCTGATGTTTCAAACCCTGGGCGAGCGAAATCGTGGTGGTGGTCTTGCCCTCACCGGGAGGAGTCGGAGTGATGGCGCTGACGAGGATCAACTTCCCGGAGAGGGGGCGCGAGGTGGCGACCTCCATGGCGATTTTTGCGCAGTTCCGACCGTAAAGTTCGACCTGGTTATCCGGGATTTGCAGTTCTTCGGCGAGTTCGGAGATTGGACGTTGAGGCATAGTTTACTTTCATTTTGGAAATCGGCGGGGAGCAAGCACGATCCGGAGTCACGACAGTGAAAGGATCGTAGGACTGCGTTCCTCCTCCGGGCGATGGTTCAGGAATAAAGCGCACGCAGTTGTTTGAGGCGTTTCTTACGCTTCTTTTTCGGCAGGCGGGGACAACCATCCACATTTCAGAAGCAGATTCAAGTGGGGAGCCTCGTCCGAAGAACGGAAATCTTTATATTTTGCGTTTGACCCCTTTTAGGGGGGTCATTTGAGGAGGACGAGGCCGAGGCCGATCCAGAGGGGAATGGTGAGGATGGAGAGGGCGGAGGTGGCGGCGACGACCTGGACGGCGACGCGGGTATTGCCGCCGTAGATTTTGGAGATGACAATGGGGAGCATGGCGGCGGGCATGGCGGCCTGGATGGTGAGGACCTGCTTGAGTTCGGGGGAGAGGGGGAGGCTCCAGGCGAGGGCGAGGAAGCAAGCGGGGAGGAGGAGGAGGCGGATGAGGAGGGCGGCGATGGGGGTCTGCCAATTCCCGGTCCAGGAGCCGTCGCGGATGAGGTCGTAGAGGATGGCACCGGAGAGGATGAGGCCCATGGGGATGGCGCAGGCTCCGACCGGGTCGGAAATTCCGCGGAGGATGGTGTAGGCGGGGCCGCCCCACTCGTAAAAGCGTATCGCGTTGAGGAGGAGGGCGGCGGCGAGAGCGAGCATCGGTGGGTTGAGGATCTTTTTCCACCGGGCGCCGCCCTGACCGGCGGAGACAATAAGCACGCCGACGCTCCAGAAAGCGACCTCGACACCGACATTGTAGACGAGGAGGACGCCGGTGGTGCCGGTTCCGAAAAGAGCCATGCTGAGGGGGATGGGGATGTAGCCGTAGTTGTATATCCCGCAGTTGAAGGTAAAGGTGGGTCGGGATTTCTCGCCCCGGACGCCGAGGGCGGGAGCGAGGAGCCAGCAGAGGCCGTAGCCGAGGAGGACGGTAGTGAACCCGAGGAGTGGGGGGAGAAGGACGTTGCCCGGGTTTTGCAGGGACTCATTGCCGAGGACAAACTTGAAGACAAGTGCCGGATAAAAGAGGTTGAGGATGAGCTTGAGGAAGCTCTGTTCGGCCTCGGGGGTAAGCCAACGCCTTCCGCGAAAGAGCATACCGAGGCCCATGACGAGGAAGACGGGAGTGACGGTGAGGAAGATGGTTCCGTAGAGCTCCATGCAAGAGGGATCAACTTCCGAGAGGAGGCGGAAGCGGACAAGCCCTTTTTCTTGCCACGCTGGAAACGGAGGGGCATATCGCTGCTATGGTTGAACCGGAACCGGCGGGCGCTCTCTTTATCCAGATCTTTCGGGGCATCCTCGGGCTGTTGGTGATGTTGGGGGTCTGCTATGCGCTGAGCGGGAACCGGAAGTCGATCAACTGGCGGCTGGTTGGCGGGGGGGTGGGGCTTCAGTTCGCCCTGGCGATCCTCGTCTTGAAGGTGCCGGTCTTCGAGGGGGTCTTGAAGGCGATTTCGATCTTCTTCGTGGAGATTCTGAATTTCTCGGCGGAGGGCGCGAAGTTCATCTTTGGTGAGCTGACGACGGAGGCGAATCATTACGGAACGGTATTCGCCTTCCGGGTGGTGCCTTCGATCATCTTTTTCTCGGCCCTTACCTCGGTGCTCTACTATTTCGGGATTCTGCAGAAATTCGTGATGGTCTTCGCGTGGGTGATGAAGAAGACGATGCGGCTTTCGGGGGCGGAGAGCCTGGCGGCGGCGGCGAATGTCTTTATTGGGCAGACCGAAGCGCCGCTGGTGGTGAAGCCGTATGTCGCAAAAATGACTCGAAGTGAAATCCTCGCATTGATGACCGGGGGGATGGCGACGATCGCGGGGGCGGTGATGGTGGCCTTTATCGGGTTTTTGGGTGGAGAGGATCCGGCGATGCAGGCGGAGTTTGGGAAGCACCTGCTGTCGGCGTCGCTGCTTTCCGCCCCGGCGGCCCTGGTCTGTGCGAAGATGCTGCTGCCGGAGACGGAAACGGTTTCCCAGACCCTGGACATCGATGGCGACCGGATGGGGGTGAACCTGTTTGATGCGGCGACGGGGGGGACGACGCAGGGCATCACCCTGGCGTTTAATGTGGCGGCGATGCTGATGGTCTTCATTGCGTTCGTGGCGATGATCAACTTCGTCCTCGTGAACTGGATCGGGAGCTGGACGGGGTTGAACGACTGGGTGGCGACACGCTTCGAGGGACAGTTCAACCGGTTTTCCCTCGAATTTCTTTTCGGGTTGGTGTTCGCGCCGGTGGCCTGGCTGATTGGGGTCGACGGGGCGAGCTGCCTGCAGGTGGGGCGGTTGCTCGGAGAGAAACTGGTCCTGAATGAATTTGTCGCCTACGCGAACCTCGGGGTCCTGCAGGCGGAGGGGGTGATCGAGGACCCGCGGGCGATCATCATTGCGACTTACGCCCTGTGTGGCTTTGCGAATTTCAGTTCGATGGGGATCCAGATCGGGGGGATTGGCGCGATCGCGCCGGAGCAGCGTCCGACGCTGTCGCGGCTGGCGCTGAAGTCGCTGATCGGGGGGACGGTGGCCTGCCTGATGACGGCGACAATTGCCGGCATTTTCATTTAGGCGGCCTTTGCGGCTTTTCGGTTGTTCCACCAGAAGCCAAAGGCGGCTCCGCAGAGTCCGCCGATGATATGGGCGAACTGGGAGATGTCGTCTTGCTGGAAGGAGGCGGCGATCTCGCGGCCCATGAAGAGAATACCGACGATGAGAAAAGTCAGGGGGATCGTGTTCTTTTTGAAATTGGCCTGGCTGGTGAGGAGGATCATCATGAAGGCAATCCCACTGGCACCGACGAGTCCCGAGTTAAAAAAGAGAACGTGAAAAAATCCGGTGACAAGGGCGGTGAGGAGAGTAGCGGAGATGAGAAAGGGACGACCATATTTTTCCTCAAGGAGCGGGCCGACGAGGAGGATGAGGGTGAAATTTCCAAAATAATGGGTCCATGAGGCATGGCCAAGAGGGTGGAGGAGCCATTTCAGGTAGAAGGAAGGATCCGAGAACTGAAAGGTGCCGCCCAATTCAAAAAAGTAGCTTGTGCTTTGACCGCCGGTAAAAGCGTGGAGGATCATGGCGACCAACCCGAGCCCGGCAAAGGCGAGAATAAAGGGCGCATTGATGCTGATTTGAATCTTTTTCCGGGCGGAGGAAGAGGACACCGGTTCCTCTCCGGATGTCGGTTTTTCGTGGAGGTCGGGCGAGGGCTGCGACTCAGTGGAATCAGGCTTCACGAATAAGGACCTTAGCGGGCAAATCGGTGAGGCGCAAGTTCGCATCCCCGTTACGGATGGCCATCTCCCAGGCATCCGGATCCCCGATGACGAAGAGCTTTCGCCGGCCCCGGGTGATTCCAGTGTAAAGGAGGTTCCGGCGCAGCATCAGGTAGTGCTGCTTGAGGAGGGGAAAGACAACGACAGGGTATTCACTGCCCTGACTTTTGTGAATGCTGACGGCGTAGGCGTGCTGGAGCTCGTGCAGCTCGCCCTTCTCGAATTCGTAGGATTTTCCGGCGAAGCGGATGTCGAGGGACCTGCCATCGGCGGCGATTCCCTCGATGCGGCCCATATCGCCGTTAAAGAGGTTCTTGTCGTAATTATTCCGGGTTTGGATGACCTTGTCTCCGATGCGAAAAACGGATTCCCCGTACTGGACTTCGCTGGGAAGGGGTTTGCCGGTTTTTTCACGGAAATGCCGCTGCCGACCGGCAGTGGAAGGGCGTTTGGAGGCGGTTTGGGGAGGATTGAGCGCGTTCTGGAGTTCGCGGTTGAGGTTTTGGATCCCGACGGAGCCCCGGTGCATGGGGGAAAGGATCTGAATGTCCTCAATTGGATCGAGATGGAGACGCGAAGGGAGGTAGTCGGTGGCGAGGGCGAGGATTTTATGAAGGGCGGCCTCAGGGGAATCGACGGTGATGAAATGAAAGTCGGCCTCTTCGCGGATTTCGCGAGCGAGGTTTGCGGTATAGGGCAGGGCGGTGACCCCGTGGAGGATCCGGTGGGCGGTGGCGATGATACTGCTATCGAAGCCCTGCCGGAAGACCTCATTGAGGCGGGTGACGGGGATGGATCCCAACTCGATCAGGTCTTTAAGGACATTGCCGGCACCGACACTGGGGAGCTGGTCGGCGTCGCCGACAAGGATGAGGTGAGCAGAGGCGGGCAGGGCGCGGAAGAGGCTCGCGCAGAGGCGGGTATCGAGCATGGAGGCCTCATCGACAATGAGGAGGGAGCATCCGAGAGGGTGGTCCGAGTCATGGAAAAAGCGTCCTTTTCCGGGGTCAAATTTCAGAAGGCGGTGAATGGTGGCGGCGGGTTGGCCGGTGCTTTCGGCGAGACGCTGGGCGGCGCGCCCGGTCGGGGAGGCCAGTTGTAGCCGGACTTTTTTCGCGCGGAGAATCTGCACGACCGCTCGAAGGATGGTGGTTTTCCCGGTTCCCGGGCCCCCGGTAAGGATGCTGACTTTTGATTCGAGGGAGGTGCGGATGGCCTGTTGCTGTCCCTCTGAAAAGGTAAAACCTGCGCGACTTTGCGCCCAGTCCACCGCCTTATCGATTTTTATGGACGGTAAACCAGCGGGGGAGCGGAGGAGGGCATTGACGGACTTGGCGAGGCTGGCTTCGGCCTTGTAGGTCTGGATCAGCTGGTAGCGCAGTTCGCCGTCGCGGTTAAGGACGACAAGGTCCTCGCGTTCGCGGAGGCTATCGAGGCGGCTGAGGATGGAGTCGGCGGGCAGATCGAGAAGCTTGGCGGATTTCCCGAGCAAATCGTCGAGGAGGGAGCAGGTATGCCCTTCCTCCTCGATGGTGCCAAGGGTGTGAAGGATGCCGGCATCGATCCGCGTCGGGGAATCATTGGGGAAGCCGAGGTTGCGGGCGATTTTATCCGCGGTGCGAAACCCGATGCGCTCGATATCGCGGGCAAGGCGGTAGGGGTTCTCCTCAAGAAGCCGACGGGTTTCCATGCCATAGCGTTTGACGAGGCGGACGCACTGGTTGGTGGTGATCCCGTAGGTTTGAAGAAACATCATGACGTCGCGAACGGCGCGTTGCTCGTCCCAAGCCTTTTTTATGCTGGCGGCCCGTTCGCGACCGATGCCTTCCACTTCTTTCAGGCGCTTGCTCTCCTCAGAGATGACCTCTAGGGTCTCCTCGCCAAACTTGTCGACAATACGGTCGGCGTATTTCGGTCCGATCCCCTTGATCAGCCCGCTCCCAAGATATTTCCGGATACCGTGGACGGAGGCGGGTAGGCGGGATTCAAAAGTTTCGACCTTAAACTGGCTTCCGTGGGTCTTGTGATGGCTCCATTGACCGTAGCAGCGGAGGGTTTCCCCACACTGCACTCCGGGGAGAACGCCGGTAATAGTGATCGTGGAGGCGGCCTGATCTCCGGTTGCGCGCAGCCGGATTTCCCCGACGGTGTAGGCATTTTCTTCGTTGGAAAAGATGATCCGTTCGAGGGTGCCCTCGATGCGGGATTGCGATAGGGACGGGGTATCGGCGCTCAAAAGAAAGGAAGAGTATAATCTGTT